>JBGQHM010000042.1:0-28066 GCA_041497995.1 Binatia bacterium | reverse complement strand
GTCGGCGTGTTGGTCGGTGGCACCGGCGTGTTCGTTGGCGTGTTGGTCGGCGGCACTGGGCTGTTCGTCGGCGTGTTGGTCGGTGGCACCGGTGTGTTCGTCGGCGTGTTGGTCGGCGGCACCGGCGAGTTCGTCGGCGTGTTGGTCGGCGGCACCGGCGTGTTCGTCGGCGTCAGAGAGGGAGTTGGCGTTCTCGTCTCAAAGGTCTCGGGTGTTTGCACGTCCGTTGGTGTCGGCGGCGGGGTCGCGTCAGAGTACGTCTGGATCTTGCTCAAGGAGAAGTCCGCAGCGACGCGGCCAACCAACTGGACTTTGATGCTCTTGATATTGCCCTTGTTGATACCTGCGGGAAGCGGCAGCGGGAGATCCACGGTTGTGTCTGCCACGGTCACGAGCCCTTGAACCGAACCCGAATTGTTGCTGCCGTCGACTACCGTTACTGAGACCTGCAGTCCAGCCGGCGGATTTGGCGGGTTCGCGCCAATCGCAGCCGCATCTGCGGACCGCACTCTAACCAGAATTCCGGTGACGCTCGAAAAGTCGGCAGACAAACCCGTTCCATTTGCATCGTACAGCAGTTCGGCCGTACCGATGGCGCGGGGGCCGGAGTTGTAGCCGAAGTACGGGCCCGTTACGTCGACACCGACGGGGGAGATGATACCGCTGCCGCTCGTGCGGGCGATCGTGATCTTGCGCGATCCAGGGGTCCCAACCGGCTTACCGATGACACCCACCAGAGAGGCGTCAGCCTTGGTGATCGGTGAGCCGGTGGTCGAATCCACCGTGAAGGAAGAAGTGTTCACGGCTGTCGTGAAGTCGTCGATCAGAATCTGCCCCGGACTGGGTGCCGCCAGTACCAGAGAGACAAGGAGCACCGCGGTCGCAGCGACGACGCCACTCAGGCGCGTCGCTCTTGGACGGAGGTGAGACGCAGCTGGCGTCGATGTGTTGCTGTGCTGGCTCATCATCATTCCTCGTCATCCTGCGCCGCGCTGCGAGCGCCGGTCACGTGCGGTCCGTGACAAGCTGCCCCGCACGTCGTCCTCAGCTAGGTGCAGGGTCATGGCGCGAACGATCTTCGGATCGAGGCGCGCCGCGAGTATCTGCAAGGCGTGCTCATCGACACGGAGCAGCGCGGCAAGCTCCACGGGCGTGAGCTCGATACCTTGATCGCAGCACACGCTCGCAGGTTCCAATAGGAACTCCGCCCGGAACTCGGCGTCGGTCACCAGTCTTCCCAGTACTCGCTCGACTGCTAGTTGGCTCATGCTCGGGACTCTTTCTTCCCACCTTCTTCAACCGCATCGCTGTGCAAGGGGGATACCGCCAGAACCGAATCTCCACTCGACGCGACAAATGCGATGCCGTTCAGTAAGTTACGTGGGTCGCTCCGGTTCGGAACGCCGGGCCGCTGCAACCGCCAGTCGGCTGATCGCAACCAATGTGGCTGACACCGGCCAACCGTTTGGAGCAACGACGAGTCTGGGATGAGAACTATTCTGGCTGGCGTGGGCGCTGCGATTCGGTTAGGGTGCCGCGACGTGCCCGAACACATGCTGCATCGTCTGCGCGCGCGCTTCGTCGCGTTGTTCTTCGCGAACTTCTTCAGCCTCTTAGTTGTGGCCATCAGTGTGGCGCAGTCCGTGATGCTCTGGTGGCTGTGGGGGCGGGCGGCAAGTTCGCCCGCACTCATTGGCTACCTGGTAGCCCCGGTTGCTCTGTACGCCATCAACCGCGCCTTGATGCGCTGGACAACGGATTGCCGGCGACGTGGCCAGCATGTCGGCGCGCTACCGCGCCTGTACTACGCTGCCGCGCTCACCTGCTTGTTCTGCGTGGGCTACCTTCTCCTGCTCTCCACCGTCTGGGCACCCATTACAGTGTTCTTGGAAGCCCTGGCGGTGGAAGCCCGCCCCACGCACGTGGGCGCGCTGGCACGTGCTGGAGTCAATCCCGTCTTCCAGTGGCTCGCCAATACCGGCATGGTCGGCATCGTGGCCGCCTTCACCTACGGCTACACAATCGGCCAGCGGCGGCTGCGTATCACGCAATTGGAGTTGCCGCTGCGCAACCTACCGCCCGCACTCGACGGCCTGCGCATCGTCCAGATCAGCGACACGCACCTCGGGGAGAACCTCACCGCGCGTCAACTGGAGGGATTCGTGGAACGGGTGAACGCACTGCGTCCCGACCTCGTCTGCATCACCGGGGACATCGTCGATTCGCCGTACGTGGACGTTGACACGCTACTGCCGAAGTTGGCGTGCCTGCGCGCCACACATGGCGTCGTGGCCATCCTCGGCAACCACGACCACTACGCCGGCGCCGATCGAGTGGAAGAGAAGGTCCGGCGGCTCACGAGCTTTACTGTTCTGCGGGACGCGCACACGAGCATCTCCGTGGACGGCCAACGGCTACACATCGTCGGCCTCGATGATCGTGGCCGCGACTGGGCCCGTGGCGTCCCTGCGGTGGCGTACCTCGGCACGCTCCTCCCGACACTCCCAGCGGGAGAACCCGTCGTCCTGCTGTGCCATCGACCGGACATCTTCCCGCAGGCAGCCGGTGGCGGCGTTGCTCTCACGCTGTCGGGGCACACACATGGCGGCCAGTTGGGGGTGCCGTGGCTCAACGGTCGCGTACGCAATCTCGCCGAGTTCATCACGCCCTTCGACCGCGGCCTGTTCGAGCGCAACGGCAACTATCTGTACGTGAACTGTGGCCTCGGCGTGACGGGGCAGCGCATCCGCTTGTGCACACCACGTGAGATCACATTGATCAAGGCCCGCAGTCCGGCGGCGCCCGCACGCGCCGCGTAGCTGCCGCAGCGGATGGACACCTCCGCGGTGGGCCTCTGCGCCCAGTGCCGGCACTCCAAGACTGTCACGACTGCGCGTGGTTCAGTCTTCTACCGCTGCGCGCGGGCGGAGACCGATCCACGATTCGCGCGCTACCCTCGCCTCCCGGTCGTGGGCTGCGCGGGGTTCGACGCGGTCACCGAGCCGGCGCAAAACGACTGACGGCGCGCGGTTACACTTCTGCTCGGACCGCCTCGGCGTGCGCCTCAACGACCGTGTCTGGGCAGAGGTGGATGAACAATTTCGCGGCGAGGACCGCGACGAGTAGGTCGTCCAGCAAACCAACGACAGGCCTGCCATCCCCCACGAGATCCGCGGGAAGCAGCCAGTACAACAACGATGACACCAGGACCGCCCATGGCAGATAAGGGGTTCGGCGGTCACGCAAGATGCGGAAGAAAATACGCACGCCCTGTCCCAGGTCGCGCGCTGAGACCTGCGGGCTCTGGTGCCGCCAATCGAGCATGCGGAGGTCCATCGCGGACGCAACAGCCGAGACAAGCAGAAAGAGAACAGCAGACGGCAGGATCCAAGACCACGCAACCACAGCGCCGCTGATCGCTGTGGCCAAACGGACGGCCAGGCGCTCGGTGCGCGTCGCCATCCGGTGTACGCGACCCTCCATGCCCGGTGCAGCAGCTGCAGCGGCATTCAGTCCGAACTGGACGTTCGGAAACTCGACCCGAACTGCCGCAAGGGCGGTCGTCGGTGGCATGGCACACAGGCCTATCGCTGCCACGGCGCAGACGAGCAGCCACCACTTCTGACTCAGCCGTGTTTCGCTCGGGTTCATGAGCCGCATCCTACCGCGGGTTCGGCACCGCTTCGCTCAGCACTCTTGTTAGCACCGGCGTGCGGCGAAAGTAAACGTCGATTGGTGTGGACCGCTTGGGTGCGGTAATGGCTCGTGCTTCTTCCATCAAGGCTGCGATGCTATGCTGCGCTGCGATGAAATATCGAGTTAGCACTTCAACGATCTACGTAGTGGCCATCTGCGCTGCGTTGTCCTCACTCACTCCAGTGGCAGCCCGCGCGCAAAAGCAGATCGACGTCAATCGCCCCCGCACACCCTTCGATTGCGACCTCCCGATCGGCAAGGAGTGGTACGGGTCACCCGCGCGGTGCCTCGCTGAGTTGTGCGGCGATAGGAACGTCTACAACGAGTACATCTTCGACGCCGAGAACCGGCGCCGCCGGAATCCGTGTTACGGCCAGAACCCGACCACGTACCCTGACGGCAAGTAGTCGGGGCGCGCATCGGCAAGCGGCGGATCACCGCGACGCGGCTGCTGGGTCGAGTGCTCGCCCTGCAGCGCGCGTGCGCCGGAGAATGCGCAGCATGTAGTTCAGACTGTCCCGTAGAAAATCGGTGGTGCCACCCGATGCCACGACGAAGCGGACGATGTGCCGCCAACTCAGCGGCTGCGTCACCAGCTGCACGCGTCCGTGACGGATGGCATCGATCACCGCGGCCGGTTCCGGGCGGGCATCGATCAGCGTGTACGTGTGGCCCAGCTGCCACAAGAAATGCGTGTCGGTGTTGCCGATCACCGGTACGCCGGCGTGCCGCGCATAATCTGCCGCGCGGCGATTGAAACGCCGGGTCAGCGGCGTGTACAAGCCCGAGAACTCCACAGCATCGAACAGATCTGGAAACGCCATCAACGTCTCGCCCATCCCCATGCCGACCGGATAGAACGGGTGCGGCGCGATCACCAATGCGCCGCCCGTCTTGCGTGCCGCAATCTCCTCCATGCTGCACACGCCGGGCGGAAACTCGGGGAAGTTCAGCAGCAGCACATGGTGCCCGTCGACGGTCGCCTCCATGCCGCGCAGCAGCAACACACCGCGCTTTGCGGCGTACCGCGTGGCATCGCCGTCGTAGGGAACCGACTCGTGGCAGGTGATGGCCAGGACATTCAGTCCGGCCGCAGCTGCGCGATCGATCAGCACTCCCGCTGAGTGGCGGACGAACTTGCCATCGACCGGGTCGGCATCAATGTGGTGGTGGAAATCTCCCCGCAGCATACGCAGAAAACGTAACAGGCGGCCTGCGGCTCAACAAGGAGATCGTGCTGGTGCTCGTGTTCGTGCTGGTGTCCGTTCTCCTTGCTCTACCATCACGAGCACGATCCTAACGCAGCTTCCACTTCACCCGTTTGCCGGCCGCAAAGGCCGCCTGGCCTTGACGGATGGACTCTTGATTCGTCCCCATGCCGACGAAGGCGTAGCCGAGGCCGAGCGCTTGCGAACGTGACAGCTCGCGCGCCGCCCAGATGGCTCGTACGGTGCCTTGGATGGCCAGCGGCGGGGCCGAAGCAATCGCGTCGGCAGCCCATTGCGCCGTCTCCCGCAACTTGTCGGCGGTGACGACTTCGGACACCAAGCCGATCGCATGCGCGCGCTGCGCCGACAGCCGCTCGTGATTGCCGAGCAACGACAGGCGCATGATCTCGTGAAACGGCATCTTCTGGAGCATGTGCATCGGCTCGAAGGCCGCGGTCATCCCGTAGGTGACATGCGGGTCGAAGAACGTCGCATGCTCCGCCGCGATGATGAACTCGACTTCGCCGAGCATGTAGAACGCACCGCCGCAGGCCATGCCGTTGACCGCGGCGATCACCGGCTTCCACAAGTCGCAGCTCTTCGGTCCGATGTTGGCGCCGGGATCGTCGAACATGAACGGCGTCGACGTCGCGCCAACAACGCGCTCCCCCGGCTTCGCCTGCTCGCCCATCGTTTCCGTTCGGTCGATGCCGGTACAGAAGGCCTTGTCACCCGCACCCGTGAGCACTGCGACACGCACCGCATCGTTGCGCCGCAGCCCGCGCCACAGCTCGTGCAGCTCGCGCTGCATCTGCACGTTGAAGGCGTTGTGCACTTCGGGTCGGTTGAGTGTGACCCACGCCACGCCATCCTTCTCGTCATACAACAGCGTCTGATACTCAGCCATTCGTTCTCCCCTTCAACTCGTACATGCGTAGGGTCCGCTGTGCGGACCTCTGATACAAGACTGGTCCGCACAGCGGGCCCTACAGGAGGCTTCCGCCACTCTCCGTCACACGTCAAACAGCACCGGCAAGCGGTTCGGCGATCGGAACGCCAGGCCGACGACACGGCAGGCTTGCGATCGGTCCAGATGCAGATTTGGCAAACGATCGAGAATTGCGTTGAGTGCCACGGTCGCTTCCAGGCGTGCGAGGTGCGACCCCAGGCAGAAGTGCCGGCCGAATCCAAAGGCCACGTGCTCCTCAATGTGCCGATGGATGTCGAAGCGGTCGGGGTCTGCAAAGCGACGTTCGTCGCGGTTGGCAGAGCCGAGCGCTGTCAGCAACTGCGTTCCCTCCGGGAGGTCGACGCCGCCCAGCGCGACGGGCGCCGTCGTCTCACGCGCCGCGTACTGTACCGGCGCCTCCCAGCGCAGCGTCTCATCGATCACCGCGGCGATCTTCGAACGCTCCGCCAACACTTCTTGCAGCTGTTCGGGATGCGTCAACAGCGCAAAGAGTGCGCTGCCGATCAACCGGTAGGTGGTGTCCGACCCCGCCGGCAACAATAGTTTCAGGAAGCCGTAGATCTCGTCGTCGCTGAGGCGCTGGCCCTCCACCTCGGCGTGCACGAGCGTGCTCATCAGGTCTTCGCGCGGTTCGGTCCGCCGGCTCTCGACGATCGGCCGCAGGTAGTCGACGATCTTCTCTGCGGACTCGAAGCCCTTGGGCGGATCGTCGGCGAAGCCGATGAGGTCGAGCGACCACCGCTTGAAGGTCTCGTAGTCTTCGATCGGTACGCCGATGACGTGCGCGATGACGCGCAGCGGAAACGTGCGCGTGAACTGCGCGACCAGGTCCGCGTGGCCGTCGCGCGCGAGGCGGTCGATCATGTCGTGAGCGATCGCGCCGATCGTTTCCGGCAGCTCGCCTTTCAATGCCTTGGGTACGAAGGCCATGGAGACGATGTTGCGGTGACGCGTGTGCTCCTTGCCGTCCATTTCGAGGATCGTCTTGCCCATCACGAGACCGATGCCTTTGGCATTGGCGTGCGACGAGAACAGCGCGGCGTCCTTCAGGACAGTGACGACATCGTCGTAGCGCGTGACGATATACGCCGGCGCCATCGGCAGGTCGAGGCACGTCACCGGCGCCTCGCGTCGCAAGCGCGCGTAGACTGGATACGGGTCCGGCACTTCGCTCATGAAGTGGCCGCCGAAGGTTTCGAGCAGATCTTCCATGCGCGTTCTTCTACCTCAAGAGCAAGGCGAGTGGGAGCGCGAGAGCGAACAAATGCTCTGCGCTCCCTGCCATCCTATTGGAGCTTGTACAGCGCCGCAGCGTTGCCGGCGCAGATCTGGTGACGCTCGTTCTCCGGCACGCCGGCGAACATCTGGCTCGCCAACTTCCGCGAGTACGGCCAGTCGCAGATGTGGTGCGGATAGTCGGTGGACCACATCATGTTGTTGATCCCCACCGCGTGGCGGTTACGCACGCCATAGAAGTCCGTCACGAAGGTGAGCAGCCAGTTGCGGCGGAAGTAAGCGCTCGGCAACATTTCCAGCTCGACCTTGGCCCACGTGCGATTGCGGAAGTAGCGGTCGTCCATCTGCTCGAGGAAGTACGGCAGCCAGCCGGCGCCAGCTTCGACCGAGATGAAACGCAACCGCGGGAACTTGTCGAAGAGGCCGGAGAGGATGGTCTCCGCGATGATCACCGGCATGTTGTCCATGCCGGCGCACGAATAGCCGACGACCGTCTTCACACCGGTGCTGAGCAAACCGGCCCCTTCCATCATGCCGGTCGACGGCTGCCCCTTTGCACCCGCCGCCTGCTTCGACGCGACGCCGAGATGGATGCTGACCGGCATGTCGAGCTTCTCCGCTTCGGTCCAAAAGGCATTGTCCTCGACGCTGAGCGACGTGGCACCGCTCGGCCACGTGGAGAGGATGACGCCGCGCATCCCCATCTGCTTGGCGCGCCGCATCTCGGCGATCATCGCCTCGACGCCCACGTTCGGCATCTGCGCCAAACCAATAAGCCGCTTGGGGTCGGCCGCCATGAACTCCTGGGCCATCCAATTGTTGTAGGCCTGAATGCCCTGCTTGTGGAACACGTCGTCGTCATCGAGCATGAAGTGGCGCATGGTGCGCTGCGACGGATACAGTACCTCCGCATCCACCCCGTCGATCTGCTGCTCTTTGAGGCGGGTCGCGCCGATGAACGCACCCTGATTGATCTTGTCGTACTTCGCGCCGGTCCATTTGAACTGCTCGTACGTGCGCCCCGGATACGTAGTCACCAGGCCGAGGGGCACCGGCGGCGTGCCGGGTCGATACTGCCAGGCATCGCCACCTTCCGCATCTTTCACTAACTTCGGCGCCTTCGGCTGGAACTCCTTCGGCAGCCACTTCTCCCACAGATCCGGCGACTCGACGACGTGTGAATCGGCGGAAATCATTTCAAACGCAGACATAGTTTCTTCCTCCTGGTTTGGTGATCGTGCTCGTGCCCGTGTTGGTGTTCGTGCGCGCACGATTCACGAGCACGAACACGACCTCTAGTTGCCATCGTGATGCGGAATCAGTAGGTGAAGCGTCGGGTCGAGTCTGTGACCGATGTCACACACGGGAGAATCAACCGGCTACGCGAAGGCGCGGGCGCGCGTGGCCGCGGACCTGGGTCTCGACCGTGGCACAGTCGATGCGCTGCTGGCCGTCGCGACGATACGGCAGTTCGCGCGCGGCGCCTCGATCTACCCGCAAGGCACGCATCGCGGCAGCATCTTCATTGTGCTGGCCGGCGAAGTCAGCGTCTCCGTCGTGCTGCCGAACGGCCGGCGAATTCTCTGCGTGCTCTACCAACCCGGCACGATGTTCGGATTCCCTATTGTCGAGGGTGAGCGCCCGCGGCTGAGTGCTGCCGATGCATTCACGGGCGCCAGCGTCGCCGTCGTCCCGCGCCGCGAGTTCGAGCGCGTCCTCACCGGCTTACCGCCGACGACGGTGGTCCGCTTCTTCAACCGCGTCTTGGAGCGCCAGGCGCGTTTCGCGATGCGCCTCGTGCATTGCGCCGCACTCGATCTGCGCGGCCGGCTGGCGCTCACCATCGGCGATCTTGCAGCGACGTTTGGTGTCCAGGAAGCCGTGGGAGTGCGCATCGGGGTACCGATCACGCATGAAAACCTCGCCGATATGATTGGGGCCTCGCGAGAGCGCATCAGCAAGGCAATGGCCGCGCTGATGTCCGCGGGTCTGATCAGTTACCGCCGGCAAGCGGTGGTTGTCCTCAACGCCGCCGGCCTGCAAGCAGCGGCGACACCGAGTGCGTAACGAGGTCGCAACTCACTCCAGCGGCCGGAGCTTGTTGTACGGATCACCGCGCTCCTTGCGGATCTCCTCGAGTCGCTTGTCCGCCTCACGCATCAGCTTCGGCTTACGGTTCATCAGCCAATAGATGCCGCCCAGGGCAACGACCACACCGAGCGCGGCGCGTGGATGATCCGGCAGGTAATGAATCAGTGCCCACAGTTGCTCCATATGTCCTCCTGGTAGCCGCAGCCTACGGCGGTCGGGGGAACTGCTCAAGCGGAAATTGAGACCGTCACCGATGGTTCGTGGTATACGTCCCGCATGACACCGCTCGAACGCGTGCACGTCGGACTCATTGGCTGCGGACGGATCGCCACCCTACAGGTGCTCGGCTACCTCGATCACCCGCGGGCTGAGCTGACTGCGGTGTGCGACAGCGACGCGGTACTGGCACGGCAGCGGCAAGCGGAGTGGCGAGCGAGGAAGGCATACAGCGACTATCAGGAACTGCTGCGCGATCCCGACGTGAACGCGGTTGAGATCCTCCTGCCGCATCATCTCCATAAGAAGGTCGCGATCGAAGCGCTGCAGGCGGGCAAACACGTCTCTCTCCAGAAGCCGCCGACGCTGACGCTCGGCGACCTGCAAGCCGTACACGAAGCGGCGGTGGAAAACGGACGCCGGCTGCGTGTGTTCGAGAACTTCATGCACTATCCGCCGCACGTAAAGGCGCGCGAGTTGGTGCAGGCGGGCACGATCGGCGAGCCGCTCTCGGTGCGCATCAAGACGGCAGCGGGGCGCTTCGACGACGGCTGGCGCGTGCCGCAGTCGTCACAAGCCTGGCGCATGGATCCGGAGACCTGCGGCGGCGGCCCGACGTGCTTCGATCACGGTTACCACTGCTACAACATGGGCCGCTTCTTCATCACCGAGCCGGTCGAGCGCGTACATGCGTGGATTCACGTCAACCGCTTCGGGCCAGATGCGCTGTACGACGGCCCAGCGTTGATCAGCTGGCGCTACGCCGGGGTGCCGAAGTTCGGCAGCTGGGAAGTCATCGCCTCGATCGGCATGCGCGTGCGCTCGAAGTACTACGCCAGCGACGACCGCATCGAGATCCACGGCACTGAGGGCATCATCTGGGTGAACAGATGCACCGGAGTTCTGCTCGACGAACCGGCGCTCGTCCTCTACCGCGACGGCGAGACACGCGCCTGGCACGACATCCCGAGCGACTGGGCCGACAGCTTCCGCCTGGGCGCCCACGACTTCATCGAAGCACTGATCGAAGGCCGCCAACCGGCGCAGGACGCCGACGATGCCGCCGCCACCCTCCGCTTTGCCATCGCCGCGCATGTTTCGGCGTGTGAGGGACGCGAAGTGCGGCTCGACGAGATCGGCCCGGACACACGAGCCCGGCTACCGATATGATTGGCAGGCCGCAGGAACCCTGCGTGGTATGCGGATTTGGTTCGGGAGGCGAGGCGGCCAGCCGCAGCCAGCCGCCAGAAGGAGGCCAGACATCGTGACTAAGGCATTCGGGCCGCGACGAGATCCGGAGTCAGGATCGAAGTGAAGACAACCGAATACTTCAAGCACGTGCGAATGCGGCCGGATCGCGCTACGATCCGGGACGAGTGGATCACAAGCAGGTAATCGCGCAGCCACAGAAGACCCAGGTTCAGTCGGACGGACGGATTCGCAAATGGGCACGGATCGCCGAAGCGGGGAAGGTCCTACGGGTCACTTTGCCAGAGGACGGTGAAACGGTGCACAATGCCTTCTTCGACAGGTCGTTCGAGGAGAGTCAGCAATGAGAGTCAAGTACTTTGCAGACACCGATACGGCCCTCGTTGAGTTCACGGAGAATGAAGTGGCCGAGACCAAGGAGATTAGCGAGAGCATCTACGTGGATCTCGACCGGCAGGGGAACCTCGTGAACATGACGATCGAGCATGCGCGGACCAATGCTCGGCTCCCGGAAGTCTCGTATCAGGAAGTGCTGCGTAGGACGTAGCAGCAGGCCGAACCAGCGGTTCGAGCGGACGCACAAGTACGTGCCGCTCAACCGCACGGCGTTAGGAACCGACACACCCGGCCTCTAGCCCATCGCGGTGAGCGCAGCCATCGTGATTCAGCTCGATTTGAGCGGTGGCCGTTGAGTCCAGCGTGCGTTAGTACGCATCGGTTCTGCAACACTCCTTCCCCGAATTAGGGATCGTCACCTAGGGCCTGCGGCCAGCGTCATTTCTATGGCCCGCTCCCCGATGGGTCGCTGCGGGTTGCCAAGTCCAACGGGTTGCTAGCAGCGGGAGATGATGGTGACGATGCCGCCTACGGCGACGCCCCAGAAGAGATCCTTCTGCAAGTTGGCTTCCGGACCGCGGAACCGCTCGGTGACGACCGCGCGCACCAGGAACAGGCCGGACACGACGCCGAGGGCCCAGTTGATGCCCGGCACCGGCTCGTTGCCACGGGCTTCGGAGACTCGCTGTGACACCGCGAACAACAACGGCAGCACGACCGTGACGGCCGCGATGCGCAGGACGCGAAGGAACATCGTGCGCGTGTTCGTGCTCGTGTTCGTGCCCGCGGAGCGCTCAGATGCTTACGACGCCCACGAACACGAGCAAGAACACGTCCTCACTCTTCAGACACTTTCGCGGAGCGTGCCATGTCCAGCAGGCGCTGTGCCTCCTTGTCGCCGGACGCCGCCTTGCGTTCCCACTTACGGTGCCGCCACGGCTTGACGACGTACTCGTCGAGGAAGATCACGACGAAGCTGAAGCCGAGCACGATGGCGATAGAGTTCCACATTCCCAGATGCATGGCTCACCTCGCAGCGCTTTGTGCCGCCATGGTGGTCATGACTGGCGCGCGGTTGGCTTCCTTCATGATGAAGCGCGGCTTGAAAAGGACGATCAACACCGGGGTCAATGTCTGCGAGCCGACGTAGCTGACCGCCATCCAGATGGCGAGCAGCAAGCCCATCTCGGCGTTGAAGCGGATGTTCGACGTGGTCCAGAAAACGGTACTGATGACCATGGTGACCGCGGTGAAGGTCACCGCCTTCCCCGACGTCTCCAGCGCCTCACGCACGGAGTCCTCGAGGTCGCCGCGGATGCGGATCTCTTCGATCGTGCGGCTGACGATGTACAGGCCGTAGTCGATGCCGAAGCCCAGTCCGACGGTGACCAATGGCAGCGTATGGATGTTCACGCCGATGTCGCTGACGGCCATGTACGCGTTGACCATGACGTTGGACAGCAGCAGCGGCGCCAGCAGGTACAGACCGGCAGCGAACGACCGGTAGGTGAACAGCATGATCATCCACATGGTAAAGAAGCCGAGGAAGTTCATCAGCGCGTCGTTCTTCACCAGCTCTTCGTTGGCCGCCGCCAGGGTACCGATGAGGCCGCCGGCCAGCTTGAATACGGCCTTCCACGGCGCGCCGACCGTGCTCTCGATGCTCTGTCCGCCGCGTTCGATTTTGAAGTCGAGCAACGTGGTATGACCCGCCTCCGCCGTCAGCGCATTGCGGAACTCGGCTTCGTTCTTCACGAGCGTCTTGCCCACCGCGACCACGCGGTCGCCCGGTTTGAACGGCATATCGCCTGAGGCTTGGCTGCCGACCACCCACGATGGTCCCGCCTTCTCCCACACCGGCTCCGCCGCGACCGTCTTGATCACCACGGCATCGTCCTGACCGGTCAGCGTGATGCCCAGCTCTTCGATCTGGGTGCCGGAGATGAACTCCTTGCACTCTTTGATGATGCGCCGGATGTTCTCGCCTTTGTGGTCCTTGCAGAAGAAGGTCACGTGCGCCGTGGTGTAGCTCGGATCGACGTACTTGGCGGTCTCGGTTGGTGGGGACCCGGAGAAGTAGATGAAGAACAGTCCGCCGACATCCACCCAGTTGTCGGGGATGACACCCCACTTGGGTTCCAACTCGTGGAACACCATGTTCACCGCGCGGATGATGTCGGCCAGGGAGAAGCTGTACCCTACCGATGGATCGCGCTCCAGGTAGCGCTGGAAGCGCTCCATGGCGCGTAGCGCGCCCGGATCTTTCATGGCGTCCTTGTCGTAGCCCTCGGCGACCACAATGAGCGGCTCGACACCGCCGAACTTGTCCTGAATCTGCTTGTGCGACACGTTGTACGGCGAATCCAACCAGAGCAGCGGCGACGCCGACGTCGCGTCGCCAATCGTCAGGCCGCGTACGAAGTAGAGCGCCACTACGGTCACGACGAGCCACGCGGCAACCGTCACCGTCTTACCCGTCGGGGTGAGCAACCTGCGGACGAACCAGTTGATGCCCAGCCGGAAGCCACCGCGCTCGCGCAGCACCACGAGCTCCGGCTCCGGCGCCTTGAGGTAGTAGTACACGATCGGGTTGAGCGCCATTTCCGAAATGGTGATCGCGAGAATCCACCATGACGCCGTGATCGCCAGCTTCTGCAGCATGATCACCGGCACCAGCAAAATGACCAAGACACCGAAGGCGTCCGTGCTGATCCCCGACAGGGTCGGCACGAAGAGCTCGCCGAAGGAGGCGACGATGGCGCGCCGCTTGTGCCAGCCGCTCTTCTCGAACTCTTCGTAGTAGCGATCGTGCATCTGGATGGCATGGCTCACAGCACGCGCCGTTATGAGGAACGGCATCACCAGCATCAGCGGGTCCAGAGCAAAGCCGATGAGATGGATGAAGCCCAGGCCCCAGAACGCGGCGATCAAGCCGGTGATGGTCGGCCGCAGGGCGCCGCGCCAGTCGTGGAAGTACATCCAGCGCAAGACCCACTCGATGCAGTAGGTCACCACCAAGATGAAGAAGACGTCACCGGCATAGTGGTAGACCCAGCCATAGAGGCGGGGCTCGCCGGCGACCGAGACCTGGGTATTGCTGTCGGTGAACGGCTCGACGAGGTTCTCGTTCACTTCGGTGAAGATGCGTTTGTAGTCGAGTTTTCCTTCGATGAAGTTGGCGCGGATCAACGCGGCCTTGTCGTCGAGCGAGACCAGCAACCCATAAATGTTCTCGGCGTTGTGGACGATGCGCCGGATGTTGGCGGCTTCCTCGGGCGTTTTCACGGGCTCGAGCATCACCGGTTGCGCGCGCATCGTGCCGCCGGCCGCCACTTTCAGATAGCGCACGGTGCGGTGCGCGATCGAGTCGATCTGGTTGTGGTTGACGCCGTAGACGCGGTCGAGGCCCTCGGTCATCTTCCAGATCTTGTTCAGTGTCTCCACGGTGAAGATATTGCCGTCCTTCACCTCGATCATCACGTTGATGTTATTGGCACCGCCGAAGGTGCCCGAGTAGCGGTTGTGGATCTTGATGTACTGATGATCCTGCGGCAGCAGGTCGCCGAAACTGGTGACCAGCGACAGCTGGAAGCCCCAGTAGGCGAAGAGCGCGGTGACCAGAAGGACGACGATGGAGACCGGATGTCGGTAGTCGATGAGCTTGTCGCCGAGCCAGTACAGTAGGCGTTTATCCCGTGGAACCTCGTAGTCGAGGGCCATCACATCCTCCT
Source organism: Binatia bacterium (assembly GCA_041497995.1). Classification (GTDB taxonomy): domain Bacteria; phylum Desulfobacterota; class Binatia; order HRBIN30; family HRBIN30; genus DATKMS01. The sequence continues at coordinate 13,373 of JBGQHM010000042.1, read as the reverse complement.
TGCGTTCACCCCAGCACTATCCGAGCGAGGGGATCCACGTTTTCCCGCCATCCTTGGTGTGCAGGATCAGGCCCAGCCCACCGACAATCCAGGCGTTGTCGCGATCGAGCCAATACATGCCGCGCAGCCAGGTGATGACTTCCATGCCGAGCTTGGCGCGCTGCCATTCGCCACCGGGCGTTTCGAGGTGCACGACTTCACCGGCAGCGCCGGTCGCCCACCCGGTGCCGTCGGGGAACAGCTGTGGCATATACAGTGGATCGACGATCGGATAGTCGAGCTTCATCTTCTCGAACTTCCACGAGGTGCCCGCGTTGCTGGTGCGCGCGATCTTGCCGTCCAAACCAGCCGCCAACCCGTTCTGCGGATCGGAGAAGCGCACACCGAAGAACGTCGGCAGGTCGAGGGCGTCGACAACCTCGGCACCAATCAAGCTCAATTGCTGCTCGGTCCAGGTCTGCCCGCCATCCGAGGTGTGATAGATTTTGCCGAACTCACCGACGACCCAGCCGTTGTTGGCATCGACGAACTGCACGTCGTAGAGGACCGGGTCGGCCGACGCGATCGCTTCTTCCGCGCTGACTTCCTTCTGCGCCGCAGTGGTGATCTTGTGCAGGGCCCAATTCGCGCCGCCGTCGGTGGTCTGCAGGAGGATGGACTTGTCGCCGATCGCCCAGCCGCGATTGCGATCGATGAAGGAGAGCGAGAAGAGGTAGACCGTCGTGCCGCTCTTCTGGCGCTGCCACGTCTTGCCGCCATCGGTGGTGTGGAGGATCAGCCCTTCTTGTCCCGAGATCCACCCGGTCTCGGGGTCGACGAAGCGCACCCGATAGAGTGCGCTCTTCGTCCCGGAATCCGACGGCGCCCACGTAAACCCACCATCGGTCGTTAGGAGAATCTTTCCACTGTAGCCAACGACGATGGCCTTCTCGGCATCGATCGCCTGCACATCGAAGAAGCGGTCGGAAATGCTGATCGTGCGCTTCAGCAGCGGCACGTCCTCGACTTCCTTGTGGCAACCGGCCACGAGCGCAATCGTCGCTAGACCCAGTACTCCATGCACGCCCCGCAGAACCCGCATGATCCCTCCCTCAGGATATCCGTTACTGAGCCCCTGCTATGGGGCGTCCCCGCTGTACAGACTCTCTGCCCTGAGTGTCAAGCGCTCACCCGCGCTTACTTCTCGCGCGCCTCCGGTGGAAACCACTTGGCCTGGTCGGCCTTGTCCAACAGCACTTGCCGATCAATCTTCCAGCGCCCGCCTTCCCGGATGAGCGTATACAACTCGTGTTCGCCGACGCCGAGCTGATTCAGAAACTTATCTTGGGAGCTCAGAATGTTCGGGACACGGGCAACGTCGCCTTCGACTTTACCCGGATAGATCTTGTAGCTGAAGATTTTGGCGTCGGACATTTGCATCGTCCATTGCTGCTCCTTCGCCCACGCGTCGCGATCCTTGCTCTGGGCCATCTCCTTGGAGATCTGATCGTACGCGGCGGGAAAGTTTCCCGCTTTGAGCGCTTCGAGGTAGCGGGTCACCACCTCCTCGGGGCCGGACGACGCCGACGGCGTCTTGTCAGTTTGCGCCGCGGCGCCACTCGCGAGGCACACACCCAGCAGCACGAGACCTACCACCATCTCGGCAGATCGCCGCAGCGCTCCGAACCTCTGACTCATGGATTCACCCTCGCCCACGGAACATCAGCCCAACCAGCACGATTTGCAAGACGATCACCACCGCGACGACGATCCCGGCGCTGAGCCGAAAGCTGGCCAGGCTCCCATCGAGGCCTTCGACCTGTTTGCCGAGCGCGGCAATGTCGCCCTTGAGTCCGCTACTCTCCACGTACAACCCACGCACTTCCTCACGCATGCCCTTGATCTGCTCGATGGCTCCTTGCAGGGAGTCGTGGGTGGTCTGCACTTGGTCGCGGCCCTCGCCGACGGCGCGTTGCAGGTCCTTCAACTGGTCGCGCAGCTCCGACAGCGACACGGCGAGGGAGCGCTGCGCCTCGGCCACCGCGTTGAGCTCCTGCGTCACTTCGGCCGGTTTGCCCGCCTTCGCCCTGGCCTCCGCCTTACTGGCCGGCTGCGCCAACGCGACCGCCGGCAACACCAGCAACAGCGTTACCACCAGCGGCATCGCGGGGCGTTGCGCGCTCCCCATCCCGTTTCGCGCCACCCGACTCCCTCCTGCTACGTGCCGATTCAGACTCGGCGGTCTTCTATGCGAAGCGGCGGAGCTTGTCCAGACAATGAAGCGGTCAGCAATCAGCCATCAGCATTCAGCCAGAAACCCCTCGCTTTGCCGGATCGGCTGATGGCTGACTGCTGATCGCTGACGGCTGGCGTCAGTGGTACATCTCCATGATGTCGATGACGCCCAAATCGCGCATCGCTTCAAACATGAGGCTCTTGACCTCGCGGACCGTGGGCAGCCTGATCACTTGCTCGGCCAAGCTCTGGGCCGCCTGGTAGTCCAATGCCCGGATCAGGCGCTTGATCACCGGGATGAAGAACGGCCCCATGCTCAGCTCGTCGAACCCCAGCCCGACAAGCAGGAGCGTGCACACCGGGTCGGCGGCCATTTCACCGCAAATCGACACCCGCTTGCCCGCCTGCTTCGCGGCGGCCACTGCCTGCGCCATGAACCGGATCACCGCGGGATGCAGCGGCTCGTACAGCCCCGCCACTTTGCGGTTGTTGCGATCGACCGCCAGCACGTACTGGATGAGGTCGTTGGTCCCGACGCTGAAGAAATCCACTTCCTGAATGAGGTGCGGCGCCAGGCACACGGCGGATGGCACTTCGAGCATCATCCCGATGGTCGGGTTCGCGTCAAACGCGTAGCCCTCAGCGCTCAACTCGTCCTGCGCCTCCGCGAGCAACTCTTTCACGCGCCGGATCTCTTCCAAGCTGGAGATCATCGGGAACATGATGCGCACCGACCCCACAACGCTGGCGCGCAGGATCGCCCGCAGTTGCACTTTGAAGATCTCGGGGAGCTCCAAGGAGATGCGGATCGACCGCCAGCCCAGGAACGGGTTCTCCTCGCGCGGCACTTTCAGATAGCGCGGGTACTTGTCCGCGCCGAGATCCAGGGTCCGGATGGTCACAGGCTGCCCACCCATCCCTTCGACCACACGCCGGTACAGGTCGACCTGCTCATCTTCCGTCAGGAAGTCGCGGTGCGAGAGGAACGGCACTTCGGTGCGATACAGCCCGATCGCCTCCGCGCCGTGCAAGCGCGCCAGGTGCATGTCGCCCAGCAACCCAATGTTGGCCGACAGCGACACGCGGTGCCCGTCCAACGTCTCCGCCGGGAGGTCGCGCAGCGTCTCGAGGTCGCGATTGAAGGCGCGGTACTCGCGCGCCAGGCGATCGTACTCGCGCAGGATCTCGGGCGTCGGGTTGACGAAGACGATACCGGCGTTGCCGTCGACGACCAGTTCGTCGCCCTCGCGGATCGCATCCTCTGCATGCTCAACACCAACGATGGTCGGAATCTCCATCGACTTGGCGAGGATCGATGCGTGTGAGGTCACACCGCCACTCGCCAGCACCACGGCCTTGAGGTTCTCCTGCTGGACGAGGGCGAGGTCGGACAGTGCGATATTGGAGGCGACCAGCACCACCGCGTCGCTCGACGGCCCGCGCCGCTCGCCGACGCCGAGCAGCTGCCGTAGCACGCGTTGCCCGATGTCCTTGATGTCGGCGGCGCGGTCTTTCATGTAGGGGTCATCGAGCTCGGCGAACTGCGCCGTGAACTCTTCGACGGTTTGTTGCAGCGCCACCTCGGCGTGCAGGCCATCGCGAATCAGTCCCTCAATGCGCGTGACGAAGCTGTTGTCCTGCAGCATCAACTGCTGGGCGTCGAATACTGCCGCGTCGATTTCCGGTACGCTCTCCAGAATGCGGTCCCTGGTGCGCGCCAACTCGTCGACGGACCGCTTGATGGCGGCCGCCAAGCGGCTCAGCTCCCGCTTGAGGGGCCCGCGGCGCTCGCGCAAGACATCGTCGAACCGGAGCTCCGACGCCACCAGATGCGCGCGTCCAACTCCGAAACCGGGTGATGCCCCCAACCCCACGAGGCGGATCTGCGCGCCAGGGCGCCCAGCCGGCTGCCCTTCGTAGTCGCGCAGCCGGTCGATCGCATCCGACATGCGCTCCTGGTACGAGAGGTGTTCTTTTTCTTGCGTCTCGAGACGTGCATGCAGCCGGGTCTGCGCCAAGATGCCGGCCACAGGTACCGCGATTGCCTTCAGCAGCCGCACTTCCTCGGTCGTAAAGCGGCGCCGACGCGAGGTCTGGACGATCAGCACACCACGTGCGGTGCGTTGGTCCACCACCGGAACGCCCAAGAACGAGTGGTAGCGTTCCTCTCCCGTCTCGGGAAAGTACTTGTAGCGGGGGTGGGCCATGGCATCGACGGCCATGACCGGTTCCAACTTCTGGATGACGATGCCGGTCAGTCCTTCGTCGATGCCCATCGCGACTCTGCCCACAGAGTTGGGGTCGAGGCCGGTCGTCGCGAACAGATTGAGCGTCTGGCGCTCGGCGTCGTACACGTAGAGGGAGCACACCTCCATCGACAGGTGCTCAGCGATCGTTTCGACGATCCCCTGTACGCTGGCACGCAAGTCAGACGAGTGAGCGATGATCGTTCCGATGTCCTCGAGCAGGCGCAGCCCTCGATGCCGGCGCGGCTCGCGTCCGGAGACGGCTCTCTGTTTGGCGGGTTCAGCCATACCTACTGAGGGAAACGGGCGAGTCTGTTGCGCTTATATACCAGCGAGCGCCGGGCGACAATGCAACGCAGCGCGAATCCCACAAACGACGAGAGGCGGCGGCGCCTCAGTCGGCGCGGGGGAACGCGATGCAGGCGTAGCTGACGCAGTGTTCGTAGTCCTGCGTCACGTCGAGTGACGTGTAGTACGCGAGCAGTTGGCCATGCGAGTGCCGCGTGTGCAGCGTGAGAAACACGCTGATCGGCATACGCCCGCAAATCGTGGCGCCCGTTTCTGCTACGTAGCGCCGAAAGCCGGCGGCATCGCCGGCGCACACGTACTCGATCGCTCCCAGGTCCAAGGCGCGGAGCCCCGCGCGGACCGGCGCAGCGCCGTCGGGAGGAAACGGCAAGTAATCGAAGCGCCGGCCGTAGTGCACGAAGTCCGAGCTGACGAGAAAGACAGTGTCCGCAGCGGCAAGCAGACGGAGCGCGGCAGCGACGGCGGCATAGTCGTCCTCGGCGAGCGCCCCGAGCAGCACCGGCACGACGCGCACACCAGGCAGGACCCGCTGCAGGAAGGGCAACTGGATTTCGAGCGCATGTTCGTCGCGGTAGGGTGCAGCGTCCTCGCCAAACAACGGCTGGTGCAGCAACGTCGCCAACGCATCGCGGTCGACGGCGATCGTGCCCAGCGGCGTCTCGAAACCGTCGACGTCCAACAATGCGGCGCCCTGAAAGCTGCCGAAGTGGCTCGGCGCGAGAATCACCACACGAGCGTACGACGAGGACGACAGACACGTATAGCCGGCGGCGGCGGCGCGCCCGGAGTACTGGTAACCAGCGTGCGGCACGACCAGACCTGCCAGTGGCCCGACGGCGGGCACCGGCGGCACTGCCCGCAGCAGGTCATCGACCTGCTCGCGCAACCGCGCTTCGCCGGCGGCGTACCAACGTCCCGCCAGGGTCGAGCGTTTGATGCGCATCACAGCGCCGGCTCTCCGTCGGAAGCCGCCCGAAGCTCCGAGCGAAACAGCAGCTCGCGCTCACGACGCACCTGCGGCTGCCGATAACAATCGACACAGGTGAAGATCTCGATGGCGTGCACCAGCCGCATCACGGTGACGACATCGCTGGGGTCGTCGCTGCGCGCCATCGTGGTCGGCTCGACGTCGCCGGTGTGGAGCGCGTAATAGTCAACCCGGTAGGCAGACCGGGTGTGAGTCGTCTCGGCGACCTCGCGCCCGCAGTGATGACAGCGATGGGGCGTCTTCGTGCCGTCTACGCCAGACATGCGAGCGGGATCTTACCGAATTCACCGGAGGCAACAAAGCCGATCCACGCCCAGGGCCTGCGGCCGGCGTCATTTCTATGGCCCGCTCCCGTTGGTCGCTCCGGGCTGCCAAGTCCGGCAGGCTGCTAGGAGAGCCGCAACTTCACCGTGAACTGCGTGCCGGCTCCCTTCTGACTCCGCACGTCGATCGTTCCGCCGTGCTGGTCGACAATGGCCTTGGCGATGGCGAGGCCCAGACCTAGGCCGCGGGAACCAAATTCGAAGCGCCCAGAGGTGTGCAACTGTACGTCACCACCCGCGGCGGAAAACGGCTCGAAGACTTCACCCAGCAGGTGCTCGTCGATGCCGACGCCGGTATCGCCCACAGTGATGGCGATCTCGCCCGGCGTGATCATGACCGCCAGCGTGATGGTTCCGCCATCGGGAGTGAAGCGCACTGCGTTGGACAGCAGATTCGACAATGCTCGTCCCAACCACACCCCGTCGACAGTGACAAGTGGACAGTCATCCATAGCTTCCACACGCAAAGTCAGTCGGCGCGCCAGAGCCATCAACTGAAATGCACCCTGCAGGTCGCTCAGCAACGACGAGATGGGCAGGGGTTGCCGGTGCAGCTTCACGCCACCGCCGTGCCAGCGGGCGCCGCTAGCCATCTGCGCCGCGATGCGCCCCAGCCATGCGGCGCTCCGCTGCGCCGTATCAAGCCAGACGCCAGTCTGTGCGGCGAGGCTGGTGTCACCAATGAACGTCAGCGCGTTCGCCAGGAGGTGGAGCGGCGTCCCCAACTCGTGCGTCGCGAGCGTCAATAGTCGGCCCTTCTGCTCCGCCTCGCGCCGCACGCGGTCCAGCGCCTGCTTGAGCTCCCCCAGGAGTCGCCGGCGGTCGGCTTCGACCTCGTAGCGCTCGAGCCCGCGGCGGACCACGAGGCGCAGCTCCTGCGGCTCCCATGGTTTGGTCAGGTAGTAGTAGACGTGCCCCGCGTTGATGGCCTCCAAGAGCGTCTCGATGTCCGTGTAGCCGGTGAGCAACACGCGGATGATCTCCGGTTGCTGCGCCGCACAGTGCGCGAGCAGCTCCGTCCCCGACATTTCGGGCATCCGCTGGTCAACGACCATGAGCGCCACCGGCTCAGCACCCAGCACCTCCAGGCCGGCGCGGGCACTGGTGGCCGTGAGCACTCGGTGCTCGTCGGCGAGGGCGCGGGCCACCACACGCACGCTCGCCGGCTCATCATCGACGACCAAGATCGTATGCATCGAATCAACATCTACTCACAACCAGGTAATAGTTGCAACGATGCAGTACGTGCAAGCGCCTCCCTCTTGCTCCAAGGCTCGGGAAGCGGCGCGCCCGCCGCAGGCGAGGCCCGATGGCGTGTCCTCGGTGACGGCGCCCATCAGCGACGGGTGGCAAACCGCCCGGTCAAAACCCAGTTGACCAGCCGGGCAGGCGCCGTTATCGTATCTCTCGCACTTATGGCTAGCCCGCGAACTCGCCCGGCCCGCGCTGCCGGGTTCGGGCGTACACTCCGCAACCTCCTGCTGTTTGTCGTCCTGATGTTGGCGCTCTCCGGAGCGATAGCCGTCGGTCTGGTCTATTGGGAAATCACCACCAACCTGCCGCCCGTCGACAAGATCGCCCAGTACCACCCGCCGGTCGCCACGCAGGTTTTGGCTGACGATGGCACGGTTATCGGAGAATTCTATTTCGAGAAACGCTATCTCGTCCCTATCGACCGCATCCCGGCCCTGGTCCGTAACGCATTCATCGCGGCGGAGGACGACGGGTTTTACCGACATGGCGGCGTCGACCCGTTGAGCATCCTGCGCGCGTTGATCAACAACGTCGCCGCCGGCGGCAAGGTCCAAGGCGGCAGCACGATTACTCAGCAGGTCGTGAAGTCGCTGCTGCTCACCCCCAAAAAGAGCTACGAGCGCAAGCTGAAGGAGATGGTCCTGGCGATGCGCCTGGAGCGCCAGTTCACCAAGGACGAGATCCTCTACCTCTATCTGAACAACATCTACCTCGGCAGCGGGGCGTACGGCGTGGCCGCGGCAGCACAGGAGTATTTCGGAAAAAACGTCGAGGATCTGACGTTGCCCGAGGCCGCATTGCTGGCCGGCCTGCCGCAGGCGCCAAGCCGCTACTCACCGTTCCGCCACTGGCCACGCGCCAAGGCGCGCCAGCGCTACGTGCTCGACCGCATGGCCGACGTGCAGCTCGTCACGCGCGTCCAGGCCACGGCCGCAGCACGCGAGCCCATCGCGTTGGCGCCGCGCAAAGGCAGCTTCATCGCCGCGCCCTACTACGTCGAGCACGTGCGCCGCCTTCTCGAAGAGCGGTACGGCGAGTCCGCCCTGTATGCGCTGGGCCTGCGTGTGTACACCCCCGTGAACCTGAACATGCAACGCGCTGCGGAGACCGCACTCCGTGACGGCCTCGTCGAACTGTCGGTCCGCCAACACTACGAGGCGAAGCTGCGCCACCTGGAACCCAACGAGGTCGACGGCTTCCTGCACGCCCAGAAGGCCGCACTGGAAGGCCACGGACCAGAACGCAACCGCGGCTATGAAGCCGTGGTCGTCAGCGCCCCTTCGACCAACGGGAAATCGAAAGGCACTCCTGCCGGCGTGCGAGTGCAGGTCGGCCCGTTCCGCGGCGTGCTACAGCCCGCAACCGCCACCAACGGGAACCACCCCGACACCTTCCGCAACGGAGACGTCGTTCGCGTCCGCCTGGCCGAGGCGCTGGGGAACGACCAGACCTACCAGTTTGTGCGCGACCAGGAACCACCCGAGCAAGGCGCCATGATCGCTCTCGACCCGGCGACCGGCGACGTTAAAGCGATGGTCGGCGGCTATGACTTCGACAGCAGCCAGTTCAACCGTGCCACGCAGAGCGCGCGCCAGCCCGGGTCGGCGTTCAAGCCGCTCGTGTACGCCGCGGCGATGGATCGCAATTTCACGCCCGCAACGATCATCGTCGACGAACCGATATCTTTCCAAGACAACAACAGCATCTGGGTGCCGCACAACTTCGAGAACAAGTTCTTCGGCCCGACGACCCTGCGCGAGGGGCTGACGTTCTCGCGTAACGTTGTCACCGTGAAGCTGGCCACGCGTGTCGGGGTCAAGTACCTCGTCAAGTACATCAAGCACCTCGGCATCAGCAGCCCATTGGCGCCGAATTTGTCGATTGCCTTGGGATCGTCTGAGGTCACACTGGCCGAGCTGGCGTCGGCGTATGCCGTGTTCGCCAATCAAGGGCGACGGGCGGATCTGCGGTTCATTACCAAGATCACCGACGGTCAGGGCAACGTGATCGACGAACCCGCACCACAGGTCGAGGAGGTCATTTCTCCGGAGACCGCGTATCTGATCACCAGCATGTTGCAGAGCGTCGTCCAGCGCGGCACGGGTAAGCGCGCCAAAGAGCTGGAACGGCCGACCGCCGGCAAGACGGGGACGACCAATGACCTCAACGATGCGTGGTTCATGGGCTACACACCGCAGTTGCTCGCCGGTGTGTGGGTGGGCTTCGACGAGAAGCGCACACTCGGCAAATTGGAGACCGGCGGCCACGTCGCCGCACCCATTTGGCTGCACTTCATGCAGCACGCGCTCGAAAATGAACCCATCCTCGACTTCCCCGTCCCTGAGGCTATCAGCTTCGTGCTGATCAACCCGCACACTGGGCAGCGAGCGTTAGGTGGCGGCGGATTCTTGGAATGCTTCAAGCGCGGCACCGAGCCGGCGGTCGTCGCTGCCCAACCGGTCGCGGCCGCGGTTGCCCCAGCACCGGAGCAGGAGGTCGTCGGCGATATCGACTGAGCTCGGTGCTCAGATCTTCCAGTAACGACCGTGCACCTTGCGGACGCGTTCGATGATCGCACCGGCGCGGCTCGGCACCGAAGGTGCTGCCAGCGGAGCGCTGTCACCCTGCAGCTCCGTCAATACCTCGCTGGATGAGTTGCGGATCGCCGTGAGATCGTAACCGCCCTCCAAGATGGCGGCGCAGCGGTCGCGGGCGTGGTCGTGGGCAATGCCCAGGAGCATGCGCGTCAACGCCTTGAAGCCGGCTTCCGTCACCTGCATCCCACCGAGCGGGTCACGGGCATGCGCGTCGAAGCCCGCCGAGATCAACACGAACTGCGGCGCATACTGCTGTGCAATCGGCTCGACGATGCGCGTAAAGGCATCGAGGTACTCAGCGTCGCCGAAGCCCGCGGGAAACGCGAGGTTCACGGTGTACCCCTCGCCGTTGCCGCACCCGACTTCATCGAGCGCGCCGGTGCCGGGATAGTAAGGGTATTGGTGACTGGAGACGTACAACACGCCCGGGTCCGACTCGAACATGTGCTGCGTACCGTTACCGTGATGCAGGTCCCAGTCGACGATCAAGATACGTTCGAGGCCATGGTGTCGGCGGAGATACTCGGCACCCACCGCGACGTTGTTGAACAGGCAGAACCCCATCGCCCGGTGGCGCTCGGCGTGGTGGCCGGGTGGGCGAACGAACGCAAAGCCGTTGTGCACGCTCCCTGCCATCACCGCGTCGAGCAGCGCCAGGAAGCCGCCGGCGGCCAGCCGCGCGATCTCATACGAACGCTCGCACGTGGGGGTGTCGGCATCGAAGGCGAAGCCAGGCGTGTATTGCGTGGCCGCCACCTCTTCGACGTACGCGCCGTCGTGAACCAAGGCGAGCTCGTCGCCCGAAGCGGCGCGCGCGGCGATGGCCGTGCAGTGATCCGCCGCCGCGCCGGCGACCGGCAGCAGCACACCGATGCGTTCGGGACGTTCCGGATGCCCCGCGCCAGTATCGTGCTCCAGGTAGCGCGCATCGATGACGATGCCGGTGTCCGCCATTCGCCGGCAATCTAGCAACCGCTCGCGCAGCCGTAAATGGCTGGTTGACTTCGGTCATCGCAACACGTTAGGAGCGCACATCTCACGACAGGAGGTGGCGAGTCATGCGAGCACTTTACGGAGCGGTGGCAGTTGCGGCCGTGCTGGCGTTAACACCGGTGGGCGGACGTTCGCAGGAGTATGACGGCTGCAATGAGCAGGGCTACGATTCGGTCGACGAGCCGTGCGGCGGGGGTCACCAGCACACCGCCGGCAAGCGCGACGAGAACAGCCTCGACCGCGCCCGGCATCGGCACCGCTACCTCGAAAGCCAGATCGACAAGCTCAAGGAGCAAGTAGCGGCGCTCAGCAAGGACGTCGAGCAGCTGAAGAAGGCCGGCACGAAGTGAAGGAAGCCATCAGCGGTCAGCACTCAGCCGTCAGCCCCTCGGTCACCCCTGTGGGCACCTCGTCTCGCGGCGGTGCCGGGCTTCCATTCTCTTGGCTGAGAGCTGACGGCTGAGAGCTGATTGGTTGCCGTTCGCGGTTTGACAGGCCTGGACGATTTCTCTAGCGTCTCAGTCGTCACGCCGCGCGCACTCATGTTTGGTATCGGCACCCCTGAACTGTTGGTCATCCTGATCGTCGCACTGATCGTCCTCGGGCCGAAGCGGTTACCCGAGGTCGCGAAGGCACTCGGGAAGGGTCTCGCTGAATTGCGCCGTGCCACCAGCGGCTTGTCGGACGAGCTGCAGAACGCCCGCATCATGCTGGAACGGGAAGCCCAAGCCACCGTGCAGAAGCCGGCGGTATCGCCACCCGCCAGTGCCCCGGCGCCGCCGATGGTCGCAGCGTCCGCGAGCGTCCCACGAGGGGCCGAAGAACCGGCAACCGCACCGGTGCCGCCGGTCGTCGCCACGGACAAGAAGACTGATGTGCCACCGGGGCACTAGGGTCGGAGCGGCGGCGCGCTAACGCGCCCGTCCGTCGCGGCTCACGACGGTCCGCCACACCGCCCGTCCTGCGCAACTCGCCACACCGGATCAATGGCAGCCGACCTCAAGATGCCGCTGACGGCGCACTTGGAAGAGCTGCGCTGGCGGCTCATCAAGGCGTTGAGCGCCATCGGCGTCGCCTTCTTCGGATGCTACGCCTTCGCCGAGCGGCTGTTTGACTTCCTCACCCGACCCTTACTCGCGCTGAACGTTGGTCAAGGGACCGAGGCCGACGTCGTGCATCTCATCGGCACGGGCGTGGTCGAAGCGTTCTTCACGAAGATGAAGGTATCGTTTATCGCTGCGATCTTCGTCGCCAGCCCGATCATCCTCTACCAGCTCTGGCAGTTCATCGCGCCCGGCCTCTACGCTACCGAGAAGCGTTACGCACGCCCGTTCGTGTTCTTCGGCACCTTCTTCTTCGTCTGCGGCGCCTGGTTCTGCTACGCCTTGGTCCTGCCGGTGGGCTACCGCTTCTTCATCGAACAGTACGGCAGCATCCGCGTCAGCCCGGAGATTCGCATCAGTGAGTACCTGTCATTCACTTCGCGCATGCTGTTGGCGTTCGGCGCCACATTCGAGATGCCGGTGATCACTTTCTTTCTCGCGCGCCTCGGCGTGGTGACGCACACGGCGATGCTGCAATACACGCGCTACGCGATCCTGGTCATCGTCATCGTCGCCGCGGTGCTCACGCCCGGGCCGGATGTCGCCTCGCAGCTGCTCATGGCTGGGCCGCTGCTCGTGCTCTACGCCCTGAGCATCGGCGTCGCGTACGTCTTCGGCAAGGAGCGAGCGGCGACGGAAACGGCGCCGCCGGAGGCGTAGGACGCAGCGCTACTCTTCCGCAGCAATCTCTCGCATCGGATCACGATGATCGCCGCGTCGCGATCCAGCGTGCGTACGATGGCGATGTCCACGACCTGCGAGACGGCGTGTTCGCCTCGGTAGGGGCGAGGCATTTCCCGCCGCGCTGGCACCGGCGCGCGCGACGGCACGCTGCGGCCGCACCAGGCACCGGCGGTCTATATGCCCGGAAATGCCTCGCCCTTTCGCGACGCCGATCCAACCATGCGGCGCCGTGTACAACGCGTGACGCCGCATGGGCGAGGCATTTCCCGCAAACCAGCGGCGCCGCACGCTATCGCACCCGCCGTATCCTGCCTCGACTGCCGTGTCCTTGCGTGGGGAAATGCCTCGCCCCTACACCTGAACCGCCTCGCTGCTGCGCTTCCCAAGGCTTCGCCGGTTGGATCACTCCGGCTCATGCTCGGGTCGCTCCCTGCTGAACGAGCAATTGGCGAGAGAAGTTGCACACGACACAATACGGCCCGTCATCATCGTCGTAACAGCCGGCGTGGCCTTTCCATCGCCCCGCGATGATGCGCACCCGCTCCCAAAGCCGCCATCGCGGCCACCTTCGAGATTGCTAGTCGACGGAGGGCGTCGTGATCGCGGCCGCCGGTCCCTGCTTGCGACCGACGAGCAGGTACGCCGGGGTCTCGCCCATTCCC
>JBGQHM010000041.1:0-28129 GCA_041497995.1 Binatia bacterium | reverse complement strand
GGCTTCGCCACGGGCGCGAAGGTGACGATCGCCGAGGTCAAGGAGCTTGTCCCGCTGGGCGCCATCGATCCGGAGGTCGTCGTGACGCCGGGCATCTTCGTCGACCGAATCGTGCAGACGACGACGCATCTCGACCTCGGTGTGCTGCGACAGATCCTGGCGGTGATCGGGCGGGTTGCGGACATGGAAGGACGCACCGTGCGTGACGGCGGCCCGACCGGATTGCCGGCCGACCTGATGGCGATGAAGGCAGCGACCTTGCTGCGTCCCGGCGAGTACGTGAACCTCGGCATCGGACTGCCCACGATGGTGTCGAACTTCATCGCGGATCGCGACGTCACCCTGCACGCCGAGAACGGCATCCTCGGTTATGGAAGCTTCCCAGCTGAGGGCCAGGAGGACATCGACCTCTACAACGCCAGCGGCCAGTTCGTCTCCCAGCTGCCGGGTACGGCGTACTTCGACTCGACGGTCTCCTTCGCGATGGCGCGCAGCGGTCGCGTGTCGACAATCATCCTCGGAGCTTTCGAAGTTGCGCAGAACGGTGACCTGGCGAATTGGAGCACACCCAACGGCAGTGGTGGTATCGGTGGGGCAATGGATCTCGCCGCCGGCGGCGCCCGCGTCATCGCGATCTGCTACCACCGCGACAAAAACGGACGCTCGAAGCTCGTCGAACAACTCAGTTACCCGCCGACAGCACTGCGGTGCGTCACTTCAGTAGTCACGGACCTCGCCTGGATCGACATCGACGCCGATGGCTTCCTGCTGCGCGAGCGTGCCCCGGGTTTGACTGTCGACGACGTGAGGGCTGCAACGGCGGCACCGCTGCGCGTGGCCAGCGACATCCGAGAGATGCAATTCGGTTGAGCTGAGGCTCAGTCGCCGTCGAGAAACTTTTCGACCTCCTCGACGAACTGTTGCGGTGCGTCGTTCATGAGAAAGTGGCCCGCTCCGTCGATGACCACCAGCCGGCTGTGCGGAATGAGGCGCTGCAGCGACGCCGCGGCACGGCGCGGGATGATCGGGTCGGCGCCGCCGTGCAGCAAGAGAGTCGGCGCGGCAATGCGCGGGTAGGCACCGAAGTAGTGGGCGCTGTCCGAGACGATGCCGCGCGCGTAGCGCAACAGGGTGCGGCGCGTGCCGTGGATTCGATAGATCTGCTGCATGCGGTTGACGTATGCGGACTCGGCGTCGGAGAGATCCGGCCAGTACGCGACGCGGCCGAGCATGACCTCACCTGCACCCGGAGTCATCATCAACCACAGAAACCATGGCATCCACGGCCCCGAGTCGACGCTGACGACGCGCTCCACTCTCTCGGGGTAGTCGGCGGCAAACACCGCGGCGATGGCTCCACCGAGCGAGTGCCCGACGACCGCGGCGCGTGGGATACCGAGCACGTCGAGCGTTGCCGCCAGCTGTGCGGTCCAGAGATCGAAGCCGTAGCGGAACGCATCGCTTCTCTCGCTGAACCCCATCCCCAGGAGGTCGACTGCGATCACGCGATGATGGCGAGCGAGCGGCGCAAGCGCGTGCGCTTCCCAATCGAACGTGCTCCCTGCCGTGCCGTGCACGAGCAGCACCGGCGTGCCCTCGCCCTGCTCGACGATGTGAACCCGGTGTCCACCAGCCATGATGACCCGGCCCGCAATACCGGCGGGCAGGTGCTCCCCAGACTCCGGCTCAGCCGCGCGAATCCAGTGATCGCCCACGAGGCAGAGCACGGACAGCAACACGATCGTAGCACCCATGGCGCCCGCGATGCTGTACACAACGGTCCGTGTCGTCATGCTCCGTGGCTATGCAGGCGTCGTACCAGCGCGCGGACTGATCGCGTGTGATCTACGCCCGCACGTTATACGCCAGCGCCGCCTAACACGGATGGCGCTACCGCCTAACACACCGTGCTGCGCGGCATTTGTTCCCTCGACCTCCGCGGCCACGATCGGGTATGGTGCGCGCATGACTGTCTAGTTGAGACCAACCGAGAGGAGGCAGCCATGTCGTTCAGAATACGTGAGCTCGCCCGTGCCGGGCTTCTCAGCCTGCTGCTCGCCGGGTGCTGCAAGGCCGGCGGTTGCAACAACGACAATTTCGCCAACCGCGGCGTGATCACTGCAGGCGCCCGCTTCCAGCTGGTCATCGAGAAGGATCCGGCTCCAGCCCGCCTGCTGCTCGATTCAGTCACCGGCGATCTCTGGCAGCTACGCTCCGAGCCTTCTGGAGAAGCGCAGTGGGTTCGCGTCGTCAGCGGGCCCGCCGACGCGCGCGTGCTCTCGCCGCAAGAGGCCCTCGGAATGCACTCGTCGAAAACGCCTATACCGTAGCGCGGGTCAAGGTTCGCCGGCAGCCTGTCGGACCTGGCAGCCCGCAGCGACCCAACGGGGAGCGGACCATAGAAATGACGCCGGCCGCAGGCCTTAGGCGCGAGCTGTGAGCGTGCTGATCGCGTCGGCGATGCGCGGCCACAGCGGGCGCGGCAAGTCGTGCCCCATGCCGTCGATCACCAGCAGCTCGGCACCGGGGATCGCGGCGGCGGTGTCCTGTCCTGCCGGGAATGGAACGAGCGGATCGTCCTTGCCGTGAATGACCAACGTCGGTACGCGCACCGCTTTGAGAGCTTCCTTGCGGCTACCCGACGCGAGGATGGCCACGAGCTGCCGCACCGTCCCTGCCGGGTTGAAACCGCGATCGAAAGCGCGTGCCGCTCGTTCGCGCATGTAGCCTTCATCGAACGGAAAGCCCGGGCTGCCGATGGTGCGGAATATCGTGACAGTATGCTCGATCACCTCGGCGCGGCTGGTCGGTGGTGGCGTCAGCAAGACGCTCATCGCAGCGGGGGACGCAGGTGGCAGGTCGGGGTTGCCGGTCGACGACATGATCGACGTCAGCGTCAGCACGCGTGACGGAGACTCGATCGCCACCGCCTGCGCGATCATGCCGCCCATCGACGCACCGACAACGTGCGCCTTGTTGATATGCAGGGCATCCAACAAACCCACCGCATCCGCCGCCATGTCACGAAGCAGGTAGGGCGCCTTGACCGGCTGACGCGTCAGCGCCGCGCCAACTGCAGCAGTCACGTCGGGCACGCCAAGCTGGTCAAACCACGACGACTTGCCGACGTCGCGGTTGTCGAAGCGGATCACGCGATGACCGCGCGCCGCGAGCTGCTCGCAAAACTCTTCGGGCCACAGAACCATCTGCGCGCCGAGCCCCATGATCAGCAGCAGCGGACGCCCATTGCGGTCACCGAATTCCTCGTACTCGATCGTGATGCCGTTGGCGGTAGTGTTGGACATGCCGCGTCGGATATCAGGTTGCGCCGGCTCGTTCCAGCGTTGCTCCTTGCATCCGCTTGGTGGCAAGAGCGATATGGCACGACGATGAAGATAGACGCAGCGTTGCTCGGTACCGATCCCGCAGAGACTGGCGCCGCGGCGCAGCTGCTCGAAGCGCAGGGCTTCGACGGCATCCAGAGCTTCGAAGGTCCGCACGATCCCTTCCTGCCACTCGCCTTGGCAGCGCAGCACACCACCCGTCTGGAGCTGACGACGGCGATCGCCATCGCCTTCGCACGCAACCCGATGGTGTGCGCCTACGTGGCGAACGACTTGCAGCTGCTGTCGAAGGGCCGCTTCACTCTCGGCTTGGGCACGCAGATCCGACCGCACATCGAGCGCCGCTTCAGCGAGCGCTGGTCGAAGCCCAACGCGCGCATGCGCGAGTACGTGCGCGCCCTGCGATCGATCTGGCGCGCGTGGGAGACGGGCGAGCGGCTCGACGTACGCGGCGAGTTCTACAATCACACGCTGATGACGCCGTTCTTCAGTCCCGGGCCGAACCCGCACGGCACGCCGCGCATCGCCCTCGCCGGCTTCGGTCCGGCCATGGTGGCGGTGGCGGGGGAAGTTGCCGACGGATGGATTGTCCATCCACTCAACTCGCCGAGCTACGTGCGCGCGGTGGCGCTGCCGGCGCTCGAGAAGGGCTTCGCACGCGGCAGCCGAGGGCGGACGGGCTTCGAGATCTGCTGCCAGACGATCGTCATGATCGGCAGCACCGACGAGGAGATCACGCGTGCCCGCGAAAAGGCGAAGGGACAGATCGCCTTCTACGGCTCGACGCCCGCCTACCGCGTTATGCTCGACCACCACGGCTGGGGCGATCTGCAGCCGGAGCTGAACCGCATGTCGAAGCAAGGGCAATGGTTCGACATGATGCAACTGGTCACCGATGAGATGCTCGACACGATCGGCGTTAGCGGCACCCCCGCATCTGCGGGCCGCGCACTGCGTGCGCGCAACGCATTCGCCGCGCGCACCAGCCTCGTGCTCTACAACGAAACCGAGCCCGATGCTGTCGTGGATATCGTCCGCGCCTTCAAGGGAGCCTGAGTCATGGCGTACAAAGGTCCCCGTGTCGACATCGCCGACGGCGTCGCCGTCCTGACGCCCGCGCCGTTCCTGGTGCGTGCCGAGGCCGATTCAGGTATGCTCGCAGAGAGGAGACGCCGCTCATGGAAGACAAGCCAATTGTGGGATACCCGTTCCTCGTGACGAACCCCGAGCGACTCGGTGGAAAGCCAACGATCCGGGGAACTCGCTTCACGGTATCCTTCATCCTCGCTTGCCTCGCGGACGGTATGTCCTATGACGACATCGTCCGCGAATACTCGGATCTGCCTCGGGAGAGCTTACCAGAGGTTCTTCGCTTCGCTGCCGAGTTGGCCGACCGGCGCAATGTGGCTGCTTGACGTCAACCTCCCGAATGGTCTCCTCGGTGTCTTGCGCGAGTATGGAATCGACTGCGACACGACAGCACGCCGAGGGTGGCGCGACCTCACCAATGGTCGTCTAGCAGAGACCGCATTTCTTGCAGGCTTTCGCGTCATTCTGACTCGCGATCGGCTCTTCGCCGAATCAGCCAGTCGTACGTTACGGTCCTACCAGAGCTTGCCGTCGTGATCGTAACCCTACCGCAAGTGCGCGAAGCGGCGTATGCAGCCGAATTCAGAGTTCGGTGGGCGGAACGGCCGATGCAGCCGCGGGCTGGCGAGGCCAGCACTTGGCCTTAGTCGCGATGCAGTTGAAACTTGACCGCCCCGACGGTGCACTGGCAGCTATGTGGAACTCTGTTCCTGCCAGTGGCAGAGACTTGAGGGCATTACTCTCTCTCCCTGAAGATCGTCCGCGCGTTTACGAGAGGATGAGCCATGCTAGGCAACGACGGTCGGAGATCAGCGGCCCGCCCTCAGCCCCGCGGGTAGGGAAACGTCGGCGTCGGGGTGGTGGGCACCACATGATGGAACTGGCGCACGTCGAGCCGCAGCCCGCCGTCGGGACGCTCGGAGAGCATGTCGGCGTGGCGTGAGCCCCAGCGCACCTGCGTATGGTCATAGGTGTAGCGCGCGTGCAGGTTCTGCGCGGAGGTCTCGTCGAGGCCGACGATAGTGAGCATCAACTCCACCTCGTCGCGTTCCAGCGTGTCCGGCGTGGCACCGTGAAGCGGACTCGTCTCGTCGATGCGGTGCATGACGGTCCAGGAGCGCGCGAGCGCGGGCGAGCGATCGCGCTCGAGCACCAGGTCGCGCATCCGGTAGTAGGTCACGCCCTCGGCGGTGCGCTCAGTCCGCACCAGCACGACGCGCACGGTGGCCTCGAGGATTTGCGACGCGCGCTCGTTGCCCAGACGGAACATCAACATAGGAACGCCGTTGAACGGCGAGATCGTCGCCCACTCGGCGAACTGCATGCGCGCCCGCGGCACGCTGAACTTGGCAAACAGCATCCCGGTGGTGAGCGCGACCAACGATACGCCGACGATGACCTCACAGGTGACCAGGGTCTCGGCCGTCGCCGTGAGCGGGTACATCACGCCGTAACCGATCGTTCCCATCGTCTGCACGCTGAAAAAGAAGTGGTCGGCCAGCGAATCCGGCCGGGCGCCCACGACTCCGCCGGCGGCCACGTAGGCGAATGCGAACAGGAGGTTGATCAGGATGAACACGCCGCTCACGCCGAGCAGGTCGAGCCACCACGGCGCGCGGAGCAATTGGTGATATAGGTCGCTGAGCGGCGTCCGCGGTGCACCGATCACTTCGATCTCGTTGAGAGCGGGCTGCCTGCGGAAGAGGCTCATGCGTGGGAACCGACCAACGGAGCTATCGACGTTCTACTGCAGCCAGCCGCCACTGGAGAAATCGGCGCTCGGGTTCCGTGGTCACGAGAGCGAGCGCGCGGGCGTACGACTGCGCCGCTTCACTGAAGCGTCCTAGCCGGCGTAGCAGATCCGCCTCGGCGGACCAGAGCAGATAGTAACCGTCGAGATCGCCCCGCGTTTTGAGCGCTGCGATCAGACGCAGCGCGGGTTCTGGTCCGTCAGCCATCGCGATCGCCACGGCGCGGTTGAGTTCGACGACGGGTGACGGCCTGACGTTCATCAGCGCGTCGTAGAGGCGCGCGATCGTGCGCCAGTCTGTCTCATCTGCGACTCGGGCGCGGGCATGCTCCGCCGCGATCGCGGCCTGCACCGCGTAGGGTCCGGGCGTCGGCCCACCCAGTACGGCACGAGCGAGCGCTAGGCCTTCGGCAATGCGCGCGCCGTCCCAGCGGGTGCGGTCCTGGTCCTCCAGCAGCACCAGCTCGCCGTCTGCAGTCGTGCGTGTCGCGCGGCGCGCGTCGTGGAGCAGCATCAGCGCGAGCAGGCCATGTAGCTCGGGCTCATCGGGCAGGAGCTGACACAGCAATCGGCCCAGCCTGATCGCCTCACCGCAGAGATCGGCGCGCACCAACGCGTCACCAGCGCTCGCGGAGTAGCCTTCGTTGAAGACGAGGTAGACGACCGCCATGACGGCGTCGAGGCGCTCGGGCAGCATCTTGGGAGGCGGCACCTCATACGGGATGCCGGCGTCGTGAATCTTGCGCTTCGCGCGCACCAACCTTTGCGCCATCGTCGGCGGCGGGACCAGGAAGGCGCGGGCGATCTCGTCGGTCGATAGCCCGCACAGCGTGCGCAGCGCCAGCGCGACTTGCGCCTCGGGCGCCAGCGCCGGATGGCAGCACGTGAAAATCAGACGCAGGCGCTCGTCCGGGATGGTGGTATCGGACCCATCCGCCAGGTCTGCATCATGGGTCAACTCGGTGATGTAGCCTAACTCACCACGGATCTGCTCGAGACGTCCGGCGCGCCGCAATGCATCGATAGCCTTGTGGCGCGCGGTCGAGATGATCCACGAGCGCGGATTGCGGGGCGCGCCCTCGCGTGGCCATTGATCGAGCGCAACGGCGAACGCATCCTGCACCGCCTCCTCGGCAAGATGGAAGTCGCCCACGAGGCGGATGACCGTTGCCAACACACGGCCGAACTCCTCTGCATAGAACTGTTCGATCTCGGCGCGTTCCATCGGGCTACCGGAGTGAGGCTACCACACCAGGGAGACGGCAAGGCAATGGGCGCGTCACCTCAAGCCGCGGATGGCATATGGCGTATGGCTGATGGTCCGGACCATATGCCATATGCGATCCGCCATATGCGCGAGGCGCGCCCGCATGCGGGTTGGTCGGAGGCGCGCCTCGCTAGTTGTTCCGCGGCTGCCCGGATGGTACTGGGCGAGTTGCAGTCCGCAACTACTTCCGGAGGTCAGGCGCATGAAAGCAGCAGTGTATTACGAGACCGGTGGACCCGAGGTGTTTCGGTACGAAGATGTGCCGGACCCGGTGTGCGACACGAGCAGTGTTCTCATCGACGTCGGCGCGATCAGCATCGAAGGTGGCGATACGCTGCATCGCGGCGGCGGGGAGATGGCCTCGCGACCGCACATTGTCGGCTACCAATGCGCCGGCGTCATCAGCGCGGTTGGCGAGCACGTCAAGGACCGCACGGTCGGGCAGCGCGTCGTCGCGGTGATGATGCATGGCTCGCATGCGGCGCGGGCCGCCGTGCCGGCGCAAATGACGTGGGTCTTACCCGACGGCCTGGATCTCAAGCTCGGCGCCTGCGTGCCGATCGCTGTCGGAACGGCGGATGATTGCTTGTTCGAGTTCGGGCATCTGCGCGCCGGCGAGTTCGTGTTGATCCATGCCGGGGCGAGCGGGGTCGGCATGGCGGCGATTCAGCTCGCCAAGCGCGCCGGCGCAACCGTGCTGGCGACGGCGTCGAGCGACGCGAAGCTCGAGCGCCTCAAGCAGTACGGCCTCGACCATGGCATCAACTATCGCGACAAGGATTTTGTCGGTGCGGTGCAGGGCCTGACGCAAGGGCATGGAGCCGACTTGATCGTCGACTCCGTCGGCGGGCGCACGCTCGATGGCAGCATTGCCGCCGCGGCGTATCGCGGGCGTATCAGCTACGTGGGATCTGCCGGCCGCGACAAGTACGTTTCCAACCCAGATCAGCTCCGCCCCGGCAACAAGACGCTGACGGGGATCTTCCTGGGTGCCGAGATGGTGTTGAACCATAAGCGCGTGCATCCCATGATCCAGCGCCACCTCGAAGACGTGAAGCGTGGTGCGTTGCAGATTGTCGTCGATCGCACGTTCCCACTCGCCCAAGCAGCCGCGGCGCATACATTCATCGAAAGCCGGCAAGCCTTCGGCCGCGTCGTGCTGATTCCATAGTGCCCGCGGGCTCGAGTGCTCCGGCCGGTAGCGAACATTGCGAACGCCAGACTCACGCGAGGGAGTCGTGGATTGTGCTCGTGCCTCGTCGGTGGAGAAGATTCCTCATCCCAGCACGACTCACGAACACGAGCACGATGGCTTCCTACCGCACCACCGCCAGGGCCATGCCGTCAAACCCCTTGCTGCCAACGAGCGGGAGGATCGTCGCGGTGACGCGTGGGTCGGCGGCGAGTGCGGCGTTGAAGCGTTGCACGGCTTGGGCACGGGCTGGGTCCTCGCCGGTGACGGGGATGATGCCCCGGCGCACGACGTTGTCGGCGACGATCAAGCTGCCCGAGCGGGTCAGACGCAACGCCCACTCCAGGTACTCGAGGTAGGTGTCCTTGTCGGCATCGATGAAGACCATGTCGAAGGGCGCTGTGCCCTCGGCCGCCAGTGCTGCGAGCGTGTCCAGTGCCCGTCCGACGCGCACCTCGACGCGCTCGGCTAGGCCGGCACGCACGAGGTTGGCGCGCGCCACTTCGGCGTGGCGTGGCTCGTACTCCAGCGTGATCAGCTGCCCATCCGTGGGGAGCGTGCGCGCCAGCCAGATCGTGCTGTACCCTCCCAACGTGCCGATCTCGAGGATACGCCGCGCTCTCGCGAGCCGGGCGAGCACATGCAGCAAACGTCCCTGCACCGGCGAGACTTGGATCGCGGGCAACCCGGCTGATTCAGAATCGGCGACCGCAGCGTCGAGCGCGGCGTCTTCCCCGATGAACAACGCCGCGACGTAACGGTCGACCGCGGCGAACAGATCGTCATCCACGTAGGCACCTCGTCATCGAGACGTTCAGCCGTACAGACTAGAGCTGTCCCACCGATTCGCTTTTGCCGGACTCAGCGGACCGGTAGCACGCGTCGGCGATGGCGACGGCGCGCAGACCTTCTTCGAGTGGGATTGGCATCGGGCTGCCGCTGCGCAGCGCGTTCGTGAAGTCGCGCAGTACTGCCAGCACCGTCGGCACCGGCGGTGGTACGGTCAATGGGGTGGGGACCGTGCCGTGGACAATACACGCGGTGTTGAAGACGTGATCGGCGATCAACTGGCCGCGCTCACCTGCCATCTCGATGGCGCCGCAGCGGCTGGCGGTGGCGCGTGAGCCGGCGATGTCGGCGAGGACGGCGCCGCCGCCGAAGCGGATGACTGCGGCGAAGTTGTCCTCGGTCCGCGATGTAGCGACTTTGGTCATCTCGCAGCTGACGCGGTCGGCCTCCAAGCCCGTGAGCACACGCGCCAGGTCGAAGACGTGCACCCCGGTGTGCAGCGTCATGCCGCCGCCGGCGATCGCGGGGTCGTCGATCCAGCCCGGCCGCGATGGCTCGAAACGTTGGCTCAAGCGTAACGCGTGCAACCGGCCGATGGCCTCGCGCTCGTGCAGGAGTAACTTGACGACGCTGGTGTAGCGGATGGTGTGCGCGACCATCACGGGGGTGCCAGCGGCGTGCACCGCTCGCAGGATGCGCTGGCCGTCAGCGACACTCGCGGCGGCAGGCTTCTCCAGGAGCACCGGGCGACGCGCGGCAGCGGCCACCTCCATGATCTCGGCATGCGCGGTTGGTGGGACGACCACGATGACCGCGTCGACGTCAGGTGCGACGATGAGCTCACGATAGTCGCCGTAGGCACGGCAGCCGAGCGCGGTTGCTTGTTGGCGCGCCGCGTTGAGGTCGCGTCGGGCGATGGCGACGAGACGCAAGTCGGGCAGGTCGCGCAGGATATGCGTGGCGTAGCGGGCGCCGTGCTTGCCGACGCCGATGAGTCCGATACCAATGCGGGCCATGGGGGGCCTTTAGCATGCCGCCGTGGATTTGGAGAGTTGGGGTACACGCTCGTGCTGAAGAGCACATTGCAAAGCGCTGGGCGCTTCGCGTACAAGAGCGCCGACACTGTGAATGCGATGCGCTCCGCAACTCGTACCCGCCACACGCAGGGCGCCCGACCGAAGCGCGGTTCGTCCTTCGACATCCACCCTGTGATCGCCGCCTTGAAAGAGGCGGCGCCGACGTGGAACGCACCGGTGGTTACCCTGATGGCCAATCAGTCCGGGGACCCGTTTCAGGTGTTGGTCGGGTGCCTGTTGAGTCTGCGCACCAAGGACGAGACGACCGGGCCGGCGGCGCGCCGGTTGTTTCGGCTGGCGCACACGCCACAGACGATGTTGCAACTGAGCACGCGGGAGATCGAGCAGGCCATCTATCCTGTCGGCTTCTATCACACGAAGGCGCGAACCATCCTGGAGCTGTGCCGGGTGCTCATCGAGCGGTACGGCAGTAAGGTGCCCGATGACCTGGACGAGCTCCTCACGCTCAAGGGCGTTGGCCGCAAGACCGCGAACCTCGTCCTGACCCAAGGCTTCCACAAGCCAGCGATCTGCGTCGACACGCATGTGCATCGGATCTCGAACCGCTGGGGCTACGTGCGTACCAAAGATCCGCACGCTACGGAGATGGCCCTGCGCCGCAAGCTGCCGGCGCAGTACTGGATGGAGTACAACGACCTGCTGGTAGCTTTTGGGCAGACGATCTGTCAGCCGGTGTCGCCATGGTGCAGTCGCTGCCCCATCGTCGCGTGGTGTCCGCGACGAGCTGTGACCCGCTCGCGCTAGTTGCTGCGCGCCGCTTGCCGTGCGCTTGTGGCGCGGCCCCTGTGCGCGGCACCTGTCTTGACTCGTTTTCCAGCGCCGGTTAGATACCCGGCCCAACAAGACGGAATAAGGAGAAGCGATGCGGAACAGCTGTCGTGTGTTGTTGTGCGGTTTGAGCCTGCCCTTACTGTTGGGTCTGGCGGCGTGCGCCGCGAAGAAGCCGATGAAGGGTCGCATGGGTACCGCACCGGAGCTTGAGGCGACGCCGATGCCGACTGTTCCGCCCGCGACACCGACGCCGGAGGGGACTCCTGCGCCATTGAAAACGCGGCCAGTTGGGAAGGAAGTGAAGGCGACCAAGGGTCACCCGGTGGGGCCGGAGATTACGTTCTTCGGTGCCGCCCGCGCCGATGGCTCGACCGTTGAGCCGACGTCGGTCGAGAAGGGTATTCCTGTCTACCGCAGCGAGGTTGGTTCCGGGTTCATGTTGGTAGTCGAAGCGAAGCCGGGGGCGAATGGGTACGAACCGGGGCGACGTGTGTTCGCGTACATGCCCGACGATCCCAAGCTCCGACCGGACCTGGAAATCGAAACCAGCCGTGACATGGGCGACGGCAGCCGCGAGGTGTGTGACCGAATGCGCCCCCACATTGGCGGCATGCCGGGCATCAGCCCGCCGAGCTATGCAGAGACCCAGCGGATCAGCGATGCGATCAACGACTTCTCGTGTCGGTTTGAGGCGTTTATCGAGTCGGAGGGATCGTGTACGCTGAACAAGAGTGGCGACTACTCCTTCGTGAGCAAAGAGACGACGACGCAGTTCTGTATGTTGGTTGCCCGTGCGTATGCCTTCCCGGTGGGCAAGACGTTGCTGAGTGTGCGCCTACGCGATTCCGAGGGTAACCCCGGGCCGGTAAAACAGATGTGGGTCTATCGGCCGGTGAAACCAGCGCCGCCCAAGCCGAAGCCAGCCAAGAAAGAAGGCGCGCCGTCCTGACGGGTGGGTGGACATGAGCGGCCGGCGGGACAAAATGAGATGCGGGTTGCTGCGCGTGTGGCGCGGGTCTCGGCCGTGCACCCGTTCCCACTCGTACAAATTGCGGAGGTCAAGCGTCATGAACGCCAATCGAGTGGTTCTCGCGATGGTTCTGTTCCTCAGTAGCTGCAGCGGCAAAGGCTGCGGGCGCGGTGAAGAACTCAATGCGGGTGGCGCGGGAGGGTCGGCTCCCCCGCCAACTGCGCCTGGGGCGGCCGCGCCGTCAGGAAAGATTCAAGCGGCAGCGCCGCAACCTGCCAACGTGATGCGCCAGCCCAACGCGCCTGCCGCCGGGGGTGGTGCCCCCGCCGCAGTTGTCCAAGGAGGTGCCGAGGCGCCGGCAGGCGTTCCGCCTCAAGGAGCCCCGGAGGTTGGTGGGGGCGCTCCCCAGAATGATGATTGCGTGGTCGTTGCTGACGTGAACCCGGATTTTGGACCGCCACCGCTGTCGGTCGCCTTCACTGCGGAGGCTGAGTGCGGCCAGGGCGCGACCTACAAGTGGGACTTCGGCGACAGTTCACCGCCGAGCGCAGAACCAAATCCGGCCCACACGTACACCAAAGATGGCGACTATACGGCGACGGTGACGGTGACCGCGTCCAATGGGTCGACCGCGTCGGATGATATCGACATCTTCGTTGAGCAGGACTGACCGCTAGCCCCGAGTGGCCGACCGGGTGCGCTGCTTGTTGGTCTGGCAACTGGTTCGGGGGCGCGGAAGACCGCCGAATGACGGCTAGAGCCGCCTCACGAACCCGCTCCACGTGGTTGCTGCTGACGGCGTTGCTGCTGTTCATGGCGTTCGTGATCTACCGCAGCTTCTACGTCGCCGGCTTCCAGTGCACCGTGTGCATGGATTTCCACGGGCAGTCGGCCTGTCGGAAGGTCGAAGGCCAGACCGAGCGCGATGCGCTCATGGGTGCCACCAACAATGTATGCGCCCAGCTGGCTTCCGGCGTGACCGATAGCATCGCGTGCGAACGCACCCAACCCACCAAGGCCGAGTGCGGCGCGATCAAGTAGCCTGGTCCAGACAGAACGTGCCGTGTGCCTGCGATGGGGAGAACGCCGAGGAACACCGGCGCGTTCCCAGTATCTTTTGCGGGGTGGATCGAGAGAATCCGTGGATGAAAAAAAGAGGCGAGGAGCCTGCGCTCCTCGCCTCCACACATCGGGTAAGATCAGGCAGGGCGCTTGAACAGGCTCTGCATCTTCATCGCCAAGCCCATGTCGCCGGCGATCTTGAGCTTGCCGCTCATGAACGCCATCTGGCCGTTGAGCTTGCCGGTGATCATGTCGACATAGTCTTGTGCCGCCATTGTCATCGTCATGTTCGGCGAAGCGTGCGAGCCCTCACCGACCGAGCACGCGCCATCCTTGATGACCACGTGGTAGTTGCCGCCGCCGTCACCGCTGAGGTTGAACTGGATCACCGAGTTCATTCCCTTTGCCGCGTCGGCGTTGAAGTTCACCGGCATTTGCGAAAAGATCTCCTTCACTGATGTTGCTGTATCTGCCATGGTCACTGTCCTCCTTTCAACGATTGAGGGGCTTGGCAGGGCGCCCTCGATCCCTCGTTTCTTCTATGTTGTGCGCTCTGATTGTCGTTCCCCGCCACCACATCGTCCCGCCAATCAGCGAGTTTTCTATTCGAGGCGCGCTTTCTTGTCAATCGACCGATGCAACTTAATTTGACGGTTTCTGCGCCCGCCGTTTCCCCTCAACCCGCCGAGCCCGAGGGGGGGCGGTTGACGACTAGATTTGAGGGGAGGTTGAGCGTGCCGCCGATATTCGAATAGGTGAAATGGCGCGCATTGACGTGGGCGTGCAGCGGGACGCCGGGCCCGTCGTGGATCTCATAGTCGAGCGGAATGGGGCCGAGGATGTTCAGCATACCGTACAGCAGCCTGGCGAAGACCTTCCAGCGCTCTGCCGGCAGGTCAACGGCGCGCACCCAATCGTCCAAGCACACCACCTCGTAGCTACGCGGAAAGGTCCCGAACGGACAGAAGTAGGCACAGCACCCATCGCGCTCTTCGAGGAAGAAGCCGTGATCACGTGCGAACGCGACAATCTCGTGCCAGACGCGTGGCGCGTGGGCCGTTACTTCACACTCGCGTGCCACAACGGCGAAGGGAATATCGGATCCGATCACCTGGTTGTGGAGGTGCGGCTGCGAGGCGCCGGACTCTTTGCCCTGGTTCTTGCGGATCAGCACGGCCTGCACCGCGGGGTTGGCGTGCGCGCGCCGCGCAACTTCCACGTCTGTCGCCAGCAGCGCTTGGAACTGCTCCAACGGCAGCATCCCGGTGTATAGGAGATCGTCGTGGCCCTGTGCGCCGTCCGCGAAGTGACGCGGATCCTCGATAACGACATACGACTCGTTGCGCCCACCAGTGCAGCACTCCGGGATGCGCGGAATAAGGTTGGGGACGGCGCGGATGAGCCAGCTATCGTCATGACGTTCAGGGAAGACGTGCCTGGTTGGAACCTGCAGGATCTCTCGGGGGGTATGGTCTTCGTTGCCCGGGCAGAACGGGCAGGCGCGTCGCGCGGCCTCGAGCTCCGTCCGCAGGTGCGTTTCGTACACCATGCGATCGAGAGCAGCTGGAGCCGCCGGGTTCTGCGCGTGGCGCTGAAAGCCGCTGCGCTTCTTGTGCACGTGGGTGAAGTAGGTCACCGCGCCGGTGAACGGGTTGCGCACCCACACCAGCTCACCCTTCTCTGTGCGAAATTCGACCGGCATCAGGCACTAACCCGTTACCTGACGGAGCCTCGTCGGCAGCGGCTTCATGAAGTACCGCTCGTGCTGACCGGCCCCCGTCTCAGACCCCGGCCTCACACGGCGGCGCCTGGAAACGCTCACTCTGAGCTCGTCGAGATATCGACCGGCGTACCGCCGGAGAGACACGGATTGTCGAGATCGGCGTCGAAGCTCCCGGTTTCGCCGGGGCGCAAGGAGGAGGGTGTCACCCCCACATCCTCGTGCAGGCACGGCGTTCCGGCAGTACTGTCGACGGCGGTCACGGTGACCGAGACGCCGTGGGCCTCTGCGCCTCCGACGTTCTTGACTTCGCCCGACACATGGACAGCGGATGGTCCGGTCCGCGGTACGTGGCGCGAGGTCACCACAATGCGTGCTGGCCCTTCAGACCCGGTGGGACCGGGTGTCTTTGAATCCCCACCGTCCTGCTCCGGTGCGGCCGCCGCTGGTGCTGCTGGGAGGCTGCGCTCCTCCACGTTCTTGATGTCGGCTGGAGGCGAGTCGGAGAAATGAACGACGCCCTGCTGATCCGTCCACTTGTAGAACGTCTGGGCGCCGGCGATGCCGTACCAGCAAACGAGGCTGCATCCTGCCAATGTCAACCAATCGCGGGTGCTAGCCATGTGGAATGAGGCACCCAGCGATCGAACGAAGTCGCAGAACCAGCATGGTGGCGACACTTTACGGAGCACCCAGCAGCGTGTCAACGTCGAAGTTGGGAATCGCCGCAGCCCGGGTTGATCGGGCAGGAAACCGTGATTACTAGAGGACCATCATGACTGGTAAAGAAGCTGTGCTCTCCGCGTTTGATCGGCTGTTTGACAAGGCTGCGAGCAAACTGGCCATCGACTGTGACGAGCGGGACAAGGACGCCGCCAAGCGGACGTTTGCCGAGCGTTTCTCAGCTGCGCTCGACGCGGTCGCCCAAGTTCACGTGGCGCAAATTCCTGACGACGTCATGCAGGCGATGGAGGCGGGCATCGAGCACCTCTCACCGGCCCAAGTGGTCGGGCACCTTGCGGCGATTCCGCTTGCCCACCAAGCCCACGAGATGTTGCGGGTGATCGCCTATCGCTCCGCGCAGCAACGTCTCCTCGATCAGCTCATTACTCAAGCCGACGACACGTACGGCGGCAACTGAGCTGTTCGTTGCTCAGCTAGGCTGCGCCTCCATACAGCGCTCGGCGCAAATCGACACACAAGTTGCTGCCATCGAGTCGGAGGTGGCGCGGGTTGTAATCAGGGTGATGTACCGCCAACACGATGTGCGCCGGCTCGACATCAGCCGGGGTGGCGAAACCCGCGATGCCCAGCTCGTTGGAGACCACCTTGGCAAGTGCGTGGCCGCTGTCACCCTGCCCATGGACAGCGTGCGAGCCGGCGGCGGGCTCGGGATGAGCCTGCACAAGGATTTCCGCGCCGGCGATTGGCGGTCGCTCACCTGAGTGATCGGGGTCATTGTCCGCAACGATCACGCGTGCGGTACGGCCGTCCGGTGCGGGCTCCACTGTGACGTGGAGGTCCCGCAACCAGATCATCGGCTCGCCGGTGATGGCCTTCATGCCGATGCGCTCCGGATGACGGGCGGCGTTCGCGCGCAGCGATACATTCTGCGCAGCCATGCCGTGATCGCTGGTGAAGACGAACAGGGTGGAATCAAGCAACCCCTTCGCCTCGAGCAGATCGAGGACCTGGCCGAGGCGGCGATCGGTCTCGGCGATTGCCGTGCGCAGGCCATCGCTATGCGGCCCATAGTCGTGCCCAGCCCCATCGGTGAGCGCGAACTCGTGTGCGGTGAGGACGGGGAACGGATGCGAAGCGTCGTCGACCAGTACCATGAGTTGCGCCATACCCCGGGCATCGAGCAAGGCCTCACGATAAACAGCCTCCTTCCCGTCGGCGGCGTACCGCGGGCTGATGGCCTCGACGAATGTTGGTGTCAACGCTCGCAGCCGGTCCCGCGGTCCGACGACACGTCCTTCGAGCGCGGCGTGGTCGGCGCCGCGGCCTTGCGGCTCGTGGATGTTTGCAGTGAAGGCTCCCGGGCCGAGGACGCGGTGGAACACCTCGTACAGCGTTTCGACGCCGTGCCCGAGGTAGCTTTCCGTCCTCATCCCTTGGCCCTGTGGCGCCAGGGCGGCGCGTGACTCGCGCGCGTAGTAGGTCGGGTTGACGATGTCGTGGTGGCCGCACCACGCGCCGGTCAAGATGGTGCTGTGACTTGGCCAAGTTATACTCGGGAAGTTGACGGTCGACCCGAACGTGAAGCGCGCGCTGCGATCAAGAATGCGCCGCAGATTGGTGACGCCGGGATCGTTCGTGTCGAGTAGGTAGCGCAGCTCGCTGTTGCTGAGGCCGTCGAAGAGCACGACGTAGACGCGCTGCGGTCGCGTGTCAGCGTCGACGACTTCGTCCAACACCCGCCCGTCTTGGCGTTTCAGATACACACTTGCTGCGTGCCCGCTGTGGTCCGAGCCGGGAATCTTCGGGAAGCCCATGAGGTGGCAGATCGTCGGCGCGATGTCGACGTGCCGTGGAGCGCCGTCGTAGGTGCCCGGCCGGATACCGGGACCGGCGAACGCAAGTGGTGCCCGCGACTGGACGACATCGAGCGCGCCGTGCTGCCCGAGCTGGAGGCCGAAGGCGTAGCACTTGGGGCTGACCACAATGTCGGGTGCAAACGGGCTGTCGAACAGCTGCGCGATGCGCTCGTATGCGTATGGGTAACTCACCTGCTCAGGTTCGATGAATGCCCGGTTGACGTCCGCGGTTGCGTGAGCTGAGGCCGCGGCCGCGCGGAGCTCGTCGGTGCAGGAGGCGATGGCATCGTGCTGCTGGCGAGCGATGGGGTTTTCGCCGATCTGTTCGACGACGCGAAAGGCGAGCTGCCCATCGCGTAGCACGCGTTCGAAGCGCACCATCCCGCGTGTCGCCCATACCTCGTAGGCGCCGTCACGGCACGTGATGACCAGATCAACGTGCTCGCGCACCTCCGGGTCCTGCAGCAGGGCAAGAATGGCGCGATTTCCCGATTCCTCTTGGTGGTTGTCCAACCCCTGTCCACCGGGGCGTTCCGGTCCGCAGACCTCTTCCATGGCACCTCCGCTGGCGATGCGTTCTATCTATCGTGCGTGCCGCTGCAGGAAAAGGGGACGAGAAGCAGACGGAAAAGTCACAGTCGGCGGCTGCATAGAAGGCCTGAAACGATTATGCTAGGGACTCGAACGATGCAGTCGCACACTCCGAATCGCTTGAAGGACGTGGCACTCATCGCCGGGTGCTGTGTGCTTCTCGGCGGGTGCGCCGTCCTTCGCATGAAGCCGAGTTCCCCTCAGCAGTTCCCGTGGGCCAATGAGCTGGGAACGGCCGAGACCGTGACGACGCCGTTGCCGCCCGATGCTGCCCCCATGGGGCACTATCTGAAGGCGGAGCTCGCCCTGACGCAGGGCGACTACGACGTTGCTACGAAAGAGTATGAGCTGGCCGTGGCGGCCGATCCGGCGTCGTCGGTACTGCGTTATCGTCTGGCGACCCTGTATGTGCGCGCCAACCGCTTGCAAGAGGCCCTCACCGAGACGCAAAAGGCCGTCGAGTTGGCGCCCGACGACGTCCAGGCGCGGATCCTGTTGGCGGGAATTCTCTCGGCGTTGGGTCAGGACGCCGACGCTGTCAGTCAGTACGAAGCCATCCTGCGGCTTGATCCCAGCAACCAGGAGGCGCACCTTTTCCTCGGCGCGCTGTACGGCAAGCAAGGGCAGTTCGACAAAGCGGTGGCGACCCTGGAGGAGCTGACGCGCATCAGCCCGCATTCGTTCCTCGGGTTCTATTACCTCGGGCGCGTCCATGCCGCGGCGCACGAGTTCGGCGCCGCAGAACAGAACTACGCGCAGGCCCTACAACTCAATCCACAGTCCGAGATGGTGCTGCTCGACATGGCGCTTCTCTACGAGGCGCAGGACAAGCCGGAGAAGGCGATTGAGACCTATCAGCGTGTGCTCAACGCCAACCCACAAAGCGCAGTGGTGCGCAAGCGGCTCGGTGGCTTGTACGTCGGCCAGAAGCGACTCGACGAGGCGTTGTCGCAATTCAAGGAACTGGAGAAGACAGAAGCCGACGCGCAGGAGACGCGCGTCAAGATCGGCCTGATCTACTTCGAAAAGGGCGAGTACGAGAGGGCCGCGACCGAGTTCACGCTGGTGCTTGCCGCCGAGCCGAAGAACGACCGCGTGCGGTACTACCTGGCGTCCGCGTACGGCGAGTTGCACGATTTTCAGCGCGCCGTGGATGAATTCGCGCGCATTCCACCGGACTCCGAGTACTATCCCGATGCCTGCGCCCACATCGGGTACATCCGGCAGAAGGAAGGCCACCTCGATGAGGCGATCACCTACGTGAAGAAGGCGATCGACGCCAAGCCTGACAACTCGGAGCTCGTCGGCTTGCTGGCGTCGATGTACCGCGAGCGCGGTGACCTCTCGAGCGCCATTGCACTGATGCAGGCGCTGGTCGACCGCAACCCGACGAGCGACAAGTACTACTTTACGCTTGGCGCGCTGTACGACGAGGCCAAGAACCGCGACGCAGCCATTGCCGCCATGCGCAAGGCCATCGAGCTGAACCCGCAGAACGCTGCCGCCCTCAACTACCTGGGCTACACCTACGCCGACATGGGCAAGAACCTCGACGAGGCCGAAGATCTGATCCAGCGCGCCATCGTGCTCGAACCGAATGACGGCTTCTACATCGACAGTCTCGGGTGGGTGTACTACCAACGTGGTGACTACCCGAAGGCCGTCGAACAGCTAGAACATGCCCTTGAGCTGGCCCGCGACGACCCGACGATCGCCGAGCACCTTGCCGACGCCTACCTCAAGACCGGCAAGACACAAGACGCGCTACGGCTGTACCAGGAGGCGCTGAGTCGATCGAAGGAGAAGGATCAGCTCGAGCGACTGCGTGCCAAGATCCAGGTGCTGCAGGACAGTCGCGCGGACGGTGGGAAAGATTCCTGACATGCGGTCCGCGCGCTGCGGCCGCGCCCCAGCCGTCACGGTCCTTGTTTTCACGCTGAGCTTCGTGCTTGCGGCGTGCACGGCGACCCGTCCGCTCACGCCGCGTGCAGCGCCCGCTGTCCTCCCTTCGGCTGCGGAGCTCGAAGCCGGATTGGCAGCGCGCCGCGATGCCGTGCGCAGCCTGCGTGCGCTGGCGCGGCTGCGCTATCGCGACGCCGAGCAATCGGTGACGTCACGAGAGGCGATCGTCGTCGCCCGTCCAGACCGCGTGCGCGTGGAAGTGCTGTCCATATTCGGATCCGTATTTTTGTTGGTGGCCGACAACGGTCAGATGACCGCATATGCCCGCAACGAGAATACCGTCTATCGCGGACAGGCATCGCCACAGAATCTGCAACGCTATGTGCGCCTCGGAGTGCCGGTCGACGAGTTGGTGGACATCGTGCTCGGCACGCCGCCGGCGCGCGATGGACGCGCGCAGGTGTCGTTCGATGAAGCCGCCGGCGCGATTCGTCTGCGCCGCTGGCTCGACCAGGGATCGCAGACGGTGTGGTTCTCGGAGGCGTCGCTGCCGCTGGCGACGGAGGAAGCCGGCGCGGACGGTCGCGCGCGCTGGCGGGCGACCTTCGCCGAGTATGAAGATCACGCCGGCGTGCCGATCGCTACACGCATCGGACTCGACTTGCCCGCTTGGTCGCAGTCGATGGAGATCGCCTTACAGGACATTGAAGTGAACCCGACGCTGGACCACTCAATCTTTGCGTTTCAGGCACCATCCGGTAGCAAAGTGGTCGACCTCCATCCCCTCGCTGACTAATGCGCCGTTCGATCGTTCTTTTGCTGCTGGTGGTGATGGGCTGCCGTAGCAGTTCGGACCAGCCTGCGGCAACACCGACCGCGCAGCACAACGAACAGCGCCTCACCAGCGCCACGATCAGTGATCCAAAGACCTTCAACCCGCTGCTCGCAATCGACCAGGCATCGGTGGTGGCGGTCACCGATCTGTTCGAGGGGCTGGTCCGGCTGAATCCGCTGACGCTCGAGATGGAGCCGCTGCTTGCCGAGCGGTGGGAGTACAACGACGACGGTACGGCCTGCACGTTCCATTTGCGACACGATGTCCGGTGGCACGACAGCCAGCCGTTCACGGCGGCGGATGTCGCCTTCACCTTCGACGCGATCTACAACGAGCGCGTGCCGAACAGCGCGAAGTATGTACTGCTCATCGAGGGAAAGCGCATCCAAGTCGAAGTCCTCGACGACTATACCCTCCGTCTCGTCCTGCCACGGCCGTTCGCGCCGCTGATCAATTCGCTCAGCCAACCCATTTTGCCTGCGCACATCCTCGGGGCGTCCCTGAAAGATGGCACCTTCGCGCAGCAGTGGGGCATCGACACCCCGCCGGAGAAGATCGTCGGCACCGGCCCGTATCGCATGGCGCGCTATGTCCAAGCGCAGTTCATCGAGTATCGACGCAACCCGGAGTATTGGATGAAGGACGATGCGGGTGCGCGCTTGCCCTATCTCGAGGCGCAGACACGGCTGATCGTCCCGACGCAGGACACGATGTACCTGAAGTTTGTGTCCGGGCAGACGGACGTGCACTTGCCGCGCCCGGAGGAAGTTGCCGAGCTGCGGGCCAAGGCCGCGGCCCTCAAGATCACTGTCACGGAGCTGGGGATCGAGGCGGGTACGACGTTCGTCTCGTTCAACCGGAACCCACGTCACTACGTCAAGGGCGGCAAGAGCGACCCGCGGCTGACTTGGTTCACCGACCCGAACTTCCTGCGCGCCATCGCGCACGCCATCGACAAGCAATCCATGATCGTGAACTGCCTCAACGGGTACGGCAAGCCGGCGGTGGCGGAGATCTCACCGGAGAACAAGATCTACCACAACCCGAATCTCACCGACTATGCGTACGACCTCGACGAAGCCAAGCGCGTGCTGACCGCCGGCGGATACACCGATCGCGACGGCGATGGAGTCATCGAGGACGGTGCGGGCAACGCTATCGAGTTTTCTCTCAACACCAACGCCGGGAACCAGGTACGTGAAAAGATCTGCTCGATCCTCAAGGAAGATTGGACCAAGCTCGGGATGAAGGTGAACTTCCGCCCCCTCGACTTCACCACCTTGGTGGAGAAAATCGACAATACCTTCGACTGGGACGCCGTCCTGATCGGCTTTACGGGAACGGTGGACCCGAACAACAGCGCCAATTTGCTGCGGTCGAACGGGAACCTGCATGTGTGGAATCCGAACGAGCCGAAACCGGCGACCGCATGGGAGGCGGAGATCGACAGCTTGCTCGACCAGGGCTCGCGTGCGATCGACGTGCAGAAACGGCGCACCTCCTACTGGCGCATTCAGGAGATCCTGCACGAGCAGCTCGCTATGATCCAAACGGTACGGCAGACGCAGTTCAGCGCCTACACCAACGTGCTACAGAACTTCCGGCCCACGGTGTGGGGGGAACCCTATCGCCCGGAACTGATCCGGGTAGGCGAGAATTGATCTTGTTCGTTGAATCAGTGGCCCAATGATTCAGTGATCCAATCTCCCCGATGCTGTCCTACCTCCTGCGCCGCGTGCTGCATATGATCCCGCTGTTGCTGGGGATCACGTTTCTGGCGTTTCTTCTCGTCGCCCTGGCGCCGGGCGACTATTTCAGCGCGCTGAAGATGAATCCCTCCATCTCCGCCGACGCCATACACGAAATGGAGATCCAGTTCGGCTACGGTGACCCGTTGCTGGTCCGTTACTTCAAGTGGCTCTGGCGGGTGCTGCACTTCGATCTGGGTATCTCGGTAGCCTATCGCGTCAAGGTGACCGAGCTGATCGGTGCGCGTGCCGGCAACACCGTGATCCTGGCGCTCGCCAGCCTGTTGATGACCTGGACCTTGGCGATTCCGATCGGCATCATCGTCGCGCTGCGCCCGAACTCGCTGACCGACCGTGTGCTGTCGTTTGTTGCGTTCTTCGGCATGTCGCTCCCGAACTTCTTCCTGGCGTTCCTGCTGATGTTTATGGCGTTGCGCACAGGATGGTTCCCGATCGGCGGCACGTTCTCGGTCAACTACGACTCGCTCTCCTTGTGGGGCAAGCTGACGGATCGGCTGGCGCATCTCTGGTTGCCGATGACCGTCCTCGGTCTCGCGGGTATGGCTAGCCTGATGCGGTTGATGCGTGCGAACATCCTGGAGATCAAGCAAGCCGACTTCGTGCGGACGGCGCGCGCCAAAGGGCTACCGGAGCGCGTCGTCGTCGCGAAGCACATCTTGCGCAACGCGCTCAATCCGTTCGTGACCTTGGCGGGGTACGAGCTCGGTAGTCTCTTGGGTGGGGCTGCGCTCGTCGAATCGGTGATGAACCTCCAAGGGCTCGGTACGCTGTTGCTCGATGCCGTGCGCTCGCTCGACGTCTACCTGGTGATGGGGTCGGTCTTGATCGGATCGATCCTGCTGTTGGCGGGTAATCTGCTCGCCGATCTTGCCCTGACGTTGGTCGACCCGCGCATCGATTTCACGCGGACGACTCAGGCATGACCTCCGCCCGCCGTCCCGGTGCCGTCGTCTGGGCGAGTGCCGCGTTGCTCGCTGCCTTCTATCTCACCGCACTTGCCGCGCCGGTGGTCGCGCCGTACGACTTCACGCAACAGAACCGCGCTTTCCCGAACTGCCCGCCGTCGAGTCTCCACATCAATCCCCTTGGAGGTTGGGGCGACTCGATTTTCTATACGCATCCGCGTGTGCTCGCCGATCCGCAGACGCGCCGGTACGATGAGCAAGGCGACGTGCGGGTTCCCGTCCACTTGCTGTCGGATGGCCACCTCTTCGGGACGCCGCTCGGCGCCCCGAAGTTCTTCCTGCTGGGTACCGATGGCCTGGGCCGCGACCTGTTCTCGCGCATCATTTTCGGTGGCCGCATCAGCCTGGCGATTGGTGTGGTGGGTGTGGCGATCAGCTTCAGCATCGGTACGCTCATCGGCAGCCTCGCGGGCTACAGCGGAGGATGGGTGGACAACGTCCTGATGCGACTGGTGGAGATTCAGATGTCCCTGCCGCAGTTCTATTTTCTGCTGGCATTGGCATCGATCATCCCGCCGCATCTATCGTCCGGAGCCACCTTCTTTCTCATCGTGGTGCTGATGAGCTTCATTGGCTGGGCCGGCTTCGCCCGCATCATCCGCGGCCTGGTGGCGTCGCTGCGCGAGTATGAGTACGTCACCGCGGCGCGCGCGCTGGGCGCGTCGCGGTGGCGCATCCTCACTCGTCACATCATTCCGGGAACCTTCAGCTACACCATCATCGCCGCCACCCTGAGCATCCCTGCGTTCATCCTCGGCGAGAGCGCCCTCTCGTTGCTTGGTCTGGGCATTCAAGAGCCAAGTGCGAGCTGGGGGAACCTGCTGGCCGACGCGCAGAACGTACAGAACCTCGTCAAGTACCCCTGGATCCTCACGCCGGGGGCGTTCATCTTCCTTGCCGTGATGGCCTTCAATTTCCTCGGCGACTACCTGCGTGACCGGCTCGATCCGCGAATGACGTCACGGTGACCGTCTCTTTCGACTCTTGAGCTGTCCCTAATCGTTGACACATGCCTCCATTTGGGGGCACTCTTGCACTAACGTAACCGCAGCATGACAAGAAGAAGTAGGTCGCGTCACTCCAGTCCGACGGGTGGTATGCGCGTTGCTCACCGAACTCGCCACCCTGTCCGCGCGGGGCTGCAAGCGTGCTAACTCGATTCGGCGAATTCATCAGAGCGTCCATCGGCCGGCGTCTGACTTTGGGGATGTGCCTGACCCTGTTGGCCGGACTGGCGATCTCGACCATCTTCTCGGTGCGCGACGAGCACCGTGAGATGGAGAATATTCTGTGGGAGAAGGGAAAGTCCGCCTTGCGCTTCACCGCGCCGCACTTGGGCCGGTCTCTGAAGGAGAACGATCCGCAAACCATTCAGACGGAGCTGGCGTTGCTGCTCCAGGATCCAGACTTCGACTATGCCTACGTGTTCGACGATACGCAGATGATGGCCAAAGCGGCCGATCTGGGGATCACGGCGGGGCCACTTGCCGATCCGCCACGGCTCGCCACCTTGCGCCAAGGCCGCTTCGTGCCGCGGCTGTCGGAGGAGTATTTGGAAATTCTGACTCCGATCATGGTCGATGGCAGGAAGGTCGCCGCCATCGGTCTGGGCTTGTCGCTCGATATGCCAATGCACCAGGGGCGCCGCATTGGACGGCGTCTGCTGGTCGTGACGGCGATGCTTCTGACCCTGGTCGTCGCGCTCATTTACTGGTGGACCCGCAAGACGGTAGCGCCACTCGTGGATCTCACCGAAGGCGCGGAGCAATTCTCGAAGGGCAACCTGGCCGTTCGCGTTCCGGTCACGAGCCGCGATGAAGTCGGGCGGCTGGCGGCGACGTTCAATCAGCTGGCCGCGTCGCTCCAGCGGACGATCGAAGAGAAGGACCGCGTCCTCGCGGAGACCAACCGCCTGTACCGCAACCTGAAGGTGGCGCGAGCGCGCCTCGGCCGCGCCGAACGCTTGAGCGCGGTAGGTATGCTGGCGGCAGGCGTGTCGCACGAGTTGAACAATCCGCTCGGCATCATCCTGTCGACCGCCGGGAACCTGCGCGAAGCGGCGGGGGAGGGGAGTCCATTCTCTGAAGATGTGGCGATCATCGAAGGGGAGACCGAGCGCTGCCGGCGCATCATCCAGGGCCTGCTGAACTTTGCCGCTAGCGGTGAGAGTCACCCGGAAGAGGTCGACTTGAACGCGTTGATGCGCGAGACGATGGTGTTGGCGAAGCACGACAAGCGGGCGCAATACCTCACCGCCGAGTGGCGCCTCGATCCGCATCTGCCGCTGTTGTGGGTGGACCCGCGCCAGATGCAACAGGTCTTTCTCAATCTGCTGATCAATGCGGCCGATGCCATGGAGGGACGCGGTGTGGTACGGGTACGGACGACCGAATCAATCGAGGGCGGCAACCGCAAGATTGGCGTCGAGCTCGCCGATCACGGCTGTGGGATCAGCGCGGCGGATCTGGATCACATCTTTGATCCGTTTTACACGACCAAGAGGGGCGGGGCCGGCTTCGGGCTCGGGCTGGCCGTCAGTTACGGCATCATTGCCTCGCACGGCGGCGAGATCACCGTGACGTCAGAGGTGGGTCGCGGCAGTGTCTTCACCATCACACTCCCCGTGCACTCCGAGGCGACCCAACTGGGAACCGCGGGCGAGATGAGGTGAGATGGGTTACTCGATGCTGTTGCTTGACGACGAGGTCAACCTCGGTCGGTCGCTGAGCCGCGCGCTACAGCGCGACGATCTGCACGTCGATACGTTCTCCAAACCGGCGGAAGCGCTCGATGCGGTGAGCCGCAACTCGTATGCGCTCGTGCTGGTCGATCTGATGATGCCCGAGATGACCGGCCTGGAGTTCTTGCGCGAGGTACGGCGGATCAGTCCGGACACCCTCGTCGTGATCATGACCGCCTACGCCACGATCCAGACGGCGGTCGAAGCCATGCGGTCGGGGGCCTTCGACTACCTGCAGAAGCCGTTCAGCAACGAGGAGGCGCGGCGCCACGTCGATCGCGCCGTGCGCCATTTCCAGCTCACCGAGGAAAACCGTAACCTGCGCGACCAACTTGCCAGCCGCTACGGCATGCACAACGTCGTCGGCGTCAGCAAGCCGATGCAGGAAGTGTTTCGCGTCGTCGAGCGGGTTGCCAACTCGAGCGCCACCGTTCTGCTGACGGGAGAAAGTGGTACGGGCAAGGACCTCGTAGCGCGTGCCCTGCACATGCAGTCGGCGCGTAGCGCGCGGCCGTTCGTCGCCATCAACTGCGGCGCCATCCCTTCGGAGCTGCTGGAGAGCGAGCTGTTCGGGTATGAGAGGGGCGCCTTCACCGGCGCGCATGCCGCCAAGAAGGGCCTGGTGGAGCAGGCCGACGGCGGCACCCTCTTCCTCGACGAGATCAGCGAGCTGCTCCTGCGCCTCCAAGTCAAGCTGTTGCGTGTACTGCAGGAGCGCGAGGTGCAGCGCGTCGGCGGGGACCGCACCATCAAGGTCGACGTGCGGGTCATCGCGGCGACCAACGCTGACCTGACGGAACGGATCAAGGCCGGCGAGTTTCGCTCCGATCTCTTCTACCGGCTCAACGTCGTCTCGCTGCGCATTCCGCCCCTGCGCGAACGCGTCGATGACATTCTGCCGTTGGCGCATCACTTCCTGCGCCAGCACGATGGCGGCGGCCGCATCAAGGGCTTCGACGCGCTGACCGCGCAGATCCTGCGCCGCTATCAATGGCCCGGCAATGTGCGCGAGCTGCAGAACACCGTCGAGCGTGCCTGCTTGCTGAGCCGGGGCGACGAGATCACCGCAGCGGATCTGCCTCCCGAGATGCACGGCAACGGCGATGCCACTCGCCCGACACCGCCGGCATTGGGGACGACACTCACGTCGGCGCGCGAGGACTTCGAACGCTACTTTATTGTGGAGTGTCTCCGGCGCCACCAAGGCAACGTCAGTCGTGCTGCCCGCGAAGCCGGCCTGCGCCGCCAGAATTTCTACCAGAAGCTGCACAAGTACGGCATCCAGCGGAAGGACTACACGGCGTAGGACGTTCTGATCGCCTGGTTGTCATTCTCACTTGTGGCCAGCACGCGCGGCGCGTGCCAGTGGCAGACATGAATCCGGGGTGTCATGCTGAGCACCGCCACCTCCGG
The DNA here is from genome assembly GCA_041497995.1 of Binatia bacterium. Taxonomy (GTDB): domain Bacteria; phylum Desulfobacterota; class Binatia; order HRBIN30; family HRBIN30; genus DATKMS01. The sequence continues at coordinate 323 of JBGQHM010000041.1, read as the reverse complement.
CGCGAATGTATCTCGCCTATGCGTTGGGAGCGACGTTGCGACCTTGGACGCAACCGGCCGCCCCAACCGTGCGGTGAGATTCCCTTCGACCGGGCTCAGGGCATGCTTGGGCCCGGAAGTGGGCCAACTCTTTCGTAGCCCGCCTATCCATAAATCCGTAACTCTACGTGTTGAAGAACACCTGGTAGGTGATGCTAGGAGTCGAGACACTCACAAGTAGGAGAAGGGCTGGCGGTCAGGACGACCGCACAGCCACGGGAGACTCGGTGACAGACGACGAGGCGAGTCGCGGACGCACCACTGACAGGGAGCGCTGCTCCACT
>JBGQHM010000040.1:0-28190 GCA_041497995.1 Binatia bacterium | reverse complement strand
GGCGGAGCGGACCGCCGCACGCTGTTCGTGCTCACGGCGCAGAGCTTCCACCGCGACGAGTGCCGGGCGCAACGCAATGCGCGTATCGAGGTCGTGCAGGTAGAGGTACCTGGCGCCGGCTGGCCCTGACAACCCCGGACGTGCAGCACCCGGACTCACCGGTCGAGCCGACGACCGGCGATCACCAAGTCACGCTCGATGCCGTCGAGCTCCGCGACGCGAGGTAGCAGTCCCCAACGCTCAAATCCAAAGCTCTCGAAGAGGCTGAGGCTCGAAGCGTTGTGGCCGAAGATGTACCCCACCAGCGTGTGCAGGCCGAAGTCGGGCGCGCGGCGAATGCCCTCGGCAAGCAACTGTCGTCCGACACCGAGCCGCCGGTGCGCTGCGGAGACGTAGACGCTTACCTCTGCCGTGGCGTGATACGCCGGCCGGCCGTAGAAGGATTGGAAGCTGAACCAACCAGCGATGGTGCCTTCCGCATCCATTACCCACAACGGGCGATTCGTTGGATGGTGCTCGCGAAACCAAGGCAAGCGGCTGTCGACTGACACGGGCGTGGTGTCGGCGGTCGACAACCGCGTGGGGATCGTCGAGTTGTAGATCGTGACGATCGCCGGCAGGTCGCTCTCAACTGCGTCACGTATCTTCATGCGCACACCCTTCAACCCGACAACCCCGTTGTCTCGGCGAAGCCCAGCATCAGGTTGAGACTCTGGATGGCGACACCGGAAGCGCCTTTACCGAGGTTGTCGAGGATTGCCATCAGTAAGATGTGTCCGGACGGATGCGGCAGCACGTGCAGCTCGATACGGTTGGTGTCGTTGCAGGCTTGCGGATCGAAGCTGCGCTCGTCTGCGTTCAGCCGCTCCGCCAGCGGAATCACGCGGACGAACGGCTCGCCGTTGTAACGCTCGTGCAGCACGTCCCACACGTGATGGCCGCTGCTGCCCGGCCGCAGTACGTCCGCAGGCAGCGGAATCTGCACACGCATGCCGCAACGGAACGGTCCGACCGCCGGCTCGAAGTACGGCTCGCGCCGCAGTCCCGTGTACTGCACCATTTCCGGAACGTGCTTGTGCACGCGGTCGAGAGCGTACGGTGCCTCGTAGACCAGTGCGCGCAACCCGCCCGCCGGATCTTCCCACTTCTCGATCATCGCGCGTCCACCGCCGGAATAGCCCGACAGCGCGTGGCAGGTGATCGGCACGGTTGGTACGAGAACGCCGGCATCGATCAGCGGACGGAGCAACAGAATGAAGGCCGACGAGTAGCATCCCGGGTTGGCGACGTAGCGCGCCGCGCGAATCGCGTCGCGCTGCCCGCGGGCAAGCTCAGGCAGGCCGTACACCCACCCGTCGGCGACGCGGTGTGCGGTGCTGGCGTCGATCAGACGCGTGGTGCCGCCCGCGGACCATTGCGCCGCTTCACGCGCCGCATCGTCCGGTAAGCACAGTATCGCCACGTCGGCGGCCAGAATCCGGTCGCGCCGCGCGCCGGCGTCCTTGCGCAGCGCATCGGGCAACGTCAGCAGCTCGACATCAGAGCGCTGCGCCATCCAGTCGCGGATGCGTAACCCCGTGGTCCCGACGTGCCCGTCGATATACACCTTCGGCCGCATGCTGCCGGCCATGGTAGCGCGGAAGCGTACTACACTGAAAGTCCGTGCCTCGAGGCTGAGACCTTTCCCAGGTCTCGTATCGGCGCTTCTCACTTTTGACTAGGCGGCAACCAGCGGGCGGTGAAGTCGCAGCCCGTATACGGCCGCGTCGCTGGAATATGACATGCATCATGGTGCCGTACCGAAGGGGGTGTACAAGGCCATGAGGAGAATTCTGTGCGAGATGTGTCCGGCCAGGAGCAACGGTGCGATCTGCGACCTGCCCCTCGACGCGCTGGGGGAATTTCAGGGGGCGGGCGCGATCACGCTCTACAGACCCCGCCAAGTCGTGTTCAGCGAGGGAAATGCCGCCACCGGGTTGTATCTGGTTTGCCACGGCTCGGTGAAGCTCTACCACTCCGACCGCTCGGGCCGCGAACACATCCTTGAAGTCGCCGGCCCCGGTGCCGTCCTCGGCGAGTTGCCGATGAATGGTGAGCAGGCGCTGTCGGTGTCAGCGGAATCGGTCAGCGAGTCCCAGCTGTGCTTTCTGTCGCGCGAGCGGCTGGCGTGGTTTCTGAAGCGCCATCCCGACACGGGGGTGCGGCTGATCGGCGCGCTGAGCAATGAGCTGGCCGCGGCGCGCATCAAGGTCCGCGACTTGGCTCTGAAAGGGGCGGAGAGCCGTTTGGCAGGCCTTCTCCTGCAGTTCGCGGAAACGTCCGGCGTCGTGACGCCCGGACAGCCGCTGCACCTCCGCTACACGCGTCGCGAGCTCGCAGACATGATCGGTGTGACCACCGAGACCGCCATCCGTCTGCTTGCCAAGCTCAAGCAGAAACACATTGTTCGCGTCGACCGCCGCGATCTCGTCATCGCCGATGTCGAGCGCTTGACGCGGGTCGCCAACCCCGATGCCTACGCGTGAGGCGTCCAAGGAAAGGTGACGGTATGCGTGAGCGCATCATTGCGTTCGGTGCCCATCCAGACGACGGCGAGATTGGTGCGGGCGGAGCGATCGCCGCCTATTCGCGCCGCGGCCACCGCGTGGTCATGGTCAACATCCGCGTGCCCGGTGGTCCGGATGATGCCGTACATCACGACCGCGAACGGCGCCGCGCCGAAGCCGAGCGCGCCGCCCGCGCACTTGGTGCCGAGCTGCTCAGCTTCGGCTTGCCGCGCGATGCCATCCAGCCGAATGCAGCGCTGGTCGTGGCCATCGACCGACTGCTCGACGACGTGCAACCCACCGTCGTGCTCACCCATTGGCTCGGTGACAGCCATCCCGAGCACGTGGCTCTGTCGCGCGCCGTGCTGGCGGCGACGCGCCGCAACAGTTGCTCGGTCTATATGTATGAGGCGACCATCCCCGGCGGCATCAGCGCCGACGCTTTTCGTCCTCAGAAGTTCGTCGACATCAGCGACACCATCGACAGCAAGATGGCCAGCCTGGAATGCTACGAGACGCAGCTGGAGCGCTATGGACGGGGATGGTTGGAGGCAATCCGCGGCCGCGCCGCACATCGCGGCTTCCAGATGGGCCGGCAGTATGCGGAAGCGTTCGAAGTCGTGAAGGACGTGGCACCGATTCCCGAGGCACACTGACATGCCCTCCACCGCCACCGCGCCGCTCAGCGCCGCCGAAGCACGCCGCGTGCTGTTTCAACTGACGCTGATCCGCGTGTTCGAAGAACGGGTGCTGATGCTGGTGAGCGACGGGAGCATCCGCGGCACCACGCATCCCTACATTGGGCAGGAGGCGGTTGCGGTCGGCGCGTGTTTGGCACTCCGGGTCGACGACTGGGTAGTCAGCACGCATCGCGGGCACGGGCATCTGCTGGCCAAGGGCGGCGACGCGAATCGACTGATGGCCGAGCTGTTCGGCAAGGCCACCGGCTACGGCGGTGGCAAGGGCGGCACGCAACATATGGCCGACTACGCCGTCGGCCACCTCGGCTCCAACGGCATCACCGGCGGCGGTATTCCGATCGGTACCGGTGCGGCACTGTCGGCGCAGATGCGGCGCAGCGGCCAAGTGGTCGTGATCTTCTTCGGCGACGGCGCCGCCAACCAGGGCACATTTCACGAGTCGCTGAACCTCGCCGCGCTGTGGCGGCTGCCGGCGGTGTACGTGTGCGAGAACAACCTGTACGCCATGTCGACGCCAGTACGCGAGGCGTGCGCTATCGAGCATATCGCCGACCGCGCCACCGCCTATGGAATGCCAGGGACGCGCGTCGATGGCATGGACGTCCTCGCGGTGGCCGCCGCGGTGCGTGCTGCGGTGGATCGCGCCCGCGCCGACCGCGGCCCGAGCTTGATCGAGTGCAAAACCTATCGCTTCCTCGGCCACTCCAAAAGCGATCAGCGTGTGTACCGCAGCCGCGAGGAAGAGGCCACTTGGCGTGAGCGCGACCCGTTGGCGCGGTTCCGACGCGCCATGCTGGAGCACGGCTTGGCCACCGCCACCGAGCTCGACACCATCGCGCGCGACGCCATGTCTTCCGTTGATGCCGCCGTCGACTTCGCACGGACCAGTCCGTTCCCTACGCGCGAGGCGTTGACGGCTGGCGTGTTCTCCGCCCATGCGTGAGCTGACCTACTGGCAGGCGCTGCAGGAGGCGCTCCGCGCGGAGATGCAGCGTGACCCGTCCGTGTTCCTGATGGGCGAGGACATCGGCGAATACGGCGGCGCCTTCGGAGTCACGCGTGGGATGCTGGCCGAGTTCGGTCCCGAACGCGTGCGCTGCACACCGATCTCCGAGGCCACCATCGTTGGCGCAGCCACCGGCGCGGCGCTCACCGGCATGCGCCCCGTCGTCGAGATCATGTTCATGGATTTCCTCACGCTGGCTATGGACCAGCTTGCCAACCACGCCGCCAAGTTCCGCTACATGTACGGCCCGCAAGCGCGCGTACCGTTGGTTGTGCGCACACCGGCGGGCGGCGGCCGGTGCTATGGCGCGACGCACTCGCAGAGCCTCGAAGCGTGGTTCCTGCACGTACCGGGCGTGAAGGTGATTGCGCCCGCGACTCCTGCTGACGCACAAGCGCTGCTGATCGCAGCAATCCGCGATGACAATCCGGTGCTGTGCGTCGAGCACAAACTGCTTTACGCCACGACCGGGTCGGTGCCTGATGCGGCCGAGCCGGCAGTCATTGGCGAAGCCGCAGTGCGCCGCGCGGGAGGCGATGTGACGCTGGTCGCATACTCCTACTACGTTGGCGTAGCGCTGCAGGCGGCGGAGCAGCTTGCGGGCGAGGGCGTCGATGCGGAGGTCCTCGACCTGCGGACGCTGGTGCCTATGGACACCGATGCGATCCTCGCTTCGGTCCGCAAGACCGGCCGGCTCGTTTGCATCGAAGAGGGCACGCGGAGCGGCGGCATCGGTGCGGAAATCGCCGCACGCGTCGCCGAGAACGCCTACGAGTATCTCGACGCGCCGATTCGTCGCGTCGCGGCTGCCGACGTGCCCATCCCGTTCAGCCCGGCGCTGGAACCCATGGCGTTGCCGCAGAAGGAAGACATCGTGAACGCGGTGCGAGAGATGATGCGATGCACCCGGTAGTCCTGCCGATCCTCGATGCCAACATGACACACGGCATCGTCCGCGCCTGGTTCAAGCAGGAAGGGGACGAGGTGCGCGCCGGGGAAGCGCTGTTCGAGGTGGAGACCGACAAGGTCAACGCGGAGGTCGAAGCCGAGGCGTCGGGTGTGCTCAGGCGCATCGTCGCACCGGTCGGGACACGCGTGGCGGTGCTCGCTGTGATTGCGTTCGTCGGCGCGGTGGATGAGACCGTGCCCGCCGTCGAGGAGGCAGCACGCACGCGCGACGTGCTTCGAGAGCCTCAGCACGAGCGGGTTATGAGTCCAGCAGATGAAAAATATTCCGCTCACACGGGCCGCATCGCCGCCAGTCCCGCCGCGCGCCGCTTGGCACGCGAGCGTGGCATCGCGCTCGACAGCCTCGGCGGCACGGGGTCGCACGGTGAGATCACCCGCGCCGACGTCGAAGCCGCTTCCGCCGCGGACGGGCGGGTGGACCCAGGCTTCGTCGCTCTCCTGCGTCGCGATCCCGCCGCGTACCGAGCGCTGTCGTCGGAGATGAAGGTCCATCTCTATCGCCAACACGGTGCGCGCATCGGTGAGGCAGTGCGCATCGAGCTCGGGGCCCTCATCATTGCCGATCGCATTTCCATCGGTGCCGCATCGATCATCGGCACCGACTCGACCATCGAATGCGACGAGTTGCGATTGGGCCGCCTGGTGGCGCTGGGGAAGCGGACACGGGTGCGCTGCCGCTCGGTCGAGATCGGCGATGCGCTGTGGTCGAAGGACGACGTGGTGATCGGCGGTGGCGGCGGCGACGCAAGCGGTGCGCGTCTGCGGGCCGGCGATGCGTGTTTCTTCGGCGAGGGGGCGTACCTGAACACATGCGAGCCGCTGACACTCGGCGACGAGGTGTGCGTGGGGTCGCGGGCAATGCTCTTCACGCACAGCCATTGGCAATCGGTGCTGCGCGGCTACCCGTCGTTGTTCGCGCCGATCGAGGTGGGCGACCATGCCTTCATCGGCAATCAGGCGTTCATTTTCCCAGGGGTGACTATCGGTGCGGGTGCAACGGTGATGGTGAACTCGTTCGTTGCGCTCAACGTCCCTCCGAACGCGCTCGTCGGCGGCGTCCCGGCGCAAGTGATCCGCCACGTCGCGATGCCCTCACGTGCCGAGCAGGTCGCCATCGTGCGCGACCGTCTCATGCCGGAGTTGGCCGCGATGCTTGCCGAGCACGGTGCGCAGGTGACGCGCCGCGAGATCCGCGAGACGATCGTCCTCGATCTGAGCGATGGCTCCGCGGTGCAATTTGCACCGGCCTGGGACGCGTCTGCAGTGCAACCGGACCGGCGGCTGGTGATGCTGACCTTTGCCGACGCAGATGTTGGCGCGGTTCCAGCGTGTGTGACGCTCCTTGACCTGGCGGCGTCGCGCGTGCTTGGAGTGCAGGACGAGCGTTCCGACCTGGTGCGTGAGCTCTGCCGGCGACGTGGCATCCGTTTTCGACCGTTGGCGTGGCGCTATCGCGTCGGCCACTTCGAGGGCGAGCGTTTCGTGCGGCGCGGGTAGTTATGTCCGGGAGACGCGACTCCGACGGCTTTGATGCGGCGACGGCGTCGCGCTGGCTCGGCTACGTACGGAGTGTCCTGTGGCTGTACTTTCGACCGCGCGTGATCGGCGCCGAGCTGTTGCCGAAGGGACGCGCGCTCATCGTCGGCTGCCACTCCGGTGTTATTCCCTACGACGCCGCGTGCACGTTGGTGGCTATCCATGATGCGACCGGCCGCTTCTCGCGCGCCATCGGCGACAACCTGTTCGGGCAGATCGGTTTTGTTCAGGACTTCCTGCAGCGGCAGGGCGCGGTGGTGGGCCGGCCCGAGGTCGTCGAGCGACTACTGCGCGCAAACCAGTACGTGCTCGTCTTCCCGGGGGGCGCGCGCGACATGGAGCGCAGCTATCTGACGCAGCGCTACCGCGTACTGTCGCACCGCGGCTTCGCGCCGGGACGCGGCGGCTACATCAAGCTCGCGCTGCGCACGCGCGCGCCCATTGTGCCGCTGGCCGTCGTCGGGGCGGAGGAAGCCCACGTCATGCTTGCCAACCTCCCACCGGTCGCCCGCGCCGTGGGCGCACCGTTTTTCCCCTTGCTCCTCTTCCCGCTGCCGCTGCCGGTGAAGCTCTACGTCCGTTTCGGAGCGCCGATCGTTCTGCCGGGCACGGCGGCGGATGCGAAGGATCAGGACAAGGTGGACGCGCTCAACAAGATGGTACGAAGGCGGGTCCAGCAGCTCATCGACGACACGGTCCGTCGCCGCCGCGGCATCATTCTCAGCGCGTACGACGAGCGCCGAGCACGGTAGGCGATGAGCGAGACGGCATCCCCAGTCAACTCGACCGGCGCGCTCGTTGGGCGGGCCAGCATCGAGTTCGCACGGACGGCGGATGGTTGGGATCTCGCGCTGCATCACTACCCCGGCACCCGCAACGATCTGCCGCCGGCGATCCTCGTGTCCGGCTACGCGTGCAACCGCTACTTCATGGACTTCGACGACCACTACTCGCTGGCGCGCTTCCTAGCGCGCCGCGGCATTGACGCGTGGGTGCTGGAGCTGCGCGGTCACGGACACAGCGAGGTCGCTGTCGGCCGGCGGCGGGGCTGGACATTTGATGATCTCGTCCGTTTTGACGTGCCCGCCGCCGTCACGCACGTCCTGTCGCATGCCGGCGGCCGGCGGCTGGTGTGGATCGGCCACAGCATGGGCGGGATGATCGCCTATGCGGCACTCGGCGTGAATCCCGCTGTGCAGGATGCTCTCGCCGGCTTCGTTACCATCGCGTCACCGATGGGCTTTCCAGCGGTGACCTCACAGACGATGCGCAGCCTCGGCGAGATGTTCCTGGCGCTGCCGCTCCCCGAGCGGCTGCCGCAGCGCGGCGTGCTGGTTGCCCTGTGGTCCGTCCTGCGCTGGTCGCCGAGTGCGGCGCAAGTGGGAATGAACCCGGCGAACATCGACTTGTACGTCTTCGGCCACGCCTTGCGCCGGTTCATGTCGAACGTGCCGCGCTCCAAGCTGCGCCAGTTGGCGCAGTGGTCGTTGACCGGTGAGTTCCGATCGTGCGACGGCACCGTCGACTACCGCGCCAACCTGTCGCGCGTCACCACTCCGGGGCTGATCATCGCCGGCGCCGCCGATCAGCTCGCCTCGCCCGACATGGTGCGCTTCGCCTATGACCGCATCAGCTCGACGCAGAAGCGTTACCGCGAGTTCGGCGTGCGCAGTGGCGACAGTGCGGACTACGGCCACGTCGACCTGATCTTCGGCCGGCGCGCTCCCGACGAAGTGTTCCCAGTGATCAGTGAGTGGATCGAGCATGAGCTGAGCAGGAGCTGAGACCATGAGCGCAACGCGTATCCGATTCGGGATTCAGACCGGACAACAGTTCGCGGCCTGGGAGGAGATCGTACGCATCTGGCAGCGCGCCGAAGCACTCGGCTACGACACGGCGTGGACCTATGACCACTTCGTTGCCGTGATGATGGATCCGTTCGATGCGTGTCTGGAGGCGTGGAGCTGTTTGGCGGCGCTCGCGGTGCACACACGCCGCATTCGCATTGGCGCACTGGTCACCGGCAACACCTACCGGCACCCGGCGATCTTGGCGAAGATCGCCACTACGGTTGATGTCATCAGCAACGGCCGGCTCGAGTTCGGCATCGGCGCCGGTTGGTACGAGCCGGAACACACGATGTTCGGCTTGCCGTTCGGTTCGGTGCGCTCGCGGTGCGAGCGGCTCGACGAAGCGCTGACGGCGATCCGAGCCCTGTGGCGCGAGCGCCAAGCCAGCTGCACTGGGACGCACTACCAGCTGAGCGCTGCCATCTCCGAGCCCAAACCAATACAGCAACCCCATCCACCCATCACGATCGCCGGAGCGGGCGAGAAACGCCTGTTGCCGATCGTGGCGCGGCATGCCGATGCGTGGAGCTCGTTCGGCTCGCCTGAGGTGTTCCGCCGCAAGATCGAGATCCTGCGCGGCTACTGCGAGGCCGAGGGGCGGGACTGCGATGCGATTGAGAAACAGGTGCTCGTGCCGACGGCGATCACCGAGGATCTGTCCACCGTGGCGCCGCTCATCCAGGGCTACGCGCTCTATCAGCAGATCAGCGAAGAGGAGGCGCGCCGCTGGATGCTGCTCGGCAGTGCTGACGATGTGTGCCGGCAGATCGACGCCTTCGTCGCCGCCGGCGTCAGCCACTTCGTGGTCACGCTGTCGCCGTACAACTTCGACGTCTTCGAGCGTTTCGCCGCCGAGGTCCTGCCGCGCTACCGCTGAGAAATACTGCTGAGTCACGCGTGACCTGCGTCGGCTGGGGGGCGTGGTCACGCCACGCGCGCTCAGCAGTAGGTGAGAGGCGCCGCCGCGGTGTGTAATGCGCTCGGCTACGTCTGGATCAACGAGGTGGACGATTCGGTGCAGGTGCTGCTGCGCGTGCAGTGAGTCGGGTGACTCCGTCGACGCCGAGGAGCGGCGGTGCGGATTGCTATCTCGTTGCCCATTCACTATTGCACTGATCGCCGCGCTGCCGGCGGTATGGCGCGTATGGAACAGACCGACAGTGCAAATCCCATCAAAGTCCTTCTGATCGAGGGCAATCCTGCAGACGCAGGTCTGATACGCGAGTACCTCGCGGAGCCGGGTCCCCATCGCTTCGATGCCGCGTACGTCGAGTCCGCAGCTGCCGGCCTGGAGCGGTTGGGGGCCGAGTCGTTCGATGCCGTGCTGCTCGGTCTGTCACTTCCGGACGATGTAGGAGCGGCCACATTGGACACGGTGCGTCGCAGCGCCGGGCATTTGCCGATCGTTGTGCTGACCGGAGTGAATGATGAGCAGGCAGGCGTCGAGGCGCTCAAGAGCGGCGCGCAGGACTGTCTGGTGAAGGGACGGGTGGACGCGCCTGGTCTAGTGCGGAGCATCCAGTATGCCATCACGCGCAAACGACTGGAAAGCGCGCTCGTCGAGCGTACAGCCCAGCTCGAGGAAGCGGTGCGCCTGAAAGATCTATTCACTGACATCATCCGTCACGACCTGCTCGACGTGCTCAGCGTGATCAAGGGCGCACTGGACATGGCGGTGGAGGAATCATCCGGTACGGCCCCCGAGCAGGAGTGGCTCATCCTCGCGCAACGTAACGCTGACAGGCTCGCCGACGTCCTGAAAGCGGCCAGCCTGTACGCCAAGCTGGAGAAGCCCGGGGACCTGCAGCGTGAGCACCTCGACCTCACTGCGCTGTTCCGCGCCGCCGCCGAGGGTCTCGCGCCGGCGCTGGAGGGCAAACGCATGCAGCTTGAGTGGCGGGTCGCGGGCGCATGCCCGGCTCTCGTCAACCGGTTTGTCGAGGACGTTTTTTCCAACCTGCTGAGCAACGCCATCAAGTACTCACCGGAAGGGCAACGCATCGAGGTGGACATTGTCGATTGCGACGACCGCTACCGCGCCTCCGTGAAAGATTGGGGAGATGGCATCAGCTCAACGGACAAGCCGACTCTGTTCACCCGCTTCCGGCGTTTCGACAAGAAGGGGGTGCGGGGAACGGGATTGGGCCTAACGATCGTCAAACGCATCGTTGAGCTGCACGGCGGTCGCGTTTGGGTCGACGACAACCCGGAAGGTGGAAGCATCTTCTCCGTCGAGATTCCGAAGCTGTAACGTTCAGGCCCGCAGGCGCGGACCGTCAGATACCGCGAATCCCCCAGATCTCCGTCGCGTACTCCCGGATGGTTCGGTCGCTGGAGAACTTGCCCATGCGGGCCACGTTCAGGATCGCCTTGCGCGCCCAGGCCTTGTGATTGGTGAACTCGCGCCCCACGCGTTCCTGTGCCGCGACGTATGCGGCGAAGTCGGCGAGGTGGAAGTAGTCGTCGCGTTCGAGTAACGCGGCCGCGATCTCGCGAAAGAGCCCGGGCTCGTGCGGGCAGAAACGGTCCGAGTACAGCGCGTCGACCACGCGGCGCAGGCGCGGGTCGCGTTCGTAGTAGTCGCGTGGATGATATGTACCGTCGCGGCGCATCGTGTCGATGGCCTCGGCGGTGAGACCAAAAATGAAGATGTTCGGCGCGCCGACTTCCGCGAGGATTTCGACGTTCGCGCCGTCGAGCGTGCCGATGGTGAGCGCGCCGTTCATCGCAAATTTCATGTTGCCCGTGCCCGATGCTTCGGTGCCCGCCGTCGAGATCTGTTCACTGAGGTCGGCACCTGGAATGATTTGCTCGGCGAGCGTGACGCGATAGTCCGGAACGAACACCACGCGGACGTGTTCTCTGGCGATGGGATCGGAATTGACGACCGCGCCGACGTTGTGGATGAGCTTGATGATCTGTTTGGCGACCCGATACCCGGGTGCGGCTTTGCCGGCGAAGACATGCGTGCGCGGCACGAGTGGTACAACGCCGTCTTCGACCAGCGCCAGGTACGTATCGACGATGCCCATCACTGCCAGCAGTTGGCGCTTGTACTCGTGGATGCGCTTGGCTTGCACGTCGAAGAGGGAATGTGGATCGACGGTTTCATGCGCGGTCGCCTTGATCACCGCCGCCAAGTGCTCCTTGTTGCCCTGCTTCACCTTCAGGAAGTCGTGCCGGAAGGCGGCATCACGTGCATGCGGCTCCACGCGGCGCAATTGTTCGAGGTCAGTTACCCACCCGTCACCGATGGCCTCGGTGATGAGCTGCGCCAGAGCCGGGTTGGCGCTCAGGAGCCAGCGGCGCTGCGTCACGCCGTTGGTCTTGTTGTTGAACCGTTCCGGCCACAGGGCGAAAAAGTCGGGGACCAGCCGTGTCTTGACCAACTCGGTGTGCAGCGCCGCCACACCATTCACCGAGTGGCTGCCGGCAATCGCAACGTGTGCCATGCGCACCTGGCGCTCGGCGCCTTCTTCGATGAGCGAGACGCGGCGCAAGCGCTCGGTGTCTCCTGGCGAGACTTGCACGACGTGATCGAGCAATCGGCGGTTGATCTCGTAGAGCAGCTGGAGATGCCGTGGGATGACGCGCTCGAGCAGCGCAACCGGCCACATCTCGAGTCCCTCGGGCAGCAACGTGTGATTGGTGTAGCCGAAGGTCGCCTGGGTGACCTCCCACGCCGCCTCCCAGGGTACGCTATGTTCGTCGATGAGGATGCGCATCAGCTCGGGCACCGCCAGCGCCGGGTGGGTGTCGTTGAGCTGGATGGCCACCTTCGACGGCAGCTCAGTGATCGCCGTATGCCGCCGCAGGTAGCGCTGCACGATGTCGCGCAACCCGCAGGCGACGAAGAAGTACTCTTGGAGGAGACGCAGCTCGCGGCCGGCCGCCACGGCGTCCGATGGGTACAGGAGTTTGGAGATGTTCTCCGACGTGAGCTTTTGCTCGACGGCGCGGACGTAGTCGCCGTCGTTGAAGATGGCGATGTCGAACTCGTCCGAGGCGCGTGCCGAGTACAGACGCAGGAAGTTCACGGTGTGTCCGCCGTAGCCGACCACCGGCATGTCGTGCGGCACGCCGACGATGATGCGCCAGTTCGTCCACACGCCTCGAGCATGCTCATGCGCGTTGGCGCCGCCGCTCACGGCCCCGTACACTGGAACGGCGCACGCCTCGCCGGGCCGTTCGATCAGCCACGGGGACGGTTCCGCCAGCCAGTTGTCGGGCTTCTCGCGTTGGTAGCCGTTGTCGATCTCTTGCCGGAAGAGGCCGTAGTCATAGCGGATGCCGTAGCCGTACCCCGGCATGCCCAGCGTCGCGAGCGAGTCGAGAAAGCACGCCGCGAGGCGGCCGAGGCCACCGTTGCCGAGCGCTGCGTCGCCCTCCGTGCCGCGCACGGCTTCGAGATTGATGCCCATCTCGTCGGCGGCGGCGCGACACAGGTTGGTGATGCCGAGGTTATTGAGGTTGTTGCCCAACGCCCGGCCCATCAAGAACTCAAGCGAGAGGTAGTAGAGGCGCTTCGCATCGGCGTATTCATACCGCGCCTCGGTCTCCAGCATACGATCCACCAACAGGTCACGGACCGCCAAGGCGACGGCACGGAACCACTCACTACCCGAGAGATCGCGCGGCGGTTTGGCCAGCGAGTAGCGAATGTGCCGCTGGATGACGTCCTTGAACGCGGTGACCGCCGCGGTTGCGCTGTGAGACGGGCGAGGCATCAATCACCATCCACTACGACCTTCAACGTCCGACGCCGGCGCGCAGCGCCTCCAAGTGGGCACGCTGGTGCGAGTCGTCGTCGCCCATTTTCCTCCTGGTCCGGCCGTATATCTCTCGACCGCGAGCACGCACCATGCCTGTATAGGACCGGCGTCCGACGAATGCACGCTGGACTGATCGCCATGGTATGGGCGCCATAGGCGCGCGAAATCGTGGGGCCGGTTTCCGTGCGCCCGTGGGGCCGCTGGGCGTGCGACCGGGAGCGGCTTGCGTACGCGTTTGAACAGCTCCTTGTACACAATCGCCACCAATGATGGGCAGCGTGATTCGCCGGGTAGCTGGCACACAGCCTGCTCAATAAGGACGGCGCGGAGAGATGAGTCGATGAGAGACACACCGATGCGGGAGGAAGATCGGGCACAGATTGCGGCGCGCGGCCTGAGTGTGGACGAGGTGCAGCGACAGATTGAACTGGTCAAGCATCCTCCGCGGCATGTGAAGCTGGAACGCCCGTGCCTGCCGGGGTGTGGAATCCGCGTGCTGGATGAGGAGGAGGTACAGAGGGACCTTTCGGCCTTCGACGCGGCGTGTGCGCTGGGTCGCTTTCTGAAATTTACACCGGCTTCCGGTGCGGCCAGCCGGATGTTCGAGGCGCTGCTGTCGGCGAGTGAACAGTCCGTCGAGATTCCACCTGCACAGCAGACGCGCCGGGCCAAACATGGCGACGGGGTCGGACGCGGTGTCACGACCTTCATAGACGGCCTGACGAGCTTCGCATTCTACGACGACCTCAAGGCGGTGATGGCACGTGATGGCTTGGCGATTGAAACGTGCGTCGAGCGCGGCGAGTACCGATCGATCCTCGACTACCTTTTAACTGACCGCGGCCTCGGCTACGCGGCGCTACCCAAGGGCCTGCTCAAGCTCCACCGCTATGCGTGGGGCAATCGCACGGCGTTCGAGGAGCACCTCGTTGAGGCGGCGGCCTACGTGCGCGACCGCGCCGGCGTGTGCCGGTTACACTTCACGGTTTCGCCACAATACGTGGAGCGCTTTCACCGCCTGCTGGAAACCGTCCGACCCGACTATGAGACGCGCTATGCCTCCCGATTCCAGGTCAGCTTCTCGACGCAGCACACGAGCACCGATACCGTGGCGGTCGACCTCGACAATCAGCTGTGTCGCGATGCCGCCGGGCAGTTGCTGTTCGGCCCGGGCGGCCACGGAGCATTGATCGAGAATCTCAACGAGCTGCGCGCCGACGTCGTGTTCATCAAGAACATTGACAATGTCGTGCCCGACGATCGCAAAGGCCCGACGGTGCACTGGAAGAAAGTGCTCGGCGGATACCTCATCCACGTCCAGGGCGAGATCTCCCGGCATCTGGCACTGCTGAGCCAGACTTCGAGTCCACCGAGTGCCATCTGTGATGCGTTGCACTTCGCGCGGGACATGCTCTCCGTGAGAGTGCCGGCCCAAGTGGCGGGCGCTGACGCGCTGCGCGATTTTCTCGTTACCAAGCTGGACCGGCCGCTGCGGGTGTGCGGCATGGTGCGCAGCGAAGACAACGCAGGGGGCGGTCCCTTCTGGGTCAAGGCGCCCGACGGTACGTGCACGTTGCAGATCGTCGAGACCGCACAGGTCGATCCCGATGCGCCCGATCAGCACGCGATGCTGCGTGCCGCCACGCACTTCAATCCAGTAGATCTCGTCTGCGGCGTGCGCAACTGGCGCGGCGAACCATTCGACCTGCGCCGGTATGTCGACCCCGCCACCGTGTTCATCTCACACAAGTGCAGCGGCGGCAGAGCGCTGAGGGGGCTGGAACACCCTGGGCTGTGGAACGGCGCCATGGCCAATTGGAACACGATCTTCGTTGAAGTGCCGGCCGCGACGTTTCGCCCGGTTAGAACCGTCAACGACCTCCTCGGCTAACAGGCCGCGCCGCCAAGAAAGCGAGCCGCCGTACTTCACCTCGCAGATTCAGGACATCGCCGAACGCAAGCGAGCCGTTTCAACCTACGCGACTGGCTGGAAAGCGCCGGGCGGACGCCCGAGGCACTCGTCGGCAATCCGGGACGGCTGCAACAATCAGCTTGTCATCTCATTCGGCCTGGAGGTATAGGAGCGCAGTTAGCCGCTCGGTGTTGTCACGAAGTGCCGCGACCGGGCAGGTAGGGTGGAGGCAGCCGCGATGGGTTCCCCGCTCCGCGTTCTACTGATCGAGGATTCTGAGGATGATGCGTTGCTCGTGTTGCGCGAGTTGCGCCAGGGTGGCTATGAGTTGGCTTGGGAGCGCGTCGATACGACGGACGCCCTGAACGCTATGCTCACCCGGCACGAGTGGGACGCGATCACGTGCGATTGGGTCATGCCGCAGCTCACCGCCCCAGCCGCGCTGCAGGTCATCAAGAAACACCGCCACGATGTACCGATCATTATCGTGTCGGGTGAGGTGGGCGAAGAGGTCGCCGTGACGGCGATGAAAGCCGGCGCCCACGACTACGTGAGTAAGCACAATCTGACGCGGTTGGTGCCCGCCATCGAACGCGAGTTGCGCGAGGCCGGGGTCCGCCGCGAGCGCACTGGTTCGGCGGCGGCGTTGGTGGCCAGCGAGCGCCGCGTGCACCAGCAACTCGCGGAGATCGAGCACATCTACAGGACGACGCCCGTCGGCATCTGCTTCCTCGACTGCAATCTGAGATATGTGCGCATCAATGAGCGCCTGGCCGCGATGAACGGACAACCAATCGATGCCCACATCGGCCGCACCATCCACGACGTGATCCCAGGGGTTGCCGCGACAATTGAGGAGGTGTGTCGGCGCGCGCTCGAGCGACGCGAGCCGCGGGTTGACGTGGAGATCCGCGGCGCCTCCCCGGCAAACCCAACCGAGCAAGGAGTGTGGCTAGGGAGCTTCTACCCAGTCACCGCCGAGGACGGCAGCCTGCTCGGTCTCCACGCCTTGGTGGTGGACGTCACCGAACGCACGCGGGCCGAAGCGCGGCTGCGCGCCAGTGAGGAGCGCTACCGCAACCTCGTCGAAACCTCCCACGACCTCATCTGGGCAGTCGATGCTGAAGGGCGCTACACCTTCGTCAACCGCGCCGTACGGTCCCTGCTGGGATATGAGCCGGATGAGCTCATCGGGCGTCCGTTCACGGATTTCCTGACACCCAGTGAACAGAGACGGGCGCTGGAGGCACTTGAGCGTATTCGTATCGACGGCCACTACCATGGCTATCAATTTGAAGCGGTACACAAGGACGGCCGAATGCTCGTGCACCGCACGAACGCCACCGTCCTGCGTGACGCGCACGGGACCGTGATTGGTCTTACGGGTACCACCACGGACGTCACAAACCGTGTACGCGCGGAGGAGGCGCTGCTGCGCAGCGAGCGACACTTCCGGGCGCTGATCGAAAACGCCTCGGATCTCATCTCGATTCTCAGCAACGATGGAACCATTCGGTATGCCAGTCCCTCCCATATGCGCGTCCTGGGATATCAGCCGGAGGAGATCGTCGGCCAGAGCGCCTTTGACTTCGTTCATCCCGACGACGTGACGCTACTGCTGGAAACCTTCCAGCACGCGGTTCTCGAGGCGGGGACGAGCGCGGCAGAGTTCCGCTTTCGGCACCGCGACGGCTCGTGGTGCTATCTCGAAGGCATCGCGAAAAACGCGCTGGAAGATCCGGTCGTGGCGGGCATGATCATCAACACCCGCGACATCTCTGCACGCAAGCGCGTCGAGGCGGAGGTTGCCTACCAGGCTCACCTGCTGGCCAATGTCAGCGACGCTATCATCGCCTCGGATGCCCAGGTCAGAGTGCGGGCCTGGAATCGTGCCGCAGAAGTGACGTACGGATGGACGGCCGCCGAAACCCTGGGCCAGCCTGCCGAGGATTTCCTGCAGACGGAGTTCATCGACAAGAAACCCATGGAGGTCGGGCGCATCATCGCCGAGACCGGTTGCTTCCGTGGTGAAGTCACTCAGCGGCGCAAGGGAGGCACGCGCTTCCCCGCCGAAGTTGCAGTGATGGCGTTGCGCGATGCCGGCGGCGCCATCGTGGGATACGTTACGGTGAGCCGCGACATCACCGAGCGCCAGCGAATTGAGGCTGAGCTCCGCCAAGCGCAGAAGCTGGAAGCCATCGGGCGGCTCGCCGGTGGCGTGGCCCATGACTTCAACAACCAGCTCACCATCATCAAGGGCTGTGCGCAGTTCCTCCTCAGCAGCCTGCCAACCAACGATCAACGGCGTGAGGACGCGCAACGCATCAGCGAGACGGTCGAACGGGGTGCACGCCTGGTGCGTCAGCTCCTCACCTTCAGCCGGCTCGGGCCCGTCGAGACTCAGCCTGTGAACCTCGCGGATCTCATCACCGAAATGGCACCGATGCTGCGCTTGCTGCTGGGCGAGCAGATGCTCTTGCGCATACACGGCGCGCCCGATCTCTGGCCAGTCAGCGTCGATCGCAGTCAGATCGAGCAGGTACTGATGAACCTTGTGGGCAACGCGCGCGACGCGATGGTGCCTGGTGGGGAGCCAACTCTCGGGCAGACAGTGACGATCGAGACGGGAAACGTGGAGCTCGATCGGTGGACGCACGCGCTCCCAGAAGGTGTCCGTCCTGGGCTCTATGTGGCGTTGGTCGTCAGCGACGATGGGCCGGGCATGCCTTTGGAAGTACAGGACCACGTCTTCGAGCCCTTCTTTACCACCAAGGGCCACGGCAAAGGGACGGGGCTCGGATTGGCGACGGTCTACGGCATCGTGAAGCAACACGCCGGCTACGTTGCGTGTGCCAGCGAGCTCGGACGGGGTACCCGGTTCGAGATTTACTTCCCACGTGACGACCGTGATGCGGCTCGAACCGAAGAATCGGAACCGGTTGCGCCGCTGGAACGGTCGCGTGCCCAGAAGGAGTGGAGCATTCTTGTTGCGGAGGATGATGAGAACGTACGGGACGTGCTGGTGCGTGCCTTGGCAGAGTCGGGATATTGGGTGTACAGCGCCGCGCAAAGCGAGGACGCACTTGCGGTGGCGGCGCGCAGCGATAGAAGGCTCGACCTCCTGGTGACCGATGTCATCATGCCTGGCGGGAGTGGGTACGCGCTGGCACGTCGCCTCCTGGAGGCGTACCCTGCCCTGCGCGTGCTCTTTGTCTCCGGCTACTACGCGGAACGGCTCGATCCGTCGGAAATCCCGGGCGCTCGGTTCCTCGGCAAACCATTTGGTCTGGACGAGTTGCTGCGGGCGGTTGCGGAGATGTTCGCGGACTCCGATCCCGCACGGCCTGCGCCGAACGACCCTGCGGGCGTCGTACCTCGCGCAGCCCGCCGGCGCACCGCACGGAAGCCATGAGTATACCGCTACACGTTCTGCCGTGGAGCATTCGAGCCCGGCGCCGCGGCGGCATGAGTTGCGGCCACCCCGTTCTGACGCCTGTCCGCGGTGAATCAGCCCAGGGTCGCGCTGCGTGGCTGCGGGAGCGCCGCGCTGGGCGCAGTCTGCTGCACGCGCACGCGACGCCTGGGCCGCCAGGTGCGCAGATCCTCGAACAACGAGTACGCCACCGGCGTGAGCAGCAGCGTGATGAACAGACACAGTGTCTGGCCACCCATCACCACGACGCCAATGGACCGGTTGGTGACGGCGCCATCGCCGCTCGAGAACACCAGCGGAATCATGCCGGCGACCAGTGAGATGGTGGTCATCAGGATCGGTCGCAGGCGCTCGCGGTTGGCTTGGATGATCGCTTCCGACATCGCCATGCCGTCCGCCCGCAGGCCGATGGTGTGATCAATCTGTAGGATCGCATTTTTCTTCACCACACCAAACAGCAGGAGGATGCCGAGGGCGCTGAACATGTTCAGCGTGGCGCCCACCATCCACAACGATACGAGCGCGAACGGGACGGCGAGTGGCAGCGACAGGAGGATGGTGATCGGGTGCAGGAAGCTCTCGAACTGGCTGGCCAGCACCATGTACATGAAGATGAGCGACAGCAGGAAGGCGAGCTGGAAACCGCTGATCGTCTCATTGAGCAGTTTCCCCATGCCGGTGACACCGGTGCGGTAGCCGGCCGGGATGTCGAGTTGGTGCACGCGCCTGTCAACGCTGCGTAGCGCGTCGCCAAGCGCTTGGCCTGGCGCCATGTTGGCGAGCAGACTGATCTGACGCTCGCGGTTGCGGCGATCGATCTGGGCGGGCCCGGTGCCGCGTACCGCGTCAACCACGCTGTCGAGTCGCACACGACCGAGCCGCGACGACGGGACCATCAGCTGGCCCAGTGATCGTGGATCCGAGCGGTCCCCCTCCTGCAACCGCAGGCGCACATCGTAGAGGTCCAGTCCGTCCTTGAACGTGGTCACCGTATCGCCCTGCACCATCGTCCGCAGACTCATGGCGATGTCAGACACCGCCACGCCGAGGTCCGCCGCCTTGGCGCGGTTGATGCGGACCTGCACTTCGGGCTTGCCGGGCTCCGACGTGGTGTCGACGTCGACGATTCCCGGCGTCGACGTCATGATGTCGCGGACCTGACCGGCAAGCCGTTCGAGCACGTCCAGGTCGGGACCTTCGACGTTGTAGACAATTTCGGCTGAGCGCATGCCACTGCCGGACATCGGCGGTGGTTGGTCGACGCTGGCGCGCAGCTCGGGATAGTCGCGCAGGATCTTGCGCACCTGCGTCATCACATCGAACTGTGTCACCGTGCGCTCCTCGATGTGGTGCATGACGACGACCATCTGAGCGGTGGTGACGGAATCGGTGTCCGGCGAGCCGACGTTGACGGTGAGATGGGCGATGCCCGGAAGCACCTGCACCTGCCGCTCGATGTCGCGGACCACGGCGTCGGTGCGCGTCAGCGTGTACCCGGGCGGGGTCTTGATGTTCACCTCGAAATCACCGCGGTCATCTTCGGGAATGAAGGACGTGCCGACGATCCGCCCGATGAGTGGAATGGCTGCAATGGTCAGCATCGCGGCAACCACGACCAGCCAACGATGGCGCATGGACCACCGCAGTACAGCCGTGTAGCTGCGATCAATGGGACGGAAGAACCACGCCTCACGCGACAACCCCTTTCCAGCGTGCGGGCGCAGGAAGCGCGACGCCAACATCGGCGTGAGCGTGAAGCCGACGAGCAGTGAGACCATGATGGCTCCGGCCATGGTCAGGCCGAAGCTCTCGAGGAACGAGCCCATGATGCCGGGGATGAAGGCGACCGGGACAAAGATCACTACCAGCGAGAGCGTTGTGGCGCTCACGGCGAGCCCCACCTCCGCGGTCGCCGCACGCGCCGCCTCGAACGGCGACATGTGCTTCTCTTCGATGAAGCGAAAGATGTTCTCCAGCACCACGATGGCATCGTCGATGACGATGCCGACGGAGAGCGTCAGCGCCAGGAGCGTCAGCCAATTGAGCGAGAAGCCCATCACCTTCATCAACGTGAAGGTGGTGATGATCGAGCAGGGAATGGCGACGGCAGCGATGAGAGTGGCTCGCCAGTCTCCCATGAACGCGAAGACGACGATGCTGGCTAGCAGCGCGCCGATGATGAGGTGCTTCTGCACCTCGTTCAGAGCCGTACGGACGAAGTCCGCTTGATTGCGGGTCACGGTGACCTGGACGCCGGGCGGCAAGGTCTTGCGGATCTCTTCGAGGCGCTCGGCAACGGCGTCCACGGTGGACACGGTGTTGGCACCCGACTGCTTGCGCACGAGCAAGGTCAGCGCATTGCGGCCGTTGTAGCGTGACAACGAGCGCGGCTCGACAACACCATCGAGGACGCGGCCAATGTCCGAGATACGGATCGGCGTGCCGCCGCGTGTTGCCACCACGATGTGCTGAAAGTCCGCCACCGTGCCGATGCGCCCGAGTGTGCGGAGCGTCGCTTCATGGTCGCTGGTCGAGACGCGGCCGGCGGGCACCTCGACGTTCTGCGTTGCGAGTGCGCGGGCCACGTCGGCGATCGTGAGACCGTAGGCGTCGAGGCGGTGGGCATCGGCGACGACTTGGACCTCGCGCTCGCGGCCGCCGACGATCTTGATGGCACCCACGCCGGGCAAGCTTTCGAGGTGCTCCTTGACCTGCTTCTTCGCGACCTCCGTCAGCTCGCGCAGGGCGCGGTCGCCCGAGACCGACAGGAACACGACCGGCGTGGTGTCCGGATCGAACTTCTCGACCACCGGCGGATCGGTGCCGTCGGGGAGCTGCTTCAAGGCGGCGCCGATCTTGTCACGCACGTCTTGCGCGGCCGCCTCGAGGTTGCGTTCGAGCAGAAACATGACGATGACGCGCGAGAAGCCTTCGAGGGTTACGGACCGCATCTCATCGATGCCGCCCACCGTGTTGACCGCTTCCTCGATCACCTTGGTGACCCGGGCTTCCATCTCCTCCGGGCCTGCTCCCGCTAGTGTGGTGGTGATCGCGACCACGGGAATGTCGGTCTTGGGGAAAAGGTCGACCACGAGGCTGCGGTACGCGAAGATGCCCATTACTACGAGCGCCCCGATGCCCATTGTGGCAAACACGGGGCGGCGGACGGAGACATCGGCGAGGATCATGCGCGCCCCCTGCGGATGCGGCTCACGGGTCGCGTCCGGCCCCGGCTGAGCGCTTCGAGGATCTCGTGCGCACCCTTTTGATACGCCGCGAGTGTGCCGCGCCGGTGGGTGGCCCAGTGCGTGACGTATGAATTCACCGTGCCCATCAACGCCATCGCCAGCAGGGCCGGATCAATGCGGGGCAGAGTACCCTCGCGTACGGCGAGGCGGCACAGCGCGGTGACGTCGCCGAGGAATGCCTGCATGCTGCGGAAGACGCGGTCGCCGAACTGCGGCAGGACGTTCCACTCCATCCCATGCGAGGCGGTCACGTAGACGCGGAAGGCGAGCTGATGGTCCGCGAAGTAGGCGAAGATGGCGTCGAGGGCCGCGTGCAGTTGATCGATGCCGGTGGTGGCGTCGGCGACGCGCACCCGCACGGCCTCGCGCACTTCGTCGACGCCGCGCTCCAGGAGGGAAGTGTAGAGGTTCTCCTTGTTGCCGAAGAGGTTGTACAGCGTGCCGACCGAGACCTCGGCGCGTTTGGCGACCTCGTCGACGGAGGCGCGATGCAAGCCGCGCTCGGCCAGCACGGCCTCGGCGGCATCGAAGATGATCTCTTGCCGGAGGGCAAGCTCGCGCTGCTTGCGTGAGGGTAGGATCATTTTTTGAACCTCGGCTCAAATAATGAGCCTAGGTTCACTCTACGCGCGCACGAAGAGCGCGTCAAGGTGCATTTGCGCGGCAGGGGCCAAGGGGCTCACAGCATCTGGACGTTCATCGGCTCGCGGCGCGTGAAGGCGTACAGCTGCGCCGGGCGGTGTCGCCCACGGCGCTGCCGGTGCAACGGCTTGAGCAAGCGGGCAGTAAGGATTTTCTTGCGGAAGTTGCGGCGGTCGAGCGGCCGCCCGAGGATGATCTCGTAGATCTGCTGCACCTCGCCCATGGTGAACTCGCGCGGCAACAGGCTGTAGACGATGTTGGTGTACTCAAGCTTTGCTTGCAGGCGGGTGAGGGCGTACTGCGCAACGGCATTGTGGTCGTATGCCAGCGATGGTAGCGCGCGCACGGGGAACCACTCCAAGCGCGTGTACTTGGGGTTGGTAGCATTCGCTTCGCCCTTGGAGGCTGCCAAGGCGAAGTAGGCCACGGACACGACGTGCGCGTGCGGGTCCCGCCCGGGCTCACCAAAGGTGCGCAGCTGCTCCAAGTAGAGATCATGAATGCCCGTTTGCGCAAACAGCTCGCGCGTAGCCGTCGTCTCCGGTGATTCGCCAACAGGTACCAAGCCGCCAGGAAGCGCCCAGCGGCCGGCGAATGGGCCACGCTTCACCTCGACGAGCAGTGCCTGTAGGGCGCCGCGATCGATGGTGAAGATGACAACGTCTACGGCTACGAGCGGCGACGCGGCGGGTCGCCCAGCCGATGTCGCGGCTGTCGACGGCATAGGATCACTGGCTGAGCTCCAACATGCGCCGCAGCGAGCGCTCCGCGCCGGCGCGCACCGCTTCGTCCAACACGATCTCGTGCTCCATGCGTTCGAGCGCCCGGAGGGTGCTGTCGAGGGTGATCATCTTCATGAACTGGCACAGCTTGCACGCCTTGTAGAATTTCTTTTCGGGCACTTCGACGAGCAAACGATCCGAGAGGCCACACTCGGTCACCACTAGGAATTCCTCGGCGTCGCTCTGCTTGGCGTAGCGCACCATGCCGCTGGTGCTGAGCACGGCGTCGGCAAGGGCAATGACGTCGGCGCGACACTCGGGGTGTACCAGCACACGCACGTTCGGTAGCGCCTCTTTGACCTTGCGGATGCTTTCGGGCGTGATCTGATGGTGCACGTAACAGTTGCCGTTCCAGGAGATCACCGTCTTGGTCGATTCGCGCTGCACGTAATCACCGAGGTGCTCGTCGGGCACAAAAAGGATGTGCTGCGCCGGCAAGGCATTGACGATCTGAACCGCGTTGGCCGAGGTGCAACACACGTCGACGACGGCTTTCACTTCGGCGGTCGTATTCACGTACGCCACCACCTGCAAATCGGGGTAAAGCACGCGCAGCGCGTCGCGGCGCTCGACGAGTTCGTCGGCGGTGACGCTATCGGCCAGCGAGCAGCCGGCGCGCAGGTCGGGCAGCAGCACCGTTTTCTCGGGGTTGAGGATCTTGGCCGTCTCGGCCATGAAGTGCACGCCGCAAAAGACGATCACGTCGGCGCTCACGGTTGTCGCCTGCCGTGCCAGTTCGAGCGAGTCGCCGATGCAGTCCGCTACTTCGAAGATCTCTGGTCGCTGGTAATTGTGCGCCAGGACCACCGCGTTGCGATCCGCCTTCAGCGCCCGAATACGCCCGATCGTATCGCTGAGATCGGCACAGGCGGCCTCGTTGTAGATGCGCGGTTCGTTCAGCGGTGCGAACTCAGCGGCGAGCTGGGCTGGCGTCTTCTCCATCATGGTGTGCATCACATCTCCTTGGTTGCGTAATTGATACACAAAGTCGTCGCGCCAGTCAACGGATCTGGCGGGGCACACGACGGCTGCGCCCGCCGGCCCTTGCGCCCCTTCCGGGTCTCCATTATTGACCTGCAACTATGCGTGGCGTCGAACGACCGATGGCAGATGCCCAGGGAAAGCTGGGCGTACTGTTGGTAGGGCTGGGCGCAGTCAGCAGCACGTTCATCGCCGGAGTTGAGCTCATCAAGAAGGGGGTCGGGAAGCCGATCGGGTCGCTGACGCAGCTTGGGACCATTCGGCTTGGCAAGCGCACGGAGAAGCGCACGCCCCACATCCGCGACTTCGTTCCACTCGCGTCGCTGAGTGATTTGACGTTCGGCGCGTGGGACATCTTTCCCGACAATGCTTACCAGGCAGCGTTGCGGGCTGGCGTTGTCGAGCGTGGGCTCATCGACCTGGTTCGTAGCGAGCTCGAGGCGGTTGTGCCGTGGCGGGCGGTCTTCGATCGCGAGTATGTCAAACGCCTCAATGGCGCACATGTGAAACAGGGCGCGTCCAAGTTCGACTTGGCGCAGCAGCTGATGAACGACATCGATGCATTCCGCGCCCACTCTGGCGTTGAGCGCACGGTGATGATCTGGTGCGGGAGTACGGAGAGCTTCCTGCGGCCGGGGACGGTCCACATGTCACTAGCGAGCTTCGAGGCCGGGCTGCGCGGCAACGACCCGAGTATCGCACCAAGCATGATCTACGCGTACGCTGCGCTCTCGCGCGGGATCCCATTTGCCAACGGTGCACCGAATCTCACCGTGGACATCCCGGCGCTCACGGAGCTCGCGGAGCACAACCGTGTCCCGGTGTGCGGCAAGGACTTCAAAACTGGCCAGACGCTTCTGAAGACGATCATTGCGCCGGGGTTGAAGGCACGGATGCTGGGCCTGACCGGCTGGTTCTCCACCAATATCCTCGGCAACCGCGACGGTGAGGTCTTGGATGAGCCGTCATCTTTCAAGACCAAGGAGGAGAGCAAGCTGTCGGTTCTAGACGTGATGCTGCAGGAAGAGCTCTATCCCGAACTCTACAAAGGTTACGTCCACCAGGTGAATATCCACTACTATCCGCCGCGCGGCGACAACAAGGAGGGTTGGGACAACATCGATATTTTTGGGTGGCTCGGCTACCCGATGCAGATCAAGATCAATTTCCTGTGCCGCGATTCGATCCTAGCGGCGCCGCTGGTGCTCGACGTGGCCCTGTTTCTCGATCTAGCGCAGCGGGCCGGGATGAAGGGAATCCAAGAGTGGTTGTCCTTCTACTTCAAGAGTCCCCAAACTGCGCCGGGTCTGTATCCTGAACACGATCTGTTCATACAGTTGATGAAGCTGAAGAACACGCTGCGCTACCTGCGTGGTGAAGACCTGATCACGCACCTCGGATTGGAATACTACGATTGAGCGCACCCCGGCACGGCTGCAGCGCCAAGCTACACACTCAAAAAAACGCGTCTGGGAGCCGAAAATCGCAACATTTTGCTTGACAGCGACGGCCCCCTCGTTGCACTTATACGCCGTTATCGGCTCGGCAGAAGAACGTCGAGGAACGCAGACACTACCTGAGGGGAGGAAGGGCCATGACGAAATCACAACTCGTGCAAAAGTTGGCTGAGGCATCGGAGCTCAGTAAGAAGCAGGCGGATACTACACTGCTGGCGCTGGTCGATCTGACGGTGGCGACGGTGCGCAAGGGCGAGCCCGTCAAGATTCCCGGTCTCGGAACGTTCCGTAAGGTACAGACCAAGGCCCGCATGGGACGCAATCCACAAACGGGCGAGGCGATCAAGATTCCGGCTCGCAAGAAGGTCCGTTTCTCGGTTGCCAAGACGTTCAAGGAAACGGTTCTCGGCAAAAAGTGACGTGGCTTCCGGCCCGGGTGCCGGATGCGCTGGGTTGAACGCACGACACCGACGCGCCGCTGGGCGGGTGTCGGTGTCGTGTGTTCCGTGGCATACTGATTAGCGCCGCTTGCCAGTTCTGTAGCCCTTTTCATTTGGCTAAGGTAGGCGGCGTGGCTACGGTTGGCGCATTTGGGATGGTGTGGGGGAGCAGCTATGACTGACCGATCCTTTGGCCTATTCGAACCTGATGCATTGTTACCAGCGCAGTTTTACGCTGCCTTTCGCGGCGGCTCCGCTGTGCGTGGCGAGAAGCGGCTGATGTTGGCTGTCTTGCAGGATGCGCTCGATTGCTACCAGAAGTACGCGTTCACTCGAGACGGGCATGGTCGCCAGCTGTTCGGCGATGCCGATGCCTGGATCTCCTGTGAGGATCGTGATTGGTACTTCTCCTTCGAAAACATCTGCGAGACGCTGGAGATCAACCCCGAGTACCTGCGTCGTGGCGTGCAGCGCTGGCGCAAGCAGGCACTGCAGTGCCCGCAAGCTACGGGGCGGGAAGCGGCCGCGCCGGTCTCTGACGGCCACTTCTTGGCGGTTGGCTGACGCATTGTCCGCAGCAGCGGACTGATCTGCGCGGGTGAACACGCATGCCCCAGCGCCATCTGACGATCGGACTCACCGGCGGTATCGGCTCCGGCAAGAGTACGGTCGCCAAGATGCTCGAAGACCTTGGTGCCGAGGTTATTCATGCTGACCTTGTCGGCCACGAGGTGTACCGTCCGAACACGGCGGGCTGGCGTCGCGTCATCGACGCCTTCGGAAACGAGATCCTCAAGTCAGATGAGACCATCGATCGCCAGAAGCTCGGGGCCATCGTCTTCCAGGATTCCGAGGCGCTGAAGCGACTCAACGCCATCGTCCATCCGCTCATCTTTGCCGAGGTCCAGCGGCGCATCCTGTTGCTACGAGAATCGGGTGTTTCGCGGCCCATCGTCGTCGAGGCGGCGATCCTGATCGAGGCCAACTGGCTGCCGCTTGTAGATGAAGTTTGGTTGGTTATTGCCGGCAAAGATGCGGTGATCGATCGACTGGGTACCCAGCGCGGCCTCTCGGCTGGGGAGATCGCTCGGCGGGTCGATGCCCAGCTCAGCGATGCCGA
The DNA here is from genome assembly GCA_041497995.1 of Binatia bacterium. GTDB lineage: Bacteria > Desulfobacterota > Binatia > HRBIN30 > HRBIN30 > DATKMS01. The sequence continues at coordinate 795 of JBGQHM010000040.1, read as the reverse complement.
GCGTCGCAGGGCGGCTCACGTGGTGATTGAGAACCGAGGATCAATCGATGAGTTGCGCCAAAGCGTCAGTGCAGCGTGGCGGCGCGCCACGGCGCCGTGAGCGTCCACGGCGCCCATCTCTCGCGGGTACGGGTTACGCAGCGCTCTTGAAGTCCGCTCTGCTGCGTCCCTTGCGGTCGCGGCGGTCGCGTAGGGCCTCTCGCACAGCGTCCGGCGACAACTTAAAGTACGTGCATACGGAATCGAAGCTGAAGAGGCTGTAGTCGGCGTCGTAGGAGAAAATGTAGGCGTCTGCGTCAGCACGCACCGCTGGGCACGGGTGGTCCATGTCGGCGACCGCCTGCTCAAGGACCGCCAGCAGCAACATCTCCTCCGATTCGAGCGCCCGCGGTTTCAGATCTGTCGAAAGGAACCATGCTCGTGCCATTCTACCCTCCCTTGCCCTGGGGCCGTTGGGTGAGCAAAGCGGATGCCACCCCTGCGGGCGTTCCCTCCCGAAGCGGAGGCCCGGTGCAGCTCGCCGGCCGGTACAGATTTGTCTAGCGCGACGTCAACGGAACTGCTCCCTCGCCAGTGGAGGCAGCCCCTGCGTGGACAAGCTCGAACCCTTCTACTACGTTCCGGCCTCTCTCTGGACTGAGACAAGGAGGGTGTCGGGATGAAATTGCAAGGTCGGGTGGCGCTCATTACGGGCGCTGGATCGGGACTGGGACGCGCCATCGCCCTCAGGTTTGCCGGTGAAGGGGCGCGGGTGGCAGTCAATGATGTGCGCCGTGATGCCGCCGAGGGCGTCGC
>JBGQHM010000039.1:0-28349 GCA_041497995.1 Binatia bacterium | reverse complement strand
TGGTACCAGCAGCGCGAGCAGCGTGTGGCCGGCTTCGTGGTATGCGGTACGCTCCCGATCCGCCGCATTGAGCAGAATATTGCGGGCCGGCCCGAGGGTGATCTTCTGCATCGCCTCCCCGAAGTCCTCAGCACGGACCGCACTCGCTTCCTTACGTGCCGCCAGTAGCGCTGCCTCGTTAACCAGGTTGCGCAGCTCGGCACCGACCAGACCGGGCGTCTCGGCGGCAATGCGCTCGAGGGACACGTCCGGCGCCAAGGGAACATTCTTCGTGTGCACCTTGAGAATCGCGGCGCGGCCGGCGCGGTCGGGACGCTGCACCACGACGCGACGATCGAAGCGGCCCGGTCGTAGCAGGGCTTGGTCGAGCACGTCGGCGCGGTTCGTCGCGGCCAGGACAATGACGCCTTCCCGGGAGTCGAAGCCGTCCATCTCGGTCAGGATCTGGTTCAATGTCTGCTCGCGCTCGTCGTGGCCGCCGAGCTGCGCGCCGCTCCCACGAGTGCGGCCGATGGCGTCCAGCTCGTCGATGAAGATGATGGAGGGCGCGGCCTCCCGAGCCTGCCGGAACAGGTCACGTACGCGGGACGCACCGACGCCAACGATCATCTCGATGAACTCGGAGGCGCTGAGACTGAAGAAGGGGACGCCTGCCTGTCCAGCAACTGCCCGCGCCAGCAGCGTCTTGCCGGTTCCGGGTGCACCGACCAGCAGCACGCCTTTCGGTACAGTGCCGCCGAGCCTCTGGTACTTCGTGGGGTTCTTCAAGAAATCGACGATCTCGATCAGCTCGTTCTCGGCCTCGTCGATGCCGGCGACGTCATCGAAGGTGACCTTCGGCTGCTCCTCACTGTAGCGCTTGGCGCGGCTGCGGCCGAGGCCGAAGAGCCCGCCGCCAGCAGCAGCGGCGCGGCGACTGACCCACACGAACGCGGCGATCAGCAGCAGCGTGGGACCGAAGCCGACCAGCAGCTTGAACAAGGATGACGCGTTCTCGTCGACGGCATCGATGACCACACCCTTCTCTTCGAGCAGCGTTTCGAGACCCGGGTCGGCGAAGGCCGGCCGCTGCGTCTTGAAACGCATCGCGGTGTGCGGCTTGACCTGATCGGCATCCGCTGCCGGGGCGTTGGCGTTCGGGGCTGCCGACTTCTCGGGTGGGTAGGTGACTGCCGCTTTGAAACCACCTTGGATCGAATCACCGACGCTCGTGACGTTCTCGACATTGCCCGCCGCGACCTGCTGTTTGAAGAACGTATAGGGGATGGTGATCGACGATGGTTCCGGGAAGAACACCCGCGTCACCACGTAGTTCGCCATCATGAGAACCGCAAAGATCAGCCACCACAATTGCGGCCGCATCCGCGGCTGACGCGCAGCAGCTTCTTTCGAGTCCTTGGGCGGGCGCGCCGGCGCGTTTGTGGTTGGTAGGTTCGCCATTGCCGACCGCGCTCGCGTCATATCAAGGCAGAAATCTGGCCGCAACACAGGCGGGTGTTCTTAGCAAATGGGTGGTGCCTCAAAATGTGTAACATGTGATGGACGGGGCTGTCCCGCAATCCCTGCATTCTCCCCCACCTACTGGTGGGTACGGCTGCAGGTTGAAGAAACCCCGGTCGAGACCAAAGTGGCGCGACCCGATGTGGTCTTGAGGTCGCGGCGAGACGAGGCTACGCGGCGAAACCTAGTCGAGGGTCTCGCCGTAGGGGAAACTTCATGCGGTTCGGGGTCACCGTCCTACGCGCGTACTTCTACCGCAGCGTCGCGGCGTTCGCGGTGCCGGACGCGCGAGGGTCGGCAACTTCTCGAAAACCTCACATTCCTGCGGCGAGTACCGAGGCCGGGCGGTACTCCGGCAGCTGCGTAGCGCTGCGAACGCTAGCTACACCGCGACCGCGATCAGTCGATCCGCGGTTCGTGCTTGCGGTTGACGTACGCCGCGATGATGAAGGCGACGACGATGGCCAATACCGCGACTAGCAGGGCGTGAAGATAGGCGACGATGCCGAGGACGAACCCCTCGATGAGCCACGTGGCTGCGATGCTCACCCCCAGCACCACCACCACACCGGCGGCCCACGGCTGGCCGCGCCAGACACCGAACGCGGCCGCGAAGGCACACACCGCTTGCACGACGAAACCTATCAGCAGCAACGGCACGGGCTGGCCGAGCAGCATCGCGGGCACGTAGCCCGCGATGTACGCGCCGTATCCCGCCAGCGCGACGGCAATCAGGAGCAACGCGGTGGATCGATCATTCATGCACCCTCCTTTATCAGGCATCCACCCGCGTTTGGCTGCCCAACGCGCTGCGGGAGCGCTTGACGGTCCGGCGCACTCGACTCATGAGATCGCTCTAGCGATCAAGAATGCCGCCGCGAGGCGGCGCGGGGCGAGAGCATTCCAGGTCACCCCAAAGGCCTTCGACCTTGGAGGACACGAACCAGGATCACCACAACCGCAATGACCAAGAGGATGTGAACAAATCCACCCATTGTGTATGAGGAAACCAGGCCCAGCAGCCAGAGGATGATCAAGACAACCGCGACGGTTTCGAGCATTGTACTCCTCCTCCACCCGTGAGGCGGGGCCGATCGGAATCACAATCCCGGCGACCCACCGCCGCTGCGGTGGGTCGCTATCTCAGGATCAACTCAGAGCGCGACTCAGCTGAGCGCATCTTTGACCTTGTCGATGACCTTCTCCACCTTCTGCTTGATCTTTCCGACCGCCTGGTCGGCCTTCCCCTCCCGCTTCAGCTTCTTATCGCCCGTCAGTGCCCCCGCAGCTTCCTTTACGCGTCCCTTCAGTTCATCGGATTTGCCGCTCGCCATGGTCGATCCTCCTTTTCCTGCAGGTCTTGAGAGCAACGGCTGTGCCCAAAGGTGCATTCGTCATGCGCAACCTGCCCAGATGCTTTTCAAGCTTCGGATTCTCACCTCTGGAAATCGTTCTCTCTCCGATGCGGTGGGGCCCCGGTGCAATCCATGACACTGCTGGCCACGTTTTCGTGCACCATCGCGGTGAGCGAATTTAATGAACGCGCGGCGGTTCCACAGAAAACGAATTGGGCGTCGCGCGCTGGCCGGTCACCCGGTCAACATGGATGCAGAAGAAGATGGGAATTAAAGAATCCGCAGCGCCGTGATGAGCGGAGGCGACATAAGCTGGTTCCCACCACATCGCGCGCTGCTGGAGCAACCAATGAGCCCGGTGCCGCTCTTGTTCGTATTCGAGAGTGTCTGGAAGCTCTTGGAAGCGGCCGACGACGACGACGCTCACCCATTGATTGTGAGTGGTTAGTTCATCCGTCTCGACACAGACGCGAGGGTTCGCGCGCATCCACTCAATCTTCTGGCCGAGCGTAGAGAAAGCGTAAAGGCGTTCCGTGTCGAAAGCGAAATAGAATGGCACAACATAAGGCTGGTTGTCGCGTGCGCACCCTAGCCTGCCCAATCCCGACCGCGCCAGAGTATCCAAGCACTCCTGTCTGGTCATCTCGTGAATGAGCATCGTTGCCTATCTGCCTTTCATTTGCAGCGATCGACCTCCGCCGCTATGGGCCGGTATCCCCATGTTCTCACGAAGACCGAGACTCATCCCAGCGCATCTTTGACCTCATCGATAACCTTCTACCCCTGTTGCTCGATCTTCCCAACAGCCCCGTCGGCCCGACCCTTCCGCTTCAGCTTCGCATCGCCGGTCAGAGTCCCGCAGCTTCCTACACGCGTCCCTTCAGTTCATCCGCCTTGCCGCTCGCCATGATCAATCCTCCATTGCTGGAGGAATTGAAGGCAACGGCTGTGCCGGGATCGGCGTTTGTCATGTACGACGTGCCCAGATGCTTTTCAAGCTTCGCATTCTCACCAGCGGGAATCGCGCTCTTTCCGATGCGGGTGCGGCTCTGTCTCAATCTTACCAAATTCCGGGAAGGGCCGCCGCTGGCGCTGTGTCCCGTTCTTTGCTTCCTCGCTGATGCAGTTCGGTATGGCGCGTTTGCCCTGAGTTCGACAGCCGAGGGTGAAAGTATAGGAAGATTCGATGCGGGATCAGCCCCTCACACAGACTGGATTGTACCTTGTCGCAATAGCGTACGTGCTGGCGTTGTGTGACGTTCTTGCGGCGCAGCCGATTCCCACCGCCGTTCCAACGCCGAGCTTGGAAATCCTTCCCGGATCCCTTTCAAACGCGGAATCTGAACCAAGCCATCTGGAAGCGCCCGCGCCGGGGGCCGCCCCTCAAGGGGAAGCGGGGTGGCAGCTCCCACCACTCGTGGCGCGGCCGGTCTTCATTAGCCGCCGGCCGTTGATTCCAGACTTTCTGCTCAAGGACAAGCGCGAGGGACGGTTCATCACCGCCGTGCCCGTGATCGGCTGGGATCAGCAGGCAGGGCTCAACCTGGGCGTCGTCGGCTTCCTCTTCGACAACGGCACGAAGGACGATCCATTCTTCCGCACCACGCCCTACCGGCGACAGATTTCGGTGACCGCCTTGGGGGCCCTCAGTGGCCTACAGCGCTACGGCGCGATGCTCGATCAGCCGAACATCTTTGACAGCCCGTATCGACTTCTGGCTGACGTACAGTATGCGATCGACCCGCTGAACAACTACTTCGGCATCGGGCGCACATCGATGCAGGATTTCAACTTTCCCGGCGCGCCGGGGCAGTTCTTCAAAACCTACAACGGCTACCAGAACGCCCTGCGCCAGGAAGCCAACGGCTTCGCCTACACGAAGTACGATCTGTACGAGTCGCGCGAGACCTCCTTCGGCGTGGCGGTGGAGCGTGATGTGTTCGGCGGTATCGTGCGGCCGCTGCTCGGGGTCGCAGTACGGTACACGGACCTCCGCGATTTCACCGGCTCCAGAGTCGACGCCGAAAATTCTTCGGGCGATGACGTCAGCGCGATCGAGCAGCCAACGCGGATGCACACCGACTGCCAGGCGGCAGTGGTCACCGGCTGCAGCGGAGGGTTCGACAACATCCTCAAGCTCGGCGTCAGCCTGGACACGCTCGACTTCGAACCCGATCCATACTCCGGCGTGCTGGCGCAGGCCGTGGCCGAGCTCTCCGCGAAAGCGCTGGGGTCCGACTTCGACTACCAGCGCGTGACGTTTTCGACGTCAGGGTATCACGCGATCTTCCCCGACGTCGCGCGGCTCGTGTTGGCGGGCCGCGCCCTCTACTCGATGCAGTTCGGCAACGTTCCCTTCTTCAGCGTGCCGACGCTGGCGTTCAACACGCGCGACCGGCGCGGGCTCGGCGGGTTCGCCACCATGCGTGGCTTCGTTGATCGACGCTTCGTTGGCGACTCGGCCGTGCTGGTGAACACGGAGCTACGCTGGAGCATCTTCGACGGCGGGTACGTCTTCGGCCAGCACTTGCGGCCTATGCTTGCCCCGTTCATGGACGCCGGCCGCGTCTTCAACGGTACGCAGCTGCGGTTGGGCGGCTGGCGCGCCGACTACGGTATCGGCTTCCGTCTGATCTGGAACCTCGTTACCACCGTCTGCTTCGACTACGGTATCAGCAGCGAAGGGCAGGTCTTCCAAATGGATCTCGGCTACGCGTTCTGAACGTGGTCTGACAACCACTCATTGGAGATGATGAGATCATGAAGTCGGACGAATCGCGGTGGACGCTGATGAAGCCGCGTGCGATCACCGTCGATGGCGACCGGGTCGCCTACCGAGTCGCCGGCAAGGGGCCGGTGCTGCTGCTCGTGCACGGCATGGCCGGTAGCTCGGTGACGTGGAGGCACGTCATGCCGGCGCTGGCCAAGCGGTTCACGGTCCTGGCCCCCGATCTGCTCGGGCAAGGCCAGTCAGACAAACCCCGTGGCGAGTACTCGCTCGGCGCCCATGCCAACACACTGCGGGACCTGATGGACGCGCTCGGGCACAAGCGGGCTACTGTCGTCGGCCAGTCGCTCGGGGGTGGCGTGGCCATGCAGTTTGCGTATCAGTTCCCGGAGCGCTGCGAGCGCTTGGTCCTGGTGGACAGCGGTGGGCTGGGGCGGGAGGTCACGTTCTACCTTCGGATGCTGACCGTGCCCGGATTCGAGTCGGTGTTTCCGCTCTTCTGCACGCCGCGGCTGCGAGACGCTGGAAACCTGGTGGCCACGTGGCTCACCCGCGCGGGCGTGCGATCCACGCCCGCCAAGCAGGAGATCTGGCGGAGCTACGCGTCGCTGGCGGACGCCGAGAGCCGCCGCGCATTCTTTCGCAGCCTGCGTAGCGTGATCGACTTCAGGGGGCAGGCGGTGAGCGCCCTCACTCGGCTGTACCGGGCAGCGCAGTTGCCGACATTGATCGTGTGGGGTGCGCAAGACCCGTTCCTGCCGGTGAGCCACGCGGTCGCGGCGCACAAGGCCATCCCCGGCAGCCGCCTCGAAATCTTCGACGGCGTGGGACACTATCCGCACTGCGAGGCTCCCGCACGCTTCGTCGCGGTGCTCGTCGACTTCATTGCCTCCACCAATCCCGCCCGCCTGTTAGCGCGGCGCCGCACCACGAACTGCTGACTAAACTACCGAGCGCGTAGAACTACGCGCGTGGTACTCCGAGCTTGTGGCACCGACTACGGGGGCTACAGTGTACGACACGTTGCGCACCAAGCGCACGAGTTCGGCAGCACGTCACTTTATGACGTGCACGAAGGGAGAACGGACAATGACGAGTGGCAAAACGGATGAGATCAAGGGACGCGTGAAGGAAGCCGCGGGTGCCCTGACCGGCGATGCGAAACTGAAGCGCGAGGGTCGGATCGACCAGACCGTCGGGAAGGTAAAGCAGAAGGCGGAGAAAGTGATCGATAAGGTCAAGGATGCCGTACGCTGAGGACCATCATCGTTGAGCTCCGGGGCCTCGTCGTGCGCGGCGGGCCCCGCGGGTTTTTCCGCGGGAGGAAACGAGATGAGCGCAATCAAGATCCTGGCAATCGCACTGATCGCGGCCGGTACCCTGGGGCTGGTGTATGGCAACTTCAGCTACACCAAGGAGACTCACGAGGCGAAGATCGGTTCGCTCGAGCTGTCGGTGAAAGACAAGGAGACGGTCAACGTCCCGGTCTGGGCTGGTGTGGGGGCCATCGTGATTGGCGGACTCCTGCTGCTTGTACCGAAGAAGAGCTAGCGGGCTGCGCCCAGCGTCCCTTCGGCGGGGCCGCTCCCTCGTCGGGTCGCTGCGCGCAAATTCTCACTGGCGCACACGGCCCTTCAGAGTGGTATTCCGATCGTCCGGATCACGTCCTGTTGGTTGCGATTGAAGCAACGAGCCCGGCTCGGCTTCTTCCTTGGCGATATCTGACGGACCGTCATTCGATGCGAATCTTTTGTCCCGCAAAGTTTCTCAGTCCCTCGAACCGTGCGAGGGCGGGCGGCGCGCCCGGTTGAACAAGGAAGCTCGTATCAGGGGCGAAGGCTCGGATGATCGGATCGACCAGCCAATTCACAGTCGGGCGAAGGACAAAGTGCACGGTGTCGATTCTCCCGCCACGGCGATTGATGCTGCGCTGATCCTGGCGAAGCAGCTCCATGTCGATCACGTGAGGCTTCGGCGTACAGACGACTGTCCGGAAGACGAGGCGGCCGTCGGCGGCGTTCTGCTCGAAGTTTTTGATCACGATGAAGATCAGCGGACCCCAGTAGGTGCCGGGTGGCAGCTCGACGCGCTCGTCGTAGGGCTCGCGTGCGTCGCCGAGACCCGAGAACCCCGTGATGCGGCCGCCGGCCACGTCAATCGTCATGTCGACGGTGGGGACTCCTTTGGTGTTCCGGATGATCGAGCGGCCGCGGAGCGTCTGCAGCGTTCTCCCGACTCGCACCGTGGCCCTGTCCTCGTCGCTGGAGCCGTCGCTGAATCGGGCGATGCGCACGGCCTCGAGCATGTCGCCACGACGGCGCTGCCGATACTCGACGAAGCCGATGGTTGATTTCCCGTCCGGAGAGAAGATCGAAGTCATCCCCGCGACATCGCCCTCGACCCATGTGAGCCGGATGGGGTCCACCGCATCGCGGCCCGCCGCAGGGTGTGCAGCCAGCGTCGCGACAGTTGCGAGGACCACCAGCAGTGGCTTCGAGCTCACTGCCGCACACGCCCCTTCAAAATCGTATTCTCGATCGCCGGGATCAGGTCCTGGATGATCGAGTCCTCGTAGCGCCCCGAAGTCGGGTTGATCAGATCGGGCACCTGCGATTCTGGGACGTGGTGATTGACGTAGAACGATGCCTTGCGGCCTCCGGCGCCGGGCAGGACGGCGACGAACATGTTCTGCATCTGCGTCGTGAGAATCAGCGGATCGAGCATATCGCTGAGGCGCTCATAGTCGTCCGGCACCTGTCCGTAGCCGCCGAGGATATAGACGATCGGGAAGCTGCGGTTGGTATGAAAGTATGCCGGAGGCCGATAGATGAGCACCGGCTGCTCCGGAGTGGGACCGCTGGCGGGGCGCAGTGCCGGTGAGGCGATCTGTGTCTTCATGATGTCGCCACGCGGATCGGGATCGGTGATGCTGAGGTCGCCCGGCCCGTCGAACCCGTCCGGAAAGCTGGAATCCATGTAGCTGATCATCGCCAGCAGCCGCTGCCAGATCACCACCGTCCCGCAGATGTCGCCGTGCAGCAATTTGTCTTGCGAGTCATCGGCCTCGGGAATGCCGACGTGCCCACCGACATAGCGAATCAGCAGATACTGTTGCGGCAGCTTTGCGATGTCGGCGCAGTTGGCGGGGAAATCGTCCCGAGTGCTCACCGTCAGCCCTTTGGATTGGAGCATTGCAGTGAAATTGTCGTAGTGCTTTCCGAAGCCGAACTCGTCTTGCGTGCCGACGTCCATGTAGATGCGCTGCGTACCGATGTCTGCGGCTGTTCGTCCTTCCAGTCGCGTCAGCGGGTCCTCTGCGAGCCAGTTGGCCCGATCGGGATCGTAGTCGAATTGGCCGTTGCCCTCGCCGTAGTCGCCGCTTCCGGCCACGCCATCCAGACCGACATCACTGAACGTCTCGCCGAGCTCCGGTTCGAACACGAGATTGCCGTTCGTGTCGGTGAATGGCTCCGAGAGATTCACGACGATGCCATCGCCGACGTCGTAGATTCCGTCGCCATTCACGTCAGCGAGCATCCGCCCGCCGACATCGACGGCGGTGGCGCCATTCGCGATGCGTGGCAGCGACCCACCCGCGAGGAGAAGGACATCGATGGCGTCGATTGGCGTCTCGGTGGTTTGACGCACGCCGTCTTGGTTGGCATCGCCGCCATCGAGGAACCCACGCGGGTTCGCCGGTAGCGTGAAGGTCCCAAACGCGTCGTCACGCAGGAGGCGCGCCGGTTCGGAATCCATCGCCAGATACTGCTGCGAGGGATCGGGATGGTGCAGGAAGGGATTGCCGAAGGCGATGACCAGGTCCTTGATCATCGACAGCCGCGTATCGCGTCCGGGATAGGGCGCCTGGTGATCGAAGGTGAAATCATCGCCGACATTGAGCGGAATGGCCGTCTGCGATTTCACTTCGAGGTTGTCGTTCACCATGTCGCGCAGGAGTTGCCGCATATCGACGGGGCCACCGAGGGCAGCGATCGTACCGAACAGATCGCTGTGCTTGGTGCCGATGTTCATCGCACCGTACGCGCCCATGGATATGCCGGCGACCGCACGGAACTGCCGGTGCGCTTGCAACGAGCTGCTCGTCGGTGGGGTCGTGTCGGGGCCGCTACCACCGTGACCGCCGCACGCGGTCAGCACGGCCATGGCGAGAAGAAGAAACCGCAGAGACAACGATTGGGATCGAACACACTTCGCTGAAGTGGGTGGCATCACTAGATGCGGTCCTTGGATGCTTCCTGGCAGCCCGGGTTGCAGAAGCGTCCGTCACCAGTCACCTGGCAAGAACAGGCGGGATGATCCCCAGTGTGTACGTCCATCTCTTCCTCCTTCGTTTCACCATCTCCCCGTTGCGTCGCCCAGCAAGGTTCGTTTGGCTGCTGCATTCGTACAAGGGTCGAGCACCGGCCGTAAGCTCGGACTACTACGCGCGTGGTTCTACGCGGATAGTCTTGCGCTCTCACACTGCTGGCGCGGATCGGCGGGCTTGTCACAACACATCATGGCAGAGGGGGGCAAGTGACCCGACACCGATCGCCTAGTCGACCGACCACATCGGACCAATGGCCCAATCGTGCAGAAACCAGGATGTAACTGCTTCGGCTAGTCGGGAAGGGCGGTCAACGCACTGCTGAGGGCGACTAGCGGTTCCGCCCCCGGCGCGCTGGGCGCGGAATCAGTCGCCGTCGGGGCAGTCAAGCGTGTGATTGCCGCACACAGCGTCGTCGCATCGATCGGCTTCGAGACGTACCCGTCCATGCCGGCCGCGAGGCAGCGCTCCTCGTCGCCCATCATCGCATGTGCGGTCATCGCGATGATGGGGACGTGATGCCCGGTGGACCGCTCGCGCTCGCGGATGGCCGCGGTCGCCGCGTAGCCGTCCATTTCGGGCATCTGCACGTCCATCAGCACCGCGTCGAAGACTTCGCGATCGACGGTGGCCAGCGCCTCGCGACCGTTGCTGGCGACCACGACCGTGTGCCCCTGCTTCTCCAACAGCCGCACGACGAGCCGTTGATTGACCAGGTTGTCTTCGGCCAGCAGCAGCCGCAGTGGGCGCGCCGGCGGATGATCGCCGGACCGCCGACACGCGATCGCGGAGCGCTCTGGTGGTCGAGCGGTGCCCAGCGCGAGCAGCATGGCGTCGACGAGCTCAGCTTCGCGCAGCGGCTTGGTGAGAAACGCCGCCACACCCAAGGCGCGACAGCGCGCCGCTTCGCCGGCCAGATCGGCCGACGATAGCATCATGATCGTAGCGCCTTCGAGCCCCGGAGTGTGGTGAATATGTTCCACCAGCTCGAAGCCGTTCATCTCAGGCATGTGGGCGTCGATCAGTACCAACGGAAAGGGGTGGCCGCGGCTGGCCGCGTGCGTCAGCCACCCGAGCGCCGCCAACCCGCTGTCGGCCGTGGTCGGGCGCATCTGCCAGTGCGTCAGCATCGCGTTGAGAATCCTGCGGTTGGTCGCGTTGTCGTCCACGACCAAGACCGCCAATTCGCGCAGCGCGTCGAGCGGGGCAGGCCGCCGCGTGCGCCGTGCGGTCGCGCGGCCCGCGGCAATCGTAAAGTGGAACGTGCTCCCGTGGTCCGGCGTGCTCTCGACCCAGAGCTGCCCGCCCATCATCTCGACCAAACGGCGGGTGATCGTCAGGCCGAGTCCGGTGCCACCGTACTTGCGCGTGGTCGAGGTGTCGGCCTGCTCGAAGGCCCGGAAAATCGTCTCCTGCTTCTCGGCCGGCACGCCAACGCCGGTATCGCGGACGGAGAAATGGAGCTCGCGTGCGGATTCCGGATCATGGATCGCGGCTTGCGCGCGGTCGGAATCCGCACGCGGCGATCCGCGATCAACCAGGTCGACCGCGACCACCACTTCGCCGCGCTCGGTAAACTTGATCGCGTTGCCAACCAGATTGGTGAGCACCTGCCGCAGCCGGTGCGGATCAGCGACGATGGCGTCGGGGACCTCCGGCGCAACCTCATAGGCGATCTCCAGCTTCTTGAGATGCGCCCCCGGTGCCAGTGCCCGCATCGTCTCCCCGAGGCCGTCGCGCAGGTCGAAGTCGACGGCATCGAGGTCGATTCTGCCCGCTTCCATCTTGGAGAAGTCGAGCACGTCGTTGATGACGCTCATGAGCGCGTCGCCGGAGGCAGCCACCATTTGCAGGTACTCGCGCTGCTCGGCGCTCAGCGCGGTCTGCAGCGCCAGCGCAGTCATGCCGAGGATGCCGTTCATCGGCGTGCGAATCTCATGACTCATGTTGGCGACGAACTCACTCTTGGCGCGGTTGGCCGCCTCGGCCGCCTCCTTGGCGACCGCAAGCTCGCGGCTGATCGCTTCGGCCTTGAACCGAGCGGTTTCGGCCTCGTTCTTGGTCAGCGCCAGCTGCCACGCCTGCTCCTTGAGGCGGTGTTGCCCCTCTTCGATCGCGGCGACGTGTCGATCCATTGCCTTAGCGGAAGCGATCGTGAACGCACACAGCGAGGCCAAGAGCATGATCCGCATGCTGACAATGACGTTCACCGTCTCAACCTGCAGATCACGCACGACCGGCCACACCGGGTCGACGGCGGCAACGACGCAGACGGCGCCAACGCTGACCGCGGTCCACAGCACGGTCTGGCGGGGGGTCCGCATGTGAGCAACCGTGATAACGATCAGCGACAGATACCAAAGGCCAGCGGCCTGGATCCCCCCGTTGAGCAGTGCCGTGACGACGAGATCGACGACGCTGAACACCAGTATGGCGTCGTGAGCCCGTCGAGCGGTGGCCGGGCGGTTCCGCCGCCGTCGCAGGGCCCACTCCCGACACGCGACCGTGGCCAGCCCGTAGCAGGCGTTCACCAGAGCGGTCGTGTGCTGGTGCTCGAGTTGCTGCAGCACGATGAGCGGGATGAGGACACTGACCAGCAGCACCCATGAGTTGAGGCGCCGCACGAACGTTGCCTCGGCAGCCGTCAGATCTTCGGTTCCCCGCGCGAGGTACCGTTCGATCGCGTGACGGAGAGCGTTCATGGCCTCAGACACCTCCATCTCAAGCGGCGTCGGCGGCACCGGCCGCAGCGACCGTTGACTGCGCCGCGCGGGCCAGGCGTCGAATCACCTCGAAGAGCCGAGCCACGTCGATCGGTTTGGCGACGTAGCCATCCATCCCCGCTTGCAGGCACCGTTCCTCAGCGCCTTTACGCGCGTGAGCCGTGGTCAGGACGGTCGATGCAACAATGACCCAGAAGCCGGCGCGGAGCTGCTGGGCAGACAGGCGATCGTTCGACTGGTTCGCGGTCTGGCGATTCAGGTCGGTGGCTGTCGTCGTCATGAGCACTCGGCGGCACCACGTGGAAGCGCGCCCCGCTAATTCGCATTGCACTGGCCATGCCGGTCGAATCGAACGGGTATGCGTCCCGACACCGAGACGGCGGAGTCATTTGCGTGGCAGAACCACAAGAGTGGTCAGTCCAATGCCAGAGTAACCAACTTCCCCGGCGCCCCGAGGTGCACGTTGGTCTGCGGCGGGCGCAGCCGACCGCAGCGGTCGCGACCTCCTGACGGTCCTCGCCGTCGCCTATCAGGTGCAGTGCCGTGTGAGCGCCGTCGCAGCGGGCGTCTCCGAGCGCTCGATCTCGCACCTCATCGAGCGGACGCCCGTCCTCCAAAGCGCTCTCGAGCGCGCCGCGCACTGCTGTCTTTCTCGGACAAGGACTACTGCGGCGAGAGCACCGGCGTATCAGTGCTCGTCGTGGCTGCGGACGCCTCGGGGCTCTTCGTCGTCCGCTTCTTGGTCGTGTGCCGGCGGGGCTTGGCCTCAATCTTGACCTTCGCTACCCCCTTCTTCGACATTCCGATCTTTTGGGCGGCGGCGTGTGAAAGATCAATCTTCCTCCCCTTTACATACGGACCACGGTCGTTGATCGTCACCTCCACCGATTTTCCGGTCTCCAGGTTGGTGACCACCGCCTTGGTGCCCAAGGGCAAGGTCCGATGTGCCGCGGTGAGCTTCTTCTCATCGAATGTTTCTCCGCTCGCGGTTTCTTTCCCGTCTTGCGCTGGCCCGTACCAGGACGCATTGCCGACCTGCTCTACCTTGGGCCCCTCAGTGTTGGGCACTTCCTCTTTCACCTGGGGTGCCACTACAGGCAGCGGAAGAGGCTCCTTCCTACCGATCAACAGTGCGCACCCGGACGACAGCAGCGCAAGCATTGCTCCTCCGGTTCCGAACCCGACAAGCAATTGGCGAGAATGTCTCATCAGAGCTCCGTCGGGTCACTAAGGTTCCACCTATGGGCCCACTTCGCTGAAGCCGATGACATCCATGGTCGTGACGAACCGACCGTCGGAGCGCTCGGGCAAGCGAGGAGTCTGAAACGTAAACGGCGCGCTCGCGTTCGGGGCGATGTCTCCACCCAACGTGAACGGAAGCGTCCTACCGGGGCTGTCGGCCCCTGGGTGCCGCTCGTCCTTCCATTGCCACACTTGCCGGAGCAGCAACTCAACTCCACGCACAGTGGCAGACGACTTGTTGACGACGGTGCCTGAGACCGAGCCCTCCTGGACGCTCAGGTTGCTGATGACAATCGTTTGAGCGGCCTCGGAAGCCGGTACGACTGCCGCGGTGGCGGCAGCGCCATGCAGCGGCACGCTGAGAATGCCCAGCAGCGCGCCGAAGATCCGGATGCGTGTGACCATGGTTGATTCTCCTTCCTTGTGCCGACCGTTTCCCGATCGGGCGCTTCACGGTTTTTTTGACTACTGACAGGTGGTGCCGAGGTTGCGCCATTCGCCGTCGTCGCAGCGGAAGGTGATATCCGACTTGCAAATGGTTGACTCTGTCGCGACCGTGGCGCCGTTGAACATGCAGGTGCGCCCAACGGGCGCCATACGCGCCGCGACCTGCCCGCTTGCCGCGCAACTGACGGCGAGGCTCATCCACGCTCCGTCATCACACCGGTACTGGGTGCCAGATTGGCAGCTGGCTGAACCCGGGGGAATATGCGGTCCCCTTGTACTTACAGTCGGTATCGCCAAATGCCGGTCCCGCAATGAGCGCCGCGCCCAAGGCGAGGATTGCAGCTTTCCTCTGGAACATTGTCTTCTCCTTTTCGGTCCACGTGTCCGAACGGCTGCATGAGCCGCCCGCGAAAAACCAGTCGGCTAGTTCCCCTTGGGCTGCCGTGGTGTGCGTACTTGTACAAAGCCACGGCACCGGCCGTAAGCTCGGACTACTACGCGCGTGGTTCTACGCGCATAGTCTTGCGCTCTGACGCTGCCGGCGGAGATCGGCCATCCTCTTAATCTAAGGCGCACACCGTACTGACGTTTCTCGTCTTGCTTTTGACGGATCGACGCTAGCTCTGGCTAGCGGCTGAGCCACGCCTTGCTGTAGGATTGCGCCGCGATGGCAACTCAGCTCAGCCAGCTGTCTGACCCCGACGAGTCGTCGGCGATCGGGCGACTCCCGTGGGCGCTGCGACGGCTCGGGGCGCCGGCCTCGCTGACGCGACATCAGCGACACGTGCTGCGCGTCGTTGGGGTAGCAAGTCTCTTTGCCAACTATGGCCTTGGCGTCATGGGGCTTGCGCTGCCGCAGATACAAGCCGGACTGCACGTGGCGGAGGCGGAGGTCGGCGGGGTGACCGCGCTGGTGCAGCTCGGCATGATTCCGGCCCTCTTGCTGACGGTCCTGGCGGATCACTTCGGTCGCCGCCGGCTGCTGCTGATCACCATTCTCGGCTTCTCCCTATGTGCGGTCCTGACGGCGTTCGTGCGCACTGCCGACGAGTTCGTGGTCGCGCAGTTCCTGGCGCGGGTATTCATCGCCAGCAACACCATGCTCGCCGTCGTGGTCATCGCCGAGGAGTTCACCGCCGATACGCGCGGCTGGGGCATCGGGATGGTCGGCGCGCTGGGCGCGCTGGGTCATGGACTCGCATCAATCGTCTTCTCGGGCGTGAACGTGCTGCCCTATGGGTGGCGGGCGCTCTACGCGTTCGGCGTCTTGCCGCTGCTCCTGCTGCCGCGGTTTCGGCGCACGTTGCGCGAGACGCCGCGGTTCGCCCGGCACCACGAGGCGCACCAGTACACCACTGGCCTGTGGGCTTCGCTGGAGCCGCTGCGCAGTGTCGCCCGCATGTACCCGGGCCGCATGGTGGCCCTCTGCGCCGCGCTGTTTCCGAGCGCCCTCATCTTCGAGACGGCGACGATATTCCAGGCCAAGTTCCTCCAAGAGGCGCATCACTACGCTCCCGCCACGGTTGCGCTGCTGTACCTCAGCATCGGCGCACTGGTTCCGCTCGGCAACATCGCGGGTGGGGCGCTCGGCGATCGCTTCGGACGCAAACGCGTGATGATCGCCGCGCTGATCGCCAACGCTGCCGCCATCGCGCTCTTCTACAATACCGGCGGGCCGTTGGTTCCGGTCGCCTGGGGCCTCATGATGCTGAGCCTAGCGGTCGTGCTAGTGCTGTTCTCGGCGCTCGGCAGCGAGCTCTTTCCGACCTCATACCGCTCCACGGCTTCGGGAGTGCGCTCGACCATGGCCACGTTGGGTGCCGCCGCCGGGCTCTGGGCCGAAGGAAAGCTTTACGTGCTCACGGGGTCGCACGCTGCCGCGATCACCTGCATGCTGATCGTCGCGCCCATCGCCCCATTGATCATCGCGCTGGGCCTGCCTGAGACCGCGAGCCGCGAGCTCGAAGAGGTCTCCCCGGAGCGCGACCCCGGCAGCTCGGTCGATCTCATGTAGCTGACCGGCATTAGGCTACTCCTAGTGGTAAAACCCGTGGTGTTCGATTCGATTCGTTTTGCTCCACACACAGCGGCGGGCACCCGGAGAGGCTTCGCAGGCACCTTCCAGAGCAATTCTCGAACTTGCCCAACTTGTTCCCCGTCCTGCTTCGGCACTGCGACTGACGCGACGCTACAGGTAGAAGCACGCGCGTAGTATTGCGACCTTGTAGTGGGCGCAAAAGGGAGGACGATTCGGGCATCACTTTCAAGGAGGAAAACCATGTTGAAGCAAGCAGCAGAATCGAGGCACGCAATGCAAGTGGTGGCGTTGAAGATGGAGGCGAGACGAATGAAACCAGTCTGGATCGGGGGAGCGACCGTCGCGATGATATCGCTCTTCGCGCTGGCTCAACCGGCATGGGCCAAGTCAACGAAGTGCAAGATGACGTACTCTCTCGCCGGATGGTCGGCGATCTACTCCACCGCGAGCGGCAATGGCACCATCACCTGCGACAATGGCCAGTCTGCCCACTCGTCCTTGCGGGCGAAAGGTGGTGGGCTGACGGCCGGGAAGTCCAAGATCACCAACGGCAGCGGGACGTTCTCCGAGGTCGCCGATATCAGCGAGCTCTTCGGGAGCTACGCGTCTGCGGACGTCCATGCCGGGATGGTCGAGTCGTCGGCGGCGCAGGTGGTGACGAAGGGCACCGTGTCCCTTGCGTTCTCGGGCACCGGCAAGGGGATCGATCTTGGCGTAACGTTTGGCGAGTTTGTCATCTCGAAGCCGACCGCCAAGAAAAGGCGGTCGTAGGCCGTCGCGGGCGAACCTTGTGGGGCCGTGCGATACGATGGCGAGAGAGCAGCGCAAGCATCTGGGCGCTGCACCAGCTGTGCTTCCTGCAGCTGGTGACCTGCCTACTCTTCGCCACCACGGCGCCACGAGGCTCGCGCGCCACCCCCGTCGCTCTGGGTGACGGCCCGTTGCGCAATGGTCGTTCGCGGAATGAGTGAGGGCGCAAACAGGCCGGGCAGCATCGACCTGCGACCGATCGCCGTTGCCACGGCCGTGGTGATCGGCATGGTGGCCGCGGCTGCCGTCGCCTACCTGCTGCTCGACATCCTTCTCCTGCTGTTCATCGGCATCGTCGTCGCGGCGGCGCTCCAGCCCTGGCACGTCGTGCTCTGCCGCTGGGGGGTACCGAAGGGGCTCGCGGTACTACTGATTTACCTTTTCCTTCTGATCGGGCTCGTGGTGATTGGGCTCGTCGTTGGCCCGGTGTTGATGGAGCAGATCGGTACGTTCGCGGCCGAAGTACCCGGAACGTACGTCAGGGCTCGCTCCTACCTCCAGGCGAGTGGGACCGCTCCGTTCCACTTTCTCGGGCAGCGGCTTCCTTCGTTCGAGCGCATGACGCAAGATCTGACAGACCTTGCGCCGCAGTTGTACCAGGGCACTCTCGGCGTGACGACGAGCATCGTCAAGCTCCCTGCCTACTTCGTGACCGTGCTCGCCATCGGCTTCTACTGGACAATGGAAGTGCCGCGGTTTGAGCGGCTGCTCCTGTCATTGCTCGCGGTCGAGCGACGCCCGCGCGCGCTCAACGTCTGGCACGAGATCGAGTCCAAGCTCGGCGGCTTCATGCGCGGTCAAGGGCTGGCAATGTTGTCCGTCGGGGTTGCGTCGGGACTCGGTTACGCGCTGATCGGACTGCCGAACGTCCTGGCACTCGCCGTTCTCGCGGGTCTGCTCGAAGCCGTGCCGTTGCTCGGCCCGGTCCTGGCCGTCGGTCCCGCGGTCCTCGTCGCCTTGCCGTTGGGCGTGCACACGGTGCTCTTGGTGATCGGCGTCACGGTGCTTCTCCAACTCGTCGAGAACAACGTCCTGATTCCCCGCATCATGCATCGCGCCGTCGGCGTGAGCGCCCTCGTCGGCCTGTTGGCCATCCTCGCCTTCGGCACCCTGTACGGTCTCCTCGGCGTCCTCATCGCGATTCCGATGACCGCCGTCATCCAGGTGTTGCTCGATACCATGGTGGTCAACGCGGAGCCTGTCGCGGAGCCCGCCGGCCTCGTCGGCAGTCCATGGGACGATCTTCGCGCACGTGTCCGGGCACTCCGGCACCAGGCCCGCGCCCGGCTCCGCGCCCGCACGACTCGCATGGGCATCGACCCGGCGACGGCGGACCATGTCGTTGATGCTGTCGATCAGCAGATTGAGGTGGCGGTGGCACGCGTCGAAAAACTTATCTCGGTGGCGGAGGAGACCTCAGAGCCGTTGTCTATTGAGGCGCAGGCCGCGATCGTCGCAAAGCTGGAGGCCGCGACGGAGGAGATTGAGCAGGCGGTCGAGCATGTTGACACGATCGAGACCCCTGCCGAGGATTGGCTCGGAACGAGCGGCCCCACGGTGCAGCTCCCGCTGGCCGAGCTGAGTGAGGCAACTGGACAGGTAGGGCAGGCCGTGGCGGAGGTCGAAACAATCGTCGCAGCAACTGCGGGCGCTCAGGGACCCATCCAGAGCGGGCAGCGGGAAGCGGGTGTCGACCATCTGGATCAGGCCACGCAGCGATTCAAGGAAGCGGTGCAAGACGTCGAAACCCTCGTCGTTGCCGCGCAGGAGGAGTCGAGAGAAGCACACACGCAGCAGGTGATCCGTCCCGAGCGAGATTGACGCCCATGGTCCGGCAAATACTTTAATACCCAAAAAGGGCCTTTCAAAGTGTCTCTACATGAATACTAGTGAAGATTGTTCAGGTGCCTGTCTGGCGCGACATCGAAGAGGCCTCGCGCGACCGGGTTGCGCGCTGCTTACGGCACAGTGATATCCGCCGAGTCGCGCACCGTCGTCGGATACTGTTGCGCTGGAGATGGTGCGAGGTAGTTCGAAAGGTCGAAGTTACGCCCGTAGCCGGTCAGCAACGCGCGGCCGTTGGTGGTGATGGTGACCACCGTGTATCCATAGTAGGGGATCGCGCCGCTTGCCGCCCACATTGTGTCGACCGGGCTGCCGCCGTTGCCGGCAACGACCTGCCATGTCTTGGTGACGCTGGGTTGCGTTGGCGTCGCCGGTTGCGAGCGGTTGTACAGGTGCGCGTGTGAGGTGATGTACGCGGTGCCACTGGCGCCAGTGAGGGCGTCCCAGAAGACGTTGCGCACGTCCGGGTTCGAGTCGAGCGAGCAGTCCGGCGTCGCGTCGGACGGGGTGAACGCCGGCTTGTGCCCGAGCGCGAAGATGCGCCGTATCGACCGATCTTGTCGCGCCGCTGCCAGGTCGTCCGCGATCCAATGTACCGGCACGGACGCCACCGCGCCGAACGGATCGGTGTTGAGAACGACAAAGTGTGTGTCGCGGAAGTTGAACGAGTATGTCAGACGGCTCTGATCGGTCTCCAGCTGGTCGGGACCGCCGGTCGTGGGACCGTTGTCGCCGGCGATGAAGGGAGCCATGACGTCGAGCCACACCGCCTCGGCGCCGGGGTTGGACACCCCGCACTGAAGATCATTCAGCTCGAGGCGCAGTGACTCGTGGTTGCCCGGTAGGGCCACCAAGCGGATCGCGGGGTTCTGGCCGGCCGGCGAGACGCGGTAAACCTGCACCCATGCTTCGAGCTCGCTGCGCAACGTGTCCAGATCGGGGGTGAGTCCGAGCACCAAATCGCCGGTGAAGAAGATGAGGTTGGGCGGCGGCTGCATGGCCGCAATGTCCGCGAGGGTGCGCTGCAGTTGCGGCAAGTTCACAGTGCTCGGGTTGTCCGGACTGGGCAGATCATTGCTACGGTTGCAGCCCAGGACCGCGAACGAGTACGCGACGCCGTTGTTGTTGCTGTCATCGTCGCTGCCACAGGCGGAGAGCACGAGCGACGCAAGCGCGGCGAGGCCGAGCGCACGCCAGCGACGAGTCCCGCGGTTCGCTGATGAGAGCACCATTCGTCTACCTCCTTCAAGCGCGGCCGAGGTTGTCAGGGCGTGGAGGCGGACGTGACCAGGCAGTCCTGACGCACGTGGCCGGTAATGAATGTCTTGAGCTGGTCATAAGGGCAGTCGAGGACGCCGCCGCACGCAGGGATCGTCAGGGGGATGCGCTGGGGGGGCGTCTGCAGCGTGAGAACCGTGCCGTTGCGCATCTGGTCCAGCGTCGCGATCACGTAGAAGAGTCTCACGATGGGCTGTCCGCTTTGCTTGACCTTGTGGAGCTCGAAGACGAGCGCGCCGGCCGGGCCCGGGTCGTTCTGCTGGAACCCCTCGGCCTTCCAGGTCACGCCCCCCAAAAATGCGCCGATGGCGGAGAGGTTCTCGTCGTGAGCGACAAATAGCGTGAACTTGCTCGCCACGGGTGCGAGCGTGTCAGGATTCTGCACGCCGGTCAGCGTCTGGTCCATCGTCCCCACCAACTGCCACATCAAGTTCGTCGAGCTTGCCTGTGCGAAGGAGGGGAGGCGGCAGGTCAGGTCGATGTTCAGCACATGAAGTTTCGTCAAATCGCTCAAGTCCCCCGGCGGAATAGCTCCCCAACCTACGCACTGCGCCCCCTGCGTCGTTGCACAGTTCGTGTCGGGCATCCCCTGGGCGTATTGGAGTTCGAAATCCTCCGTGACCGTGTCGGCGACGTCGAACAGGGACCCGGCGGCGTACGCCACCGCTCCAGTCATTGCATTCACGCTTATGTCGGTAGGAAGTTCCAGTAGCGAACAGGAGGCGGGTGGCGATGACTGGCTGCAGGCGTTCGGCTGGCAGCACTGAGTGACGGTCTGCAGCGTTTGAAGTTGGGCGCTGAATTTCGTGATCAACGAGGAGGTGTCATCTCCAATCGCCGTATTGAACGCGGCATGGTCCAGCAGGGAGTCGATCTTGCACACTCGGGGGTCCAGCGCGTTGGCGTCCACCGTATCGATGTAAGGGTCCGGTAGTTCGTTCGAATGAACCACCTGGACCCCGCAGTCGGGCGGTGCCTCGGACTGGAACATGCCGTCCCGGTAACCCTGCGCCGTGTGGATCGTCCGCTCGAAGACATCGGCATAGACGTACACAGTTCCGGCCGCGGGACAGGACCCTCTCGGAGGCAGGAGCCCTTGGGCGGCGTAGAAATCGCGGTACCAGGCCCCCAGCCGAGTCGCATTCTGCTGGCCCACCGTGGAGAGATTGCCGGGGGTCTCCGCGGGGGGTGGCCACAGCGGAAAACCCTGTGGGCGCAGGGTATCCAGGTTCGCGCTGTCGAGAGGCGAGGTCTGAGAACGAATCCCGTGCCGACTGATCGCGACCACGGAGACCAGGTCGGTGTCGTCGCTACTCCCCTCATTTCCCCCGCACGCATAGAAGAGAAGACCAGCGACGAGACAGACAAGCACGACTCCTATGTTCGACGATTCTCGCATGACCTGATCCCTTCTTCCTTCCATTCGATCGGCAGATTCACCGCTCCCGGTAGCGGTCGTGGAGGTCCTTGCGGTTCTGGCGTAGGCCCGTTCCGGTCGGCGCGGCGGGATACGGATTGTTGCCCATCATCCCTTTCCAGAGAATGCGGTTGTAGCGCGCGAAATCGACGCGGTCTTCGGCCGTGAAGTCCATTCCCTTCGTGACCCGCGCCCAGTACTTCGCGTCGTGCGTCCGCTTTGGCACGTGCAGGCCGGCCACCTTGGGAGGCAGCGGCAGTCGCGTGTTGTAGAGAAGTGCCGAGGGCGTGGCTGTAAAGCTCCACTTGCTCGGCGTCGTGTTGAAGATGTCCGCCATGGGCCCCGCCAGCGCGTCGTTCAGGTTCAACGGCGGGAGGCCCAGAACCTCTTCAATCGTGCGCACGAAGTCGAGGGTGTTGTACGCCACGGAGACCACCGCGTGCTGCTTCACGTAGGCACCCGCCACGAAGGCGATGGTGCGGTGCGAATCGACGTGGTCGGCGCCATCCTGCGCGTCGTCCTCCACGATGAAGATCAGAGTGTTCTGCGCGTAGATGCTGTTGGCGATCTTCTGAACCAGCAAGCCGACGGCATAGTCGTCATCGGCTTGCATCAGCTCTGGAGTATCCACGAGATCAATCGCGACATCGAAGTTTCCGGTGTGATCGTGCATGAAGCGCACGAGGCTCAATGAAGGCAGACCGCCTTTGGCGTAATTGGTATCGAACTCTCGCTCCCACTCGGTGAAGCGGTAGTAGTCCGGAAACGAGTTGTCGAAACCGCGGAAGTACGGATCGGTATACGGGGCGAGGGCGACATTCGTGGGGTAGGCCACCGTCGTGTTGGTCGATGCCGGGTCGTGCGCCAGGGGAATTTGGCAGGTGGGTTCGTTGTAGCAGGTGACGTCTACGAAGAACCCATAGTTGCGAACCGAGAGATTGGCGCGTAGCGCGGCGTCCCACAAATAGCCGGTATTCACTTCATTGTTCGGTCCATCCGGCGCGCTCGCGTCGGTCTGGCCGGGCAACAGATCCGGATCGTTCGGTGTAAGGGGATCACCGACCTGGCGCTCGGCGACGGTGGGATAGGCGACGTTCACACTGCGATTCATACCTTCGGAATCCAAGCTGAGGGCGCGAAACCCGTAGACGATCGGGTATTGGCGTTCGATCACGTCGGGGGCGCGAGCTGAAGTGGTCCACGGCCAGCCGTCATAGCTGACTTCGGAAGTGGCCATGAAGTTGTCAAGCGTGACGAAGTCTAGCGCCAGTTGATGCTGATTGGGAGTGATCGACTGCCCCCACTGAGTCAAAGCAGGCTTGCCGTTACCGACACGATGGCCCTTGTCGTCTTTCAGGTCACCCAGAACCTGGTCGTACGTTCGGTTTTCCTTGATGATGAAGATCACGTGCTGGACGCCGGCACGCACAGCCTTCATGACCGCGAGGTCGTCGGCGCTCTCGGTGCTGGAGAAGCGGTTGTTCGTGGCGACCTGCGCCGTCAGCGGCGCCAACTGCTCCGGGGTCGTGGGGCGCGGGAAGCTCTGCAAGCCGGCTCTGGTCAACTGGGGATTGTACTCATTCGCTGGAAAGCAATCCGGCAAAAAGTCCGGCGGCCCGTAGCTATAGCACCACTCGGGATTCGCGCCCGTCGGCGACTTCCTATTGACCACGTATACCCACGTACCATCGGCGCTGAAGCTCACGGAGGTCGGGTACCAACCGGTCGGGATGAGACCGACCACATGGTCGCCGCTATCCGTACCGCCCAGCGCCACCACCGCGATGCTATTCAGATTGCCATTGGCCACGTAGAGTTGCCTCTCATCCGGCGACAGCGTCACGCCGTTGGTGTTCGCACCCGTATAGGGCGCCAGCGCGGAGGGCAGGAGGAGCGGAGGAGCGATGACCGGGATGGTTTCGACCACCGCGTTTTTCCTGGTGTCGATGACGTCGACCGTATCCGACTGGTCTTCGGCGACATACAGGCGCGTCTGGGCCTTGTTCAACGTCATCTTGTTCGGCTGGCCTTTCACCGGGATTCGATCCGTCACCTGCAGCGGTGTCTGGCTCAGATCCACTACGTCGATCTCGCGGTCGCGAATGCTTGATACATACACGGTGTACGGTGTTGCGGCCGATCCATCACCCGTCACGGCAACCCAAAACGGATATTCGCCGCCCGGGGTCCCTGGCAGCTCTGAAAGCAAAAGATTGCTCTTACCGGGGCGCAGGTCGAGGTTCCCCGGTTGCTGGTTCGGGCCTGGTGTGGTGGGCGGGGAGGTGTCAAGCGTGTTCATCGGTGTCCAGTGGCCGTAGCCTCCAGTGAACAACGATATCGAGTCGTTGAAATAGTTCGCCACCGCCAGCGTCTGGCCGTCCTTCGAAATAGCCACGCCGGCGGCGCAAGGAGCCACGGCAACCTGGGCGTTTACCGGCTTTGTTCCGCTGCTAACCACAGGAAGGCCAACGCCCGCCTCGTGGCCCAAGGCGAGCGGCGGCTGCGCCGGATCCGCCGCCCACATTCCGGTGGCGGCGTTCAGAGTAAAGGTCTGGACATTGTCTTGGGCGCAGCCCGTCACGTAAAAGTGCGTGCCGGATGGACTGCCGGGAATCGATCGATCGCGGGATGGATCGAAGACAATCCCGTTGTAGGTAGTTGGGATCTGCAGTAGCTGCTTCTTCATCGGCGTGTTTGTCGAAATGTCGTAGATGAACACGTACTCATTTGATTCCGACGAGTCAAAAGTTGTGAGCGAGTTGCTCGCAGCGCCGAAGACGCGATTGTACCCGCTGGTCAGAATCAGCAGGGTACCGCCGTCCGGACTCACCACGGTGGTGACCGCATGCCCGGCCAGCCAGGGATTACCGTTTACTATCATTCCGGTGTCCAGCGGTTCGAACTGGGAGCCCAGGGGCTTCAGCGGTGTAATCCATTGACTCATGTTGGGCAGGAACTGGACGCCCGGGGCACCGGCATTCACCGTGATGGTCAGCGTCGCCAGGGTGCTGCCGGCCGCGTTGGAAGCGGTTACCGTGTAACTGGCTGCGCCGGCGACGGCTGTGGGGGTTCCACTGATGATACCTGTGCTCATGCTCACGCCGAGGCCCGCCGGAAGGTCCGGGCTCACACTGTACGCGGTCACCGCGCCGCCGGTGCTGGTCGGGCTGTTCGGCGGGATCGGCACCCCCACGGTGTAGACCGCCGTGCCGGTCGTGTAACTGAGTGCCGAAGGCGGCTGAGTCCCGCTGTCGCCGCCACACCCGCAGAGAAGAAGGAATACGGCGCTCAGAGCAAGACCAAGCCATTGCATGGATCGCATAGAAACCTCCCGCGCCTTTTCGGCATGTGTTCGTACGCGCATCAATTCGCTCGGCGCCACACTCAAAGCTTGACGGCTACTGAACCGTCGCCGGTGCAAGTATGCATGCGGCACGCCTAGCGCCGTGTGACCTGATTCCCCTGTGTGGCGTCGCCTGGTGAGATCTCATCCGAAGAGCTTGAACCATGGCGCACATACCCTGCTCGTGGTGCGGCTTGTGTCGGCGAATGGGGTGTCGCTGTTGTCGGCCCCTCCCCGGTCGCCGTTCACCATGCGCAATCGGTTGGTCTTGAGCGGACAGATTGCTTCACGCGTTTGGAGAGCGACCGCGCGGCGGCCAATCTGGGTTGGCGATTTGTGATTCTGACCAGACTACAGACCGAAGTCGAGCGAGCGCACCTTCTGAAAGCGCTGCGCCACATCCTCCCAATTGACCACCTTCCAGAAGGCCGTGACCCAGTCGCCTTTTTCGTTTTGAATTGCAAGGACCGGGTCAGAAGAACGGTCGACGACTACATTGCTTACCGCACCAACGCAAAGCCGATCACGTGACGGGGACGCCGCGCCTCGGCACCGCTTTCGGTGACAAGGTGCTCTTGGAGCACTCCGTCACGGTTCCAGCGTGAAGTAGAATGTCGCCCCCTGCTCCGGCGCGCCCTCTGCCCACACGCGGCCGCCGTGCCGGCGAACGATCCGGTACACAGTTGCCAGGCCGATACCGGTCCCTTCAAACTCGGCTGGCCCGTGCAGTCGTTGGAATGGTACGAACAGCTTGTCGGCGTACGTCATGTCGAAGCCCGCTCCATCGTCGCGGACAAAGTAGACGCGTTCGCCCTCCTGCACCGTGACGCCAAGTTCGATCCGCGCCGCGGCGTGCTTGCTGGTGTACTTCCATGCGTTGCCGAGCAGGTTCTCTAGCAGGTCACGCAACAGGTGTGGGTCTCCGCTGGCCTGCAGTCCGTCCGCAATGACGAAGGTCGCGACCCGACCGGGTTGTCGCTGCTGGAGGTCCGCTGTGATGGACTGCGCGAGTGCACTCAGATCGATGCCGGCGCGCTCGAGGTTGTGGCGTGACACCTGAGACAACTTCAATAGATCCTCAATCAATTGTTCCATCCGCAGAGTGTTAGCGCACACGCGCTCCAAGTAGTCTTTACCCTGCTCGTCGAGCTTGGCCGCATAGTCTTCGAGCAGAGCCTTGCTGAAGCCTTTGATGGCGCGCAGCGGAGCGCGCAGATCGTGCGAGACGGAGTAACTGAAGGTCTCGAGCTCTGTGTTGGCGACTTCGAGTTGAGCGGTGCGCTCCCGCACGCGGCGCTCCAACGATTCATTGAGCGTGCGGATCTCCTCCGCGGCCTGCTGGCGTGCGGTGATGTCCATCCTGGCGCCGATCATCCGTACCGGCTTGCCGCTGCGATCATGAATCACGTGGCCGCGGTCGAACACGTACGCGAACGACCCGTCGCCGCGAAGAAAGCGGTACTCCGCAGACCAGCCGTGGCCACCGCCATCGATGAGCGCATGGATCCCTGAGACCACTCGCTCTCTGTCGTCTGGGTGAATGTGGTCTTGCCACCAGGCTCCCGTGGCTTCGACCTGGTCTGGCGTGTAGCCGAACAGTTCCAGGAAGCTTTCATTCCTCTCAACCGCGTCAGTCACCAAGTCCCAGTCCCACACCGCATCATGGGTTGCCTGCGCGATGATTCGAAAGCGCTCTTCGCTCCGCCTGAGCGCCGCCTCCGCGTGCCGGCGCTCGCGTTGCTCCTCTTTCTCCTGCAGGGCACGCTGCACGATCGTCCCGAGTCGCGCGAGGCGTGCCTTCAACACGTAGTCGGTGGCACCGGCCTTGACGGCTTCGATTGCACGTTCCTCACCCAGTACGCCGGAGACGATGATGAACGGGATGTCGACTTGGCGCTCGCAGAACAATCGCAGCGCGGTCATGCCGTCAATTGCCGGCAGGCTGTAGTCGGCGAGAATCAGGTCGTATGTCGATTCACTCAGCCGTGCGAGGAATGCCTCGCGGCTGTCCGCCCGCTCCCATTCACAGGTGTAACCGACTTCTTTGAGCGCCGCGACGGCAAGTTCGGCAAAGGCGGCATCATCGAGGATGAGAACCCGGAGCGGTGGCTGCGCCGAAACCGGTGCAAGCCTGCCGACGGGGGTCGTGGGGCCGCTACTCGTTGGCGCTTCGTTCTCCACTTGAACCGGCACGGCCAGACTGATGCTGGTGGCCATGTGATACTTATACTGAATGCATCGCACCGACTGCAAGAGACACGGCAAGCGAGCCGTGTTTCGACGCAACGCATTGCTGAGGACAGGGCAGACTACAGCCCGAGGTCCAGCGAGCGCACCTTCTGAAAGCGCTGCGCCACGTCCTCCCAATTGACCACCTTCCAGAAGGCCGTGACCCAGTCGCCTTTGACGTTTTGATACTGCAGGTAGTAGGCATGCTCCCACATGTCGAGGACGAGCAGCGGCACCGTGCCGTTGCCGATGTTGCCCTGGTGGTCGTAGACCTGCTCCACGACCAAGCGCTGGCCGACAGGCTCCCACGCCATAGCCCCCCAGCCGGAGCCTTGAACGTTGAGCGCTGCTTCCGTCAGCTGGCTCTTGAGCGCGTCGAATGATCCGAACGACTCCTGGATTGCCGCCGTCAACTCGCCGGCTGGCTGGCCGCCACCGCGTGGACTCAGGTTGCGCCAGAAGAGTGAATGCAGCACGTGCCCGGAGACGTGGAAGGCGAGGTTCTTCTGCAGCTGATTGATCGCACTGAAGTCACGCTGCTCACGTGCTGCAGCGAGCTTCTCGAGTGTCGCGTTCGCGCCGGCAACGTAGGCGGCGTGGTGTTTGCCATGGTGCAGTTCGAGCAGCCGCGCCGAGTAGTGGGGCTCGAGCGCGGCGTAGCCGTACGGCAGTTCAGGGAGCGCATATTTCTTCATAGTCGATCTTCCCCCATTTCCCCGAACCTCCCATTGGCATCATTCCACTTGGCTTGGGCGTGGTCCCAGTTCACCGCTGTGCGCCTTTCGTTAAACCGTTTCGCGACGTCAGGGCACCTTCTGCGTTGCCAAATGTGTAGCCGCGCAACGATGACATAACTGCCGCCTTTCTCACGTAGAGACGTCCCCGTGAGAGGTCTGTTCCCTGTGCGACGGCGCTTCGTCCGCAGCACAGGGGACAGTCACTGGGTCCGTGAGCTGAGCCAGCCTGAGCGGCCACGCCACTGAACCCCAACAGCGATGCAATGAGGGCGATCATGCTCTCCTCCCTTCATTCGGTCTGCGTTGCGACGTGAGGTATCCCCCCGTCGC
>JBGQHM010000038.1:0-28636 GCA_041497995.1 Binatia bacterium | reverse complement strand
GTTGCTGTCTGAGTAGGTCACGTAGACATCGAGATCGTCACTGTTCTGCGGCATCTCGTTGTTGTACACCATGTACAGTCGGCCGCGGTGTGGGCCGTTGCTGCGGTCATAATCGAGAGTGACCATAGCATCCACGCCGCGTTGGGGTTGCGCGGGTATCGGCTCTGCCCCGCCAACGTTGGTGGTTAGGATGAATGGCACCGACGTTCCGAATGGAGCGGGCCCCAGGCCGTCCGGATCGAGGGCCATGAAGATATCGGTAGGTCCGACAGCAGTGGAGTCATTGCGCCACGCCACCGCGACCTGTCCGGCCGGACCCACAGCGATGTCGCCAATATTTCCATGGAGCGACCCGGGGACTGTGACGATGGGACTGAAAGAGGAGAGGGCACCCAGCCCCGTAACCGTCGCCGCCTGGGCCCGCGTGCCGCTTGAGTCGACGAAGATCGCCCATAAGGTCTCCCCGGCCCCGCCTTGCCCCGGACCGATCTTGAGGTGCCCCTGATCCACGCCGGCCGCATTGCCCACAAGTTCGGTGAGCGGCGAGAAGGTCACACCAGCGTTTGTGCTCAGGTTCACAGCGATGCGGTTGAGCGCGTCGATACGGATATAACTCAGGAAGAGATTGCCAAAGGTGTCCCACACCGTAGCTGAATCGCCAAACGCCTTGAAGAGCGAGTCGTTCCCGTCCGCAATGAGCTTGTCCGGCCCGTTGCTCGCAAGCCAGTTCGTACCGGCGTCCACACTTCGCGACGCAAACAGCTGGCCAATAACCGGACCGGATTGGGACGCGATAAACACCTGGTTGAGGTTCAAGGGATTGATGGCGATTGCCGCTTCGGCTTGATTGTCATCGACCTGACTCTGTGCGGGCGCACTCGCGTTGGCGTTAGGGCCTGGCACAACGTCGGCGACGGCGACGCCCATCGCCGCTATCACGAACAACGCCACAATCGTCGACCCACCAAAACTCGTGCTGACATCGCCATCCCTCTCTGCCAACCGCCTGGCCTACGCATTTGTGCATTACTCTCGTACTCCTCATGGAGAAAAACAGTCAACAACATTCCGACATGAAATCGATCGCAAGACGCCGCCTATGTTCAGAAGCCCATCTACTTTGCTGGTCATCAATACCATTGGAGGGTACACGGTTGGTGATGCCCGAGCTGCAGCCTCAGCCCACGCATCCAGGGAGTTACTGAACCGGCGGAAGACCAAACATGGCTTCGATCACGTCGGGTAACTGACCGAACGAGGCCACGATTGGTCCCGCCCCGTCGATCTCCTCGCGATGCCCGTGGCCGTAGTCGCAGCCGATGAAGTGGCAACCGACGTCGCGCGCTGCTTCGACGTCGCTGGTTCGGTCGCCGACCATGACGAGTTGCGCCGGCGTGTGCCGTTCACGCTGCATGTACGCTCGCAAGATATCGGCCTTGCTCTGGATGCGCTCGCCGCCGTCGACGGTGACCAGCTCGGTGAAATAGCGCGCGATGCCGTAGGTCGAGAGAACGGTCTCGACGTATTGGCGCCGACCGTTCGAGGCGACGGCGAGGGTGAGCCCGGCGTGCTGGAGCTCGCAGAGGGTTTCGGCGACGCGTGGGAACAAAATGCCCTCGCGTCGTTCTACGTGCGCGGCGATGACGTGCACGGTTTCAAGAAAGAGCAGCTCAACCGCGGTCGGATCGATGGTCGGAAACAAGCGCGCCAGAATCACGGGCACTGGCCAGCCGACATGGTCGAGGATCTCGCGCGTCGGCGGTACACGCGGGAACGACCCGGGACGCTGCACGTTCACGTTGGCGATGGCCTCTCGGTAGGCCTCGCCGAGAAAAGGCTCCGAGCTGTAGAGCACGCCGTCCAGATCAAAGGCGATCAACCCACTCATCGCTGCGACGCTACTGAAACTGGGGCGATGCTTCAACGTCGACGCCTATCGACCGACAGGATGAAAAGCTCTGGCGTAGCGCATTAGCGAACCGCGGACGCCTCGACGCCCGCTACCTAGGCAGAAGCCCGGCCGTCCCCAAGTAAACGATGCGCACGCCAGTCTTTTGTCGCTGCCCAGGCTGCACGCAGGCTGCCTGCTACGGGGCAGCAGACCTTGGTCCTCGACGTCGCAACACAAACGTCACGACAGGGGTGCTTGACCTCATGCCGCACCGCGTTAGGCTGTTGGGCTGAGAATGCGAAAGGAGGTACCAATGAATCCAGCGTACCTTTCCGGCGCGCTCGAAGGCGCAATGATCCCACCGGAGTTGATTATTCAGCTCCCACAAGCATGGACTATCGTCACGTCAGTGTTGGCGGTGTGCTGCGGCATCCTGTGGCTCCTGACGCGCGGCGTTGCGAGCACCGCGCCCGACGACCGTACGCATGACGCAGCGCATCCAGGGAGTGGCCTCGGCCTCCAGCGGCCACTGCGGCCCAGTCGCCCGCGTCCAGGCCTCCAACCTCTCGCCCACCACGGCAGCAGAGCTGCGTGACGCTGCCGGCACGTTCCTCCCCAGCAGCAGCGGGAGCCGGCCCCCCCGGCTCCCGCTTTATCGTTCGCGGGCCATGTAGTAAGTACCCGCGTCGTGATGGTGAGCGTCGTCATCCCAACCTTCAACCGCCGCACCTTGGTGCGCGAGGCGGTCGCCTCGGTCTGCAATCAACGCGGCGCCGCGTATGAGGTCATCGTCGTCGACGACGGATCGTCCGACGGCACGGCGGTGGCGCTGCAAGCAGAGTTCGGTCGACGCGTCGATGTCCTGCGCACCGCCAACCGCGGCGTCGCCGCGGCACGCAACGCCGGCGTCGCAGCTTGTCATGGCGATCGGATCGCCTTCCTGGATTCCGACGATCTGTGGCTGCCGGACAAGCTCGCGACGCAGGTCAGTTTCTTCGCCGCGCATCCCGAGGCGCAGATCTGCCAGAGCGAGGAAGTCTGGGTCCGCAACGGCGTGCGCGTGAATCCGTGCACCCGTCACTGCAAGCCGAGCGGCGACATTTTCGAGCCGAGCTTACGCCTCTGTCTGGTCAGCCCGTCCGCTGTCATGCTGCGCCGCAGCTTGTTCGAGCGCGTCGGCGGCTTCGACGAGAGCTTGCCGGCCTGCGAGGACTACGACTTCTGGCTGCGCATCCTGCGCGACACGCCAGTGTGGCTGATCGATCGACCGCTGGTGATCAGACGGGGCGGGCATCCCGACCAACTGTCGCGCCGCTTCTGGGGTATGGACCGTTTCCGGGTCGCGTCGCTGCTGCGCTTGCTCAGTGATGGGAATCTGACTGAACCCCGGCGCACGGCGGCCGCGCGCGTTCTCGCCGACAAGTGCGCCATCCTCGCCAACGGCGCGGCACGCCGCAGGCGGCACGACGAGGCGGCACGCTACCGAATGCTCGCTACCGTGTACCAACAAGGAACGGTGGGCGAAGCCCACCCTACACGTTGATGACGGATACGGACGGGCAGGCTGCGATCCGTGCATATGCCGGCGCACGGTTGTACAGCGCCGCCACCATCGAGCGTTGGCTGCAGCTCGTGGCGTGCGACGGTGAGGCACTGTTGCAACTCGCTACCGAGCTGCGACTCGGAGAAAACCAGCTGCGTGACCTGTGGGACTGGGCGGAGGAGATCGCGGAGCGCGACGGCGTCACACTCAGCCAGGTGCTGGCTGCAGAACCGCTAGCCAAAGCACGCGCGCGCCAGCTGGGACGCAACGACACGCTCAAGGTGATCAAGGCGGCGCTACGACGCTTGCGTTTTCCACAGCTCGCCGCCGTCGAAGATCGCATGGCGGCGCTCATTCGCGCGCTGCGGCTGCCACCCACGATCAGCATCACGCTGCCGGAACACCTGGAAGGTGATCAAGTACGTATCGAGATCGTTGCCGACAGCCGGGCCTTATGGCGGGCCGCTGCGACCGCCCTGCTGGCCGCCGCCGACACCCCTGCCTGCGCGGAGCTGTTCAGGCTCCTGAGTGAAGCACCGTAGAGACCGTGAAACGTGATGCGTGAAGCGTCTAGAAGGCCGTGGCTCCCGACGAGTGTGTGGATCGAGCGGAGCGAGGCGGAGTCGCCGCTGGCGCGTCGTGTGCGCGCGCGTCTGCCCGACACGCCGACGCAGGTGATCGACGATCTCCGCGTCGCAGAGCCTCCGGACGGATTCGCGGCAGGGAAGCGGCGGTTCATCGTGCAGCGGCACCGCGGATCGTTCCTGCAGCATTGCCCCGCTGGCACGACCGGCATGGTGTGCTGCAACTACCTGGTCATGAACTTCGCGTCGAACTGCCCGTTCGACTGCAGCTACTGCTTTCTCCAGGACTACCTGGCCAACAACCCGGCGGTGAAGGCGATCACCAACGTGGCCGACGGGTTGGCAGAAATCGACGCCGTCTTGCGCGCGCATCCAGAGCGGACGTTTCGCATTGGCACCGGCGAGCTCGCGGACAGCCTCGCGCTCGATCACCTCACCGATCTGTCGTGCGAGCTCGTGCCGTTCTTCGCAGCGCGCACCAATGCCCTGCTCGAACTGAAGACGAAGAGCGATTGCATCGACAACCTGCTGCACCTCGATCCGAAGGAGCGCGTCGTCGTTTCCTGGTCGGTCAACGCACCCGCCATCGTCGCCGCAGAGGAAGCCGGTACCATCCCACTGGAAGACCGCGTCGCCGCCGCCGCACGTGTGCAGGCCGCCGGTTACAAGATCGGGTTCCATTTCGATCCGCTCATCGCTCACGATGATTGGGAGAACGGCTATCGCGACGCGATCGATATCATCTTCCGCCGCCTCGACACGCGGCGTATCGCGTGGGTGAGTCTCGGCAGCTTGCGCATGACTCCACGGCTAAAGGCAGCCATCAAAGCGCGGCCGCAACGCGGCCCGCTGCTCACCACCGAGTTGGTGCCCGGCCCTGACGGCAAGGAGCGCATCTGGCGCGGCTTGCGGGTGAAAATGTACCGGCGGATGCTAGAGTGGTTGCGCGACGTGGATGACCGTATGCCGCTCTACATTTGCATGGAACCTGCGGGAGTTTGGGAGAAGGTTTTTGGCGAGGCACCACCTGATCGCGAAGTCGCGCATCGGTTGGTGGCGGGGGTGTCATGAAGTCCGCCCGACGCAGTCCCAACGGCGCGCGCCCGGCCGGGCATCCGAAGGCACCGGCAAGTGTGGTCGCTGCAGCGATCGGGGTGTTCGACTCCGGCGTCGGTGGTTTGACCGTGCTCCACGAAATTACGGAGCTGCTGCCGCACGAGAATCTCATCTACCTCGGCGACACGGCGCGCCACCCCTACGGCACCAAATCGGCGGAGACCGTCCGACGATACGCCATCGAGAATTCCGACTTCCTCGCCGACAAAGGCATCAAGATGCTGGTTGTGGCGTGCAACAGCGCCGCGGCCGTCGGACTCGATGCACTTCGCGAACGCTTCGACATCCCGGTGATTGGCGTCATCGAGCCGGGCGCGCAGGCCGCAGTCACGCAAACCCGCAATGGCAAGGTCGGCGTCATCGGCACAGAGACGACGATCGCTAGCGGTTTGTACACGCGCGCGCTCAAGAGTCTGCGGCCCGACCTGGAAATCTACACGCGCGCGTGTCCACTCTTCGTTCCACTCGCCGAAGAGGGCTGGGTCGACAACGAAGTGGCACACAGCACCGCCGCCGTGTACCTGACTAGCTTGAAACGCAGTGGCATCGACACCCTCGTGTTGGGCTGCACGCACTATCCCCTGCTGGCCGGCGTCATCGCTGACGTGATGGGCGACAAGGTCACGCTGGTCGACTCGGCGCGCACGACAGCCGACACAGTACGTGAGACGCTGATCCGCTACGGGCTGGCGCGACGTTCGGGGGCCGGGTCGGTGAGCTTCTTCGTCACCGACGTTCCCGACCGTTTCGTGAAGGTCGGGGGTCGGTTCATGGGCCAGAAGGTCGACTCCGCCGTGCGCATCGAACGCTGAGGGCGGAGAGATGCATCAGACCCGCTAACCTGCTAGGGTTTTCGCCGCACATGGACACCGCAAACACCGTAACGCGGGCCTGAGGTCCGCCCGACTGCCGTATAGAGGTATGCTGAACATCGTCAAGAAGATCGTCGGCACAAAGAACGACCGCGAGCTGAAACGCATGCGGCCGCTGGTGCAACGGGTCACCGAGTGCGAACCCGCGATCGCCGCGCTCAGCGACGAAGAACTGCGCGGCAAGACCGACGAGTTCCGCACCCGGATCCGCGAGCAGACCGCCGCGCAACGGCAACAGGTGGAGGATCGGCTCGAGGAGCAGCGCCAGCAGGCAGAGAACCCGTCCGCCGACGAGACGCCCGAAGGCGCCAAGGATCTCAAGACCCAGATCGAGGAGGCAGAGAAGGAGTTGCGCGCGGCGGAGAACCGCGTGCTCGACGACATCCTGCCTGAGGCCTTCGCGTGCGTCCGGGAAGCGTCGAAGCGCACCACCGGCCTACGCCACTTCGATGTTCAGTTCATCGGCGGTATCGTCCTGCATCAAGGCAAGATTGCCGAGATGAAAACCGGTGAGGGCAAGACGCTGGTCGCCACCGGCCCGCTCTACCTGAACGCGCTCACTGGCCGCGGCGCCCATCTGGTGACGGTCAACGACTACCTCGCCCGCCGTGACGTCCAGTGGATGGGACCGATCTTCCACATGCTGGGCCTGTCGGTTGCATCCATCGTCCACGACACCAGCTTCCTCTTCGACCCGACCTACGTAGTGAAGGACTACCGCATGCTCAACTTGCGCCCGATCGAGCGCAAGGACGCGTATCGGGCCGACATTACCTACGGCACCAACCATGAGTTCGGCTTCGACTACCTGCGCGACAACATGAAGTTCACGCTGGAGGAGTACGTTCAGCGCGAGCTCAACTTTGCCATCGTCGACGAGGTGGACAACATCCTCATCGACGAGGCGCGGACACCGCTGATCATCTCCGGGCCGGCGGAGGAATCGACCGACAAGTACTACATCATTGACCGCATCATCCCGCGCCTGAAAAAGGGCGGGCGCAAGGAGCGCCAGGGCGACGCGCCAGCCGAGGAGTCGGGCGACTACTGGGTCGATGAAAAGTCGCGCTCCGCGGTGCTCACCGAGGGCGGTATCGCCAAGGTCGAGCGCATGCTCGGCGTCGTCAACCTGTATGATCCGAACCACATCGACACGCTGCACCACGTCAATCAGGCGCTCAAGGCGCACGCGCTCTTCCAGCGCGACGTCGACTACATCGTGAAGGACGGCCAGGTCATTATCGTCGACGAGTTCACCGGCCGACTCATGCCCGGACGCCGCTGGTCGGACGGCCTGCATCAGGCCGTCGAAGCCAAGGAAGGCGTGCGCATCGAGCGGGAGAACCAGACGCTGGCGACGATCACCATCCAGAACTACTTCCGGATGTACAACAAGCTGGCCGGCATGACGGGCACCGCCGATACCGAGTCGGTGGAGTTCAAGAACATCTACAAGCTCGACGTCGTGGTCGTACCGCCGAACCAGAAAATGATTCGCCTCGACCATGCCGACGTCGTCTACAAGACCGAGCGCGAGAAGTTCAACGCCGTCATTGAGGAGGTCGAGGAGTGCTACGCGCGCGGCCAGCCGGTGCTCGTCGGCACCGTGTCGGTGGAGAAGTCCGAGCGCCTCGCCAAGCTGCTGAAGAAGAAGGGCGTGAAACACAATGTCCTCAACGCCGTGAACCACGAGGCTGAGGCCAACGTCATCGCCCAGGCCGGACGCCACGAGGCGGTGACGATCGCCACCAACATGGCCGGCCGCGGCACCGACATCCTGCTCGGCGGCAATCCGGAGTTCCTCGCGCGCTCCGATATGGAGAACGAGTGGATCCAGCGCTCCTCCGCCCTTCCGGAAGGCGGGCAGCGGTATGAAGAGGTGCTCCAGAAGCTCCGCGACAAGTACGACGAGACGGTGCAGCAAGCACGCAAGCAGTACGAGCCCAAGTGGAAGGAGTTCGAAGAAAAGCAGGCCGAAGCGCTCGAACGGTTGACCGAGGCGCACCGCACCTATCTGGAAGCTGAGTTCTGGGCGGCACGCGCCGACTATGAAGAGAAGATCGCGCGGCTGCCCGCACAGTCGGAACCCGCACTCGCGGCGGCCTGCGCCGAAGCGGCAGGCAGCTACAGCGAAGCGCTGCAGGGCGTCGACCGCGTCACGGGTCCGTATTTCGGTGACGAAGGGCAGCAACGTTTCCTCCGCGCCCTCGAGGAGCTGCAGCACGCCTTGCGCGACACCGAACAGAACGGCGGCGGCAACGCCAACCGGCTCAGCAGCGCGCAGACGCTCTTCGAGCGCTCGCGTGGGGAGTACGAGCGCGCCATTCAAAAGGCGCTGGCCGAGAGTAACGGCGCCGGCAACGATCTGCCCACGGCACGCCGTGTGTACGAAGAGACCGAGCACGAATACAAGCAGGCCGAAGCCGCGTACCTGGAGCAACGCAAGCCGTTCGAGGAAACCGTGGCAGCGGCGCAACGCGACTACGAGGACACGCGCCGCAAGTACACCAAGGCCGTCGAAGACGTGCGCGAGGAAATGGAGAAGGCGCCGCTCGAGTTCCGCGACCGCTACGAAGAGATCCTCCATAAGTACAAAGAGCTGTGCGCCCAGGAGCGTGAGCTGGTCATCGCCGCCGGCGGGCTCTACATCATGGGCACGGAACGCCACGAGAGCCGCCGCATCGACAACCAACTGCGCGGCCGCGCCGGCCGCCAGGGCGATCCCGGCGCGTCGCGCTTCTTCTTGTCACTCGAAGACGATCTGCTGCGCATCTTCGGCGCCGAGCGCATCCAGGGTCTGATGACCCGCCTCGGCATGGAGGAAGGCGAGCCCATCGAACACCGGCTGATCACCCGTGCCGTCGCCAACGCGCAGAGCAAGGTCGAAGGCCACAACTTCGACATCCGCAAGCATCTGCTCGAGTACGACGACGTGATGAACCAGCAGCGCGAGATCGTCTACGGACGACGGCGCGAAATCCTCGGCAGCCTGAACCTCAAGACCGATGTACTGGCGATGGCCGACGACGTGGCCGGCGGGATCGTCGAGCAGTTCGCCAACCACGAGGTGCATCCCGACGAGTGGGACTGGCAGGCGCTCAACGACAGCCTGTTCAAGAGCTTCAGCCTGCGCTTCCAGCTCACCGACGAGGAAAAGCAGGGCATGTCGGCGGAGCGCCTCGACCAGGCGGTGACCGGTGCCGTGCACGCCGTCTACGAGGAGAAGGAACGCGCCTTCACACCACCGGTGCTCCGGCACCTGGAAAAATTGGTGCTGCTCGAAACCCTCGATTCACTGTGGAAGGACCACCTGCTGTCGATGGACCACCTCAAGGAGGGCATCGGCCTGCGCGGCTACGCGCAGCAGAACCCGCTGCAAGAGTACAAAAAGGAAGGCTTCGAACTGTTCGAGGCCATGATGCAACAACTCGAAACCGATGTCGTTGAGAAAGTCTTCACCGTGCAGATCGCGCGCCAGGAAGACGTGCAGCGCATGGAACAGCGCCGCCGCCCACAACCCGCACAGATGGTCATGAGCGGCGGCAGTGGCCCACAACAAGCGCAGCAACGCAAGCCAGACCCCGCGCGCCGCACCGCCGACAAGGTCGGACGCAACGATCTCTGCCCCTGCGGCAGCGGCAAGAAGTATAAGAAGTGCCACGGGACGTGAAGGAAGCTATCAGCAGTCAGCTCTCAGCAATCAGCTTGAGAGGTAAGAAGATGACCGAGAATCTTGGATGCGGCCCAAAAGCTGACGGCTGAGAGCTGACTGCTGACGGCCCTCCCCCATGAAAGTCCGTGTCCGTCAGATCCCAATTCGTGTGCCCGGGTTCCGCTTTGCCGGCGTCCGCTGCGGCTTGAAGGAAAGCCGCAAGCGCGACGTTGCGGTGATCGCGTCGGACGTGCCGGCGGCGGCCGCCGCAGCGTTCACGACGAACCGAGTCAAAGCCGCGCCGGTGCTGGTGGGGATCGAGCGGGCGAAGGTGGGGCGCCTGCAAGCGCTGGTCATCAACAGCGGAAACGCCAACGCCTACACCGGTCGTGACGGCGTCGCGCTGGCACGCGAGATGTGCGCGATCGTGGCACGCGCACTCGGTATCAACGAACGGCTGGTCATTCCGTCGTCGACGGGACGCATCGGTGTTCCCGTCCCCCGCGACCGCGTGCGCAAGGGAGTCCGTGACGCCTGTCGCCACCTGTCGCCCGACGGCTTTCATGACGCCCTGGAGGGCATCATGACGACCGATGCCTTCCCCAAGTTTGCTACGGAAGGCATGGTCGTCGACGGACGCGAGGTCACCATCGCCGGCATGACCAAGGGGGCCGGCATGATCGCGCCGCGCATGACGCTGCCACATGCCACGAATCTCACCTACGTCATGACGGACGTCGCAGCCTCGCCAGCGGCGCTGCGGCGGGTGCTCAAAGTGGCGCTGCCGCAGTCGTTCAACGCCGCGGTGGTCGACGGCGACACCAGCACCAACGACACCCTTGTGCTCTTAGCGAACGGCCTCGCTGGCAATCGGCAGTTGACGCCGTCCGCACGCGCCTTCCCCGAGTTTTGCGCCGCGGTCACTCGCGTCCTGACCACTCTGGCGCGCATGGTCGTCAAAGACGGCGAAGGGGCGACCAAGCTTATCGACATTCGCGTGCACGGAGCGCGCAGCGTGCGCGATGCCGAGCGCGTCGCCGATACCATCGCGCGCTCGCCGCTCTGCAAAGCCGCCTTCTTCGGCGGCGACCCCTACACCGGGCGGATCATTTGCGCGGCGGGTTACAGCGGCGCAGTCTTCGACCCGCAGAAGGTAGACGTTTATCTCGACGACATCCAAGTGGTGCGCCGGGGCGAGGAGATCGTCGGACGAGTGGAACGACGCGCCGCCGCGGTTGTGCAGCGCCCCGAGTTCACACTGACGATCCACCTGCACGCCGGCAACGCCGTGGCGCACCGGTTCACGTCAGACTTGAGTCTCGACTACGTGCGCTTCAACTCGGCGTACCGAACCTGAACCCGTCCGCTGTCATCGGCCTTGAGCCGAAAAAGGGTAGGCGTATGGCAAGACCCGTCCCGCCAGCGCCGCTGCGTTCGCACGAAACGTTGCACGGAGCGCGCACGTGTTGTTGCTCGCCACGGCGGCGGGCACGGGAGGATGGTCGAGCGGGTGGTGGAATGTGGCCCAATCCTTCCCCTACTCCCTCCCAGTACTTCTACTGAGAGGTCGGGCCACAAGGCCTGAGACCGTTCCCAATTGCACTTGATTTCCTAGGCGCAAGAATCGGCCAATCGGAACGCCGGGCGTGTTTACCTTGTTGATCAATTGGCACGGTGTCTGCTCGTGGACTCGGGGAAAGGGGAGATTCTGAACGCGCGCCACCGAAGCCTTTCTCTAAGTCGAGCGACTCACAGGCGATCCCAATGAAAGTCGGAGCCCGCAACATGAGCATCCGCGAGCGCACACAATCTGAAGGGCTGCTGCGCGAGAGCGAGGCACGGTACCGAACCCTCTTTGAGAACGCGCCGGTGTCCCTGTGGGAGCAGGACTTCTCCGCCATCGCTGCCCGCTTCACAGAGCTGCGTCAGTGCGGCGTAACCGACGTGCGTGCGCACCTCGACACTCATCCCGAGGAAGTGGCGCACATGGCGGGCCTAGTGAGGATTCTCGACTGCAATCAGCGCAGCCTGAAACTTGTCGGCGCGAGGTCTAAGGCCGGCCTCCAACGTCACCTGCTGCGCTACTTCACGGAGGCATCGCTCGCAGTGTTCAAGGATCAGCTGGTGATGTTGGCCGAAGGGAAGACCGCCTTCGAGTGTGAGATTCCTATTGTCAGCACGATCGGCAAGGCGATGGTGCTCTCCCTCTGCTTCTCAACGTTGCCAGGCCACGAACACGACCTTGGCAGAGTCCTCGTCTCCGTGCTCGACATCACGGAGTCCACGCGGATCTCTACGGCATTGCGCGAAAGCGAGGAACACTTCCGTTCGCTGATCGAACACTCCCTGGACCTGGTAGCGATCGTCAACGCCGACGGAACCTACCGCTATGCCAGCCCCTCCCACCGGTTCGCCTGTGGCTTCACGCCTGATGAGCTCCTTGGGAGGAATGCGTTCGACTTTGTTCACCCCGACGACGCCAAACGGGTACGTCAAGCGATCGACGAGGCGCTACCGCACAGTCGGGCCACGGGCATTGGCGAATACCGCTTTCGTCACAAGGATGGCTCATGGCGCTACGTGGAAGCCGCGGCCAGAAACCTGTTGGACGACCCAGTCGTGCACGGCTTGCTGGTGAACGCGCGCGACGTCACCAAACGCAAGCAGGCGGAGAAGGCCCTGCGCGAGAGCGAGCAGCGATACCAGGCACTGGTCCGCACGACGACAGACGGCTTCGTCGTCCTCGATGCCCACGGCCGCTTGATCGATGCCAACGATGCGTACTGTGCCGCTGTCGGCCGCAGCCGGGAGGCGCTGCGGTCGATGCACATCCGCGAGCTAGAGTGCGTCGAGACGCCAGAGCAAACACGCGACCGCCTTGCGGAGGTACGCAGCCGAGGATGGGCGCGCTTCGAAACCCAGCATAGGCATGCTGACGGATCCGCCATCGACGTGGAGGTGAGTGCGGTCTTTCTGGCCGACCAGGAAATATTTTGCAGCTTCATCCGCGACATCACCGAGCGCCAGCGGGCCGCGGCGCACATGGCGCTGCAGAGTACGGCCTTGGAGGCCGCCGCCAACGCCATCGTGATCACCGACCGCAACGGAACGATCCTCTGGGTGAACCCCGCCTTCACACGCCTCACGGGGTACACGGCGGAGGAGGCGATGGGTCAAAACCCACGCCTGCTCAAGTCGGGGCTGCAGGAGCCATCATTCTACGCGCGCCTCTGGGAAACCATCTCCAGCGGGCACGTGTGGTCGGAGCAGGTTCTCAATCGGCGCAAGGACGGTACCCTCTACACTGAAGAAATGACCATCACCCCCGTTCGTTCAAACGGCGCGATCAGTCATTTCATCGCCATCAAGCAAGACGTCACCGACCGCCGGCGCGCCGAGGAACAGCTGCGCGATCAGTTCCACCTTCTGCAGAGCATTACCGAGGGAGCTGCTGAATCCATTTTTGTCACCAATGACGACGGCTGCGTGACCTTCATGAACCCGGAGGCGGAACGGACGTTCGGCTTCACACCAGCCGAGCTTATCGGGCGACCGTTGCACGAGAGCGTTCATCACCACTACCCGGACGGGCGTCCATTTCCGCGCAGCGACTGTGCGCTGGAACGGGCCTACGACTTCGGCGAAACCAGCGGGAATATCGAGTACGTCTTCTTTCGCAAGAACGGTACGGCGGTGCCGGTCATCTCCTCGTACGCGCCGCTGCACGCCGGCGGAAAACGGATTGGTGCCGTGACGATCGTGCGCGACATTACGGAGCGCAAACGAGCTGAAGACGCGATTGCGCAGCTCAATGCCGAGCTGGAACAACGCGTCGTCGAGCGCACTGCCGAGCTGGAAGCGGCGAACAAGGAGCTCGAAGCGTTCGGCTACTCTGTGTCGCACGACCTGCGCGCGCCGCTGCGCGCAGTCAGCGGCTTCTCGAAGGCCGTGCTGGAGGACTTTGGCCCATCGCTACCTGTGAAAGGCCAGGAGTACTTGCAGCGAGTCCAAACCGGCGCGCAACGCATGGCGGAGTTAATTGAGGATCTACTGCGCTTCTCGCGCCTGAGCCGACAGCCGTTGAGCAAGCAGACCATCAATACCGCCAAGTTGGTGGGTGAAGTCATCGGAGAGCTGACGGCGGAGCTGCAAGGGCGGCAGCTCGACCTGCGCATCGGCGACTTGCCGCCGTGCCACGGCGACCCGACGCTGCTCAAGCAGGTGTGGATCAACTTACTGTCCAACGCATTGAAGTACACGCGCGGGCGCACACCGGCGATCATCGAGGTTGGCGGCATAAGCGA
Source organism: Binatia bacterium (assembly GCA_041497995.1). Lineage (GTDB taxonomy): Bacteria > Desulfobacterota > Binatia > HRBIN30 > HRBIN30 > DATKMS01. The sequence goes on along the minus strand of JBGQHM010000038.1, from coordinate 14,674 downwards.
GCAGGATACCCTCGTGTACTTCGTGCGCGACAACGGCACGGGCTTCGACATGCGCTACGCCGACAAGCTGTTCGGGGTGTTCAAGCGACTGCACCGTGCCGAAGAGTTCGAGGGCACCGGTGTCGGCCTGGCCATCGCCCAGCGCATCATCCACCGGCACAGGGGGCGCATATGGCCTGAGGCGGCGGTGGACCACGGCGCGACGTTCTCCTTCACCTTGCCGGCGGGTGTGGCGGAGCCTCAGGTGCAGTCTACCGAGCGCGTATGAGTACGGCGCGACTCATGACGACGGACACGAGTCGGCCTACCGCGGTCGCGCGAACCAGCACAACGACTCACCTGTGCGCCTTGCAGGTCGAGGATTCCGAGGGCGACGCGGAGCTGGTACAGCTCGAGCTCCGGCGCGGTGGGTATGACGTGGAGTCCGAGCGCGTGGAAACCGCGGCAGCCATGAACGCCGCGCTGAAGGAGCGGAGCTGGGACGTGGTGCTGGCAGACTGGGTGCTGCCGGCCTTCAGCGGTGCCGCGGCGCTCGCCGTGGTCCACGAGAGCGGGCTCGACCTGCCCTTCATCATCATCTCGGGTGAGATCGGCGAGGACGTCGCCGTGACGGCGATGAAGGCGGGCGCCCACGACTACCTGCTCAAGAACAATCTGACGCGCTTGGTCCCAGCGGTCGAGCGCGAGCTGCGCGAGGCCGTCATGCGACGCGAGCGCTTGCAAGCGGAAGCGGAAGCGGCGGAGCGTGCACGCCTGGCGGCGTTGGGCGCGGACGTGGGCGTTGCCCTCACCCGAGGTGGCGACCTGCGGGTGATTCTGCAGGGTTGCGCCGAGGGCGTTGTGCGCCATTTGAACGCCGCGGCGGCGCGTATCTGGACCATGGACGATGACGGTGAGCGGCTCGCGCTGCAGGCGGGTGCCGGACTGCCCACCCAGCTCGACAGTCCCGACCGGTGTGTGCCGCTGAGCCAAGAGCCGATCGGTCGCATTGCAGCGGAGCGCGCACCGTACGTGTCCAACCACGTGATCGGCGACCCGCGGGTCCCCGACCAGGAGTGGGCGCGGCGCGAGCAGCTGCTCGCCTTCGCGGGCTATCCGCTCGCCGTTGAAGACCGAACGGTTGGAGTGCTCGCGCTGTTCGCACGCCGGGCACTGTCCGACTTCACCTGCGGCGCGCTGCGCGCGGTGGCCGACGAGATCGCCATCGGAATCGAGCACAAGCGCGTCGAGATCGCGCGGCAAGAGGAGGCGCAAGTCGCGCGGGCCCTCGCACGCATGGGCAACGAGCTGATCACCTCGCTGGCGTTGCCCACCCTGCTCGAACGCTTGTGCCACCGCACCACCGAGATTCTGCCTTGCGATTTCAGCGCCACGCTGCTGGCTCACCCGCGGGAGAGTATCTACGTTCCCCTGGCGCACTACGGTGGCAGTCCCGAACAGTGGGAAGCGGTACGCGCGCTGCGTCTGACCAGTGACCTGTTTGCTGGGGTTCACGCCCACTTGTGCGACGCAGACGTCGTGCAGGTGCGGCCGGCCGAGTCGATACACCCGTTGGTCCGATCCGTCGCAGAGGAACTGGGGATTGGGGTGTTGCTGTACACGGCGCTGCGCCGCGGGAAAGACCTCTGCGGCCTGCAGATCGCCGGCTACCGCGATCGCGGCGCCACCTTCAGCCGCGTGCAAGAGCGCATCGCCACCGGCACCTCGCACCTCGCTTCGGTGACCATCGAGCATGCGCGGACGCTCGAGGAACTCGAACACGCGAATCGTCTCAAGTCGGACTTCGTGGCGACCATGTCGCATGAGCTGCGCACGCCGCTCAACATCATCATGGGCTACAATGAATTGCTGCTCGAGGGAGAGCTCGGACCGCTGACGGTGGACCAGCGGGACGCCCTGCAACGCACGCAAACCAACGCCTACAACCTGCTCGAACTGATTACCGCGACTCTCGACATGAGCCGGCTGGAGGCCGGGCAGTCGCCGTTGGACCTGCACGACATCGCGGTGCCCGACCTGATCGAGCAGATCGATGCCGAGACCCACGATCTGCAGCAGAAATCGGGCGTGCATTTCGAATGGGGCCACGCGGCGGATCTGCCGCATGTGTGCACCGACCCGGTGAAACTCAAAGTCGTATTGAAGAACCTGATCAGCAATGCCATGAAGTTTACTGAGCAGGGACGCGTACGGGTGGACGTGAGCGCGCGCGACGGCGGCGTGCAGTTCGAGGTGATCGACACCGGGATCGGCATCCTGCCGGACATGCTGCCCGTGATCTTCGATCTCTTTCGGCAGGGCGATTCATCAATGACCCGCCCCTATCCCGGTGTCGGGCTCGGACTGTACATCGCTCGCCGGCTGGTCGAACTGCTCGGCGGGACAATCTCCGTCGACAGCGCCGCGGGCAGGGGCTCTGCTTTTCGGGTCTGGGTTCCGACCGCGCGGCGATAGACAAGAGGCTGATCGCTCTTCCTCAGCTCTTCTTTTGCAATTCTTCGTCGATCGCCCGCTTGAGGCTGGTGAACGAGCGGTTCTTCACCGTCTTTCCGTTCACGAACAAGGCCGGCGTCCCTCCCACCATGGCTTGCGCCCCTTGTTCCATCTCCTCATCGATTTGGTGCTGCACCTCAGGGGACGCCATGTCCTTCTCGAACTTCGCCATGTCCAGGCCGATATCCTGCGCGTATTGCTTGATGTGCTCCGGCATCTGGGCGCCCTGATTCGCAAACAGCTTGTCGTGCATCTCCCAGAACTTGCCCTGGCGCTGGGCTGCGAGCGCAGCGCGTGCCGCCGGCAACGCGTTCCGATGCATCGGCATCGGAAACTCTTTGTAAATGAACCGGACCTCCGTCGGGTAGGTTTGCAACAGGTGGTCGATTACACGAGGAACTTGGTTGCAGTACGGGCATTGGAAGTCGGAGAACACCACCAGAACCACCGGCGCATTTGCCGGGCCCTTGGAGGGCGAATTCCCCGCGGGAATCGCATACACCCGCGGCGGAGGAGTCGGTGCGGGCGCAGGACTTGAGGGCACCTGGCCAACCGCCTTGCCGGACTCACCGGCAGCGAGCAGCCCAACAATGCCGAGCACAGCAAAAAACCGGCGCATCATGCATCCCTCCCTCATCGCGGCCAGCTGATCGAGAACCTCTCGCTCCTCAGCTCTTCTTCTGCTGCAACGCCTCGTCGACCATCTGCTTGATGCCCTCGAAGCTGCGGTTCTGTATCCGCTTGCCGTTGAGGTACAGCGTCGGCGTACCGCTCACTCCCGCCTGACGGGCCAGCTGCATGTCGTCGTTGATCTGCTGCTGCACGTCGGGAGACGCCATGTCCTGGTCGAACTTCGCCATGTCCAAGCCGATCTCCTGCGCGTACTGCTTGATGTTCTCCGGCGTCAGGGCACGCTGATTGGCGAACAGCTTGTCGTGCATCTCCCAGTATTTGCCCTGCCGTTGCGCGGCGAGCGCGGCGCGCGAGGCCGGAAGAGCGTTCGCGTGCATGGGCAGCGGGAACTCCTTGTACACGAACTTGACCTCCTTCGGATACGCCTGCAACACCTGATCGATCAGCGGCGTGGCTCGCGCACAGAACGGGCATTGGAAGTCCGAGAACTCCATCATGACGACCGTCGCATCGGCCGGTCCTTTGACGGGTGATTTGCCAATGGCGAGATCATACACCTTGTTCGGATCCACTTGCGGCCGCGCCGCGGGTGCTGGAGCCACCTTCTTCTCCAGCTCGGCGACCTTGGCCTCGAGCTGGCGTTTGGATTCCCGTAGCTGCTTCAGCTCCTCGCTATTGTTTTCACAAGCCATGAGCGCAACGGCAATGCCGAGCGCCAGAACGTAACCGCGCATGCTGTACCTCCTCACACTGTTGGTGCCCGGTGTCTTACCTGCCGCATCACGGGGACGCAATACTTGTTCTACGCGTTGCCAGCGCAGTGCCGATCCACTATGTGCGGGCGCATGCGCGTCATCGCCGGGAGCGCCAAAGGGCGCCGGCTCGCCGCCGGCCGCGGGTTGGCGGTGCGGCCCACGGCCGACAAGGTCAAGGGCGCGCTCTTCAACATTCTCGCGAGCCGGTTTACGCTCGAATCCGCGCACCTGCTCGATCTCTTCGCCGGCAGTGGCGCGCTGGGCATCGAGGCGTTGAGCCGCGGTGCCGCCGCGGTCACATTCGTGGAGCAATCTACGACATCCGCCCGCGTGCTGCGGGACAACCTCCAGCGCTGCGGGTTCAGCGAGCGGGCCCGCGTCCTGCAGCTGTCGGTGCAGCGGGCGCTGGCACAACTGTCGCGGGCCGGTACCTGCTTCGACGGCGTGTTCGCCGATCCGCCCTACGGACAGGGGCTCGTCGAGCGCACGTTGATGGATCTTGCCGCACATGGCTCGACGAAGCCCGGCGGCTGGGTGGTCGTCGAGCACCACGTCGATGAAGCGCCGGCGGCAGCCTACGCGCCGCTCCATTTGACCCAGGCCCGACGCTATGGAAAGACAGGCCTCGCCCTGTTTGTGGCGGAAGAAGGAATGGCTGCTGCAGAGAAAGACGAGAAGCAGATCGTACGTGCCGTCTACCCCGGCTCGTTCGACCCGATCACGAACGGCCACCTCGACATTATCCGCCGGGCGGTCAGCGTGTTCGATCAAGTAGTCGTCGCCGTCGCCGCCGCCAGCAGCGATCCGCATAAGGACGGTTCCCTGTTCAGCGCCGACGAGCGCGTCGACATGATTCGTGACGCGCTGGCCGACACCGGCGGCCGGGCTACGGCCGACAAATTCAGCGGTCTGCTGGTCGACTACTGCGATCGGATCAGCGCGCGCGTCATCATCCGCGGACTGCGGGCAGTGTCCGACTTCGAGTACGAGTTTCAGATGGCGATGATGAACCGCCACATGAAACCGCACATCGAGACCTTCTTCATGGCGGCCGGGCCGAAGCACTTCTACACCGCGTCGCGACTGGTAAAACAAGTAGCGAGTCTGGGCGGCGATGTCGGCGCGTTGCTCCCCGAAGCGGTCCACAAGCGGTTGCTCGCCAAGGTCGGCGTCAAGCGCTGAGGCGGCCGGCAGGCAAGCCGCCCTGCAGCGGCCACCGAGCGACAATGAACCGCCCGACATTGCGCTCACCAATCACGCTCGTCGCTGAACACCTCCGCCGCAAACACCATCAAGCTGCAGTCCGCCTGAGCCCAAGAGTCGTGGGGCAGGCTCGCCTTACGACACAGCTCGTCGAGCAGCGTATCGCGATCCCAGTTGTGCGTCGTCGCCACCTGCGGGAGGAAGACGGCGCGCTGGTGGCCGCGCGCCACGCAGACCCCATGGATGCCTGGCCGCACATCCTCCGGCTGTGCCGGCACCATGCGGCTGAGACGCGAGATCTCGATGTCGATGATCGGCACTTCGACCACCGTCACGGGCGGGAAGCGCGGGTCGTCGAAGGCTGCGGAGCAGGCCATGCGGGCCACCATTTCGTACAGTGGCTTCTCCGGAAGCACCGACCCGACGCAGCCTCGCAACCGGCCTTCACAGTGCAGGCTGACGAAGGCCGCGGTCAGCTCCTGTAGCGCCGCCGTCAGCGCAATCTCTGGCCGCCGCGCGTCACCGCTCAAGCTCGACCGAATCGATGCACGCGCCAGCCAGAGGAGATCGCGGCGTTCGGCCGCGCTCAGCGGCTCGACGTGCACACGCAGCGCATCAGCGGTCATACGGCGGCCGGCGACCGGTGCGCTTGTAGACGAAGTAGTCCTCGAGGATCCGTGCATGGTCGAAGGCCAGCGGCGCCGGCAGCGCGTCGGCCGTGAACACTGCGGCTTCGGCCGCATCGTCGCCACCAACAGGCGCGCCCGTGGCCTTGCCAATGAACACGGTAGCAATCGTGTGTTGGCGCGGATCGCGGGCCGGGTCGGAGTAGACGTGGAACAGCTCGGTGAGCTGCACCTCCAAACTGGTCTCCTCGCGCGCCTCGCGCACCGCGGCCGCAGCCAGCGTCTCGCCGTAGTCGACGAAGCCGCCCGGCAACGCCCATCCCGGCGGCGGATTGCGGCGCCGAATCAGCACGATACCACCGGTAACCTCAATGATCGCGTCTACGGTCGGAACCGGATTGCGATGCTTTTCCAAGGTGAAAGTGACGCTAACATCGGGCTGACAGGTGGTCAACGCTGGCGCGCCGGTAGTGTCTCACTTTGATTCCGGCGCGCCCTTGAAACCGATCTAGCCTCGCGCCATGTTACCAGCATGCCCAAAGGCGTTTGCCACGAGCAAGTCTTAGAAGCAGCGCAGCGAATCACCGCACGCAAGGGTAGGAACGAATTTTCGCCGCAAGAAGTGGTCGAGGAGCTGGACGCCAATGGCAGCGAGTATGCCAAGAGTGGGATTCGAACGCATGTCACCTCCCGATGCTGCCGGAACGCCAAGAACGTCAAGCAGCACTTCGGAGTGACCTACGACTACTTCGAGCGCATTGGTCGCGCTCGGTATCGGTTGGTCTAGATGCCGAAGGGACCGAGAGGCGAGCGCAGACCAGCCGACGTGATCGGGAATGCCGTTCACGTCATGCGGATTGCCACGGGCGAGATCACAGAGACGGTGACCGCACCGGACCCCGCCAAAGAGCACATGCGGCGCGGTGGCCTGAAGGGCGGCAAGGCGCGGGCGAAGGCGCTGTCACCGACGAAGCGGAAGGCGATTGCTAAGAAGGCGGCGCGGGAGCGATGGGGGAAGCCGTAGGCGCGAGCGCGCCTAACTGTTCAACAAGTTAACGCTGAGCGCCCGTCGATCCCTCGTGCGCTCTTGCGAGAGCCTGCCGGAAAGAATACAGAGGACAATCTGGTACAACCATGGTACAACCCTGGAACAAGGGGAAGCGACGGAATGGCAACGGTGATCGACTCCAACATGCACCTTCACGTGGTCTTCTATTGTGAGGATGGGGATTGGTACGGCCACTGCCTCGAATTTGACCTCGTAGAATCGGGTGACACGATTGATGAGGCCAAGCAGAATATCATCGACGTCACTCGGGCTCACGTAGAGTACGCAATTAAGAACGACAATATGGAGTACTTGTTCCATGGGGCTCCATACGAAGCGTGGAAGCGGTTTAATAACGGCACGCCGATTGGCGTGGAGCGCATCACGATTGATAACACGGACGATGTCCTTCCTTCGGTTTGGAATCTCCACGAGAAAACCGAAGGCCCACACCACGTTTGCGCGTAAGCTCCCTTAGTGGAGCAATTCCTCTATTTTGTGTTTCAGGTCTAAGCGACGCAACGCGGCCATCATGGTTCCGCGTGCAATGTCCTTTCCTTCGCCGTGGCATTTCATGGAGTATTGCGGCCCCTTTCCTGAACCCGGCACCATCTCGCGAATAAGAATCCGCTCAGAGCCCTTGCCCGAGCGATACTCGCGCACACCTTCCGGCTCCAGCCATTTCAGGAAGTCTCGGTATTTCATGCCGGATAAGCGTGCCGTGCAAGCTAGTTTTCGGTTGGGCTACACGTCAATTTGTTCGGTGGGTGCGCCCTTGGGGTCATCGTCGGAAGAGGGCCGCTTGTAGATTAACCGGAAAATGTGGGCTGCGGTCTGTAGCCATTCTCGTCTGCCAGTGGTCGGCCATTCCGCTCCAGGCTCAGGCAATGTTTGAAGCAGTCCAAGGATGAAAGGATTTAGCGAGCCCCCCGCAGAGGGGGGCTCGACTCCCGGTCGGACCGGCGGAACCTTGGGAGGGGGCTCTTTCGAGCCACCATTCGTACTGGGGCGTACTAGGCGGTCTTTCCCGTGAACGAAAAATCCCGCTTGTTCCGCCGAGCGTTGAAAAGTCTGTCGTGCGCGCACCACCTGTTTCGGAGCAACACCTAGCCCGGCAATATCGGTTTCTAGCCCCTTTGGATCGGGCAACTTTCCGCCTTGGTGCTTCTCGTGGAGCTTGCGATACAGGGGGACCTCAAGGAACGCATCGGCTCTTGCCGCCTTCTCGCGTTCCGGGTCCGCTATGCGCCGCCCAATGGCAGTAACCGCCACCTGACCGCGCTCGATGGTGATTAGGCCGAAGATTCGCGCAGAGTTTAGCTTAGATCGAAACGCACCGCTGTTGATCGCGTCGTGCCCCACCCAGGCGGCAACTTGATCTAAAGCACCAGTCCCCCCGCCCTGATTAAATATAGCCTTCGCGAGCACAGCGGCATCGTCGAGATCGGAATATGGGAACTGAATCGTTGACCGCTCGCGGTCGCCAGATGCCGATTCCTGTGGTTGGTCAGCCATGGTTATCCCCTCCCGGAAGGAAATATAATGCCGCAAACTGGGGTCTGTCAACCCGTCGAATGCGGATTGCCCGAATCGGCATTTGCGCAAGCAGTCAGACTAGGCTAGCTTAGCTGGCGCGTTCATCGAACGTACAGCATGAGGAGGGCGTTGATGAAGAGGAGGGCATTAGCCCATGCGTTCCAACCTCACCGGGCGCATGGGCGATAACCGGAAAGGCGCGGCTCCCTATTTCCTTGCGTGGGACCTGGGAGCCGCGCCGTGGTGAGCTTGCCCTACCTCCTTGTTTAGCAGGCCCCGACCCTTTTCGCGACCTATATCAAGATGAACAAAATGCTTGACACTCAAGCACGAATTTCATATAATTCGGGCATGAACAGATTGCCCGTTGCGAAGCGTGCCCAAATCCTTTCGCTTCTCTGCGAAGGTTCGTCGATGCGGTCAGTGTCGCGGATCATCGACTGTTCGATCAACACCGTCAGCCGCGAGCTAGTGGTTGCGGGTGAGGCGTGCGCCGAGTTCCACGACCTCACTGTGCGCGGCGTGAAGTCGGTACGTGTGCAGTGCGACGAGATTTGGAGCTTCGTGGCGATGAAGGAAAAGGCTGCGAAGATGAAGAAGCACCGCGCCGCTGGCGTTGGCGACGTGTGGACGTGGACGGGCCTCGATGCCGATACCAAGCTGGTCATCTCCTGGCGCATTGGCGACCGTGGCGCGGAAGACGCCTTTGAGTTCATGCTGGACCTTGCCAGCCGTCTTGATGGTCGCGTGCAAATGACAACCGACGGCCATAAGGCGTATCTGTCTGCGATCGGCGGCGCGTTCGGCTCTCAGGGCATCGACTATGCCCAGCTGGTGAAGACGTACGGCAAAGACCCAAAGGAAGACGAACGCCGCTACTCGCCAGCCGTCTGCACTGGCATCGAGAAGACCCGCATCTACGGCGACCCGGACATAAAGCACGTCTCAACGTCGTACGTCGAAAGATCGAACCTCACGATGCGGATGCACATGCGGCGCTTCACCCGCCTCACCAATGCGTTCTCCAAGAAGTTTGAGAACCACTGCCACATGGTCGCGCTGTACACGGCTTGGTACAACTTCTGCCGCGTCCACAAGACGCTCAGGGTCACACCGGCGATGGAAGCCAAGCTCACCGATCACGTCTGGACGATGGAAGACTTCGTCGGCGTCGCGGACGAATGGGAAGCGCGCCAACCGCACGAGAAGGTTGGGCGGAAGCCAAAGGCGGCGGAAGAGGTGATCACTTGAAGTGGCTGCCGCTGTCAACTTACGGCGCGCAAAGCAGCTCTTTGCGAATCTGAGCGTCCCACACAGTCGCCTCCACCAAGGGAGTCAGAATCGGGACAGCCTCGCTCCCAGAGATAGATCCTTTGATGACAAGGCTGTTGATGTTCGTCTCGATCTTGCCTACGACGCCTAGTGCTTGCTTCAGAAATTTGCAGACCCTCAATGCGCCATTGCCTCCGTCCTTAGTGGGATCAATGCTTTGAGCAAGGGCCGTCAGCTGGATGAATTTTGACAAGTTCTTTAGCAGAGTGACAGAACTGCTGGTGGTGGGCAGCAGATTGAGAAAGCAGTCGTCTGCGAGAAACTCCGCAGGCAAATTGTTGGTGATAGTTCCAGGTTCGAGACAGCACCCGAAGCATCCGTCTATAGCTGCGGCGTTGCCATCGTCGCACTGTTCGCCCGGTTCGCTGATCCCGTCGCCGCAGAGTGCCGCTGCGCGGCCGACGCAGAGCAGTGTGGCCAGCGCCGTTCCGGCGCACAGTAGCGCGGCGCACGCTGCGATCTTCACACTTGCCTTTGTCATGACGCCCCCCCCCATTAGGCAAATTTAAGGGAATTGTTGTTCAGAATGCTGGCAGAAGTCAAACAACGGACGATCCCCCAGCACGGGCAGCTTGCCACCGAATCAAACTGAGACACTACCGGCGCGCCGCGAGGAGTTGTCTTTCAAAGTGAGTTTTGCGATAACGCCACGTTCGAAACAAACGACTCTGCGGCTTCCACGCACACACCAAAGGGCTGGGGTCGGTTGGGGGCACGAGGCGACAGAATTCAACGGCGCAGCCGCATGCGCCCACAGGGCGTTGCGGGGCTGCACGAATTCCCGAGGAGCGAAAAAGAGGATGGCACACACACGGAGAAAAACATGGTCTGTTGTCGGCTGGGTCAGCATGCTCCTGGCCGTCGCGAGCCAGGCGTTGGCCGCGGAGGCGCAGCCGCACGGTGAGATGAATCTCATCCTTCCGAACTTTACCTCCGTCAACTTCCTCGGGATCAGCGGGCAGACCCTCCTCACCGGAGGGTTGTTCGTCTGCGCCCTCGGGTTTGGCTTCGGCATCATGATCTACCAGCAGCTCAAGAACCTCCCGGTTCACAAGGCGATGCGTGAGATCTCCGAGCTCATCTACGAAACCTGCAAGACCTACCTGATCACCCAAGGCAAGTTCATCCTGCTGCTCGAAGTCTTCATCGGCACGATCATGGCCGTGTACTTCACGCGCGCGTTTGACGGCGACATGGTGAAGGTCGTCGTCGTCCTGATGTTCAGTCTCGTCGGCATCGGCGGCAGCTACGGCGTCGCCTGGTTCGGCATCCGCGTGAACACCTTTGCCAACTCGCGTACCGCGTTCGCCGCGCTGAAGGGCAAGCCCTACCCCACGTACGACATTCCACTCAAGGCCGGCATGAGCATCGGCATGGTGCTGATCTCCACCGAGCTGCTGATGATGCTCATCATCTTGCTCTTCATTCCGGCAAGCTTTGCCGGCCCGTGCTTCATCGGCTTCGCCATCGGCGAGTCGCTCGGCGCCTCCGCGCTGCGCATCGCCGGCGGCATCTTTACCAAGATCGCGGACATCGGCTCCGACCTGATGAAGATCGTCTTCAACATCAAAGAGGACGACGCACGCAACCCCGGCGTGATCGCCGACTGCACTGGAGACAATGCGGGTGACTCGGTCGGACCGTCGGCCGATGGGTTCGAAACCTATGGCGTCACCGGCGTTGCGCTGATCACCTTCATCCTGCTGGTGCTCAAGGACAACGCCAACCTACAAGTGAAGCTGCTGGTCTGGATCTTCGCCATGCGCATCATGATGATCGTTGCCAGCGGCCTTTCCTACGTCATCAACGAGACCATCCAGCACGCCCGTTACGCGGACGCCGACAAGATGAACTTCGAGCAGCCACTCACCGTGCTCGTCTGGCTCACCTCGTTCGTGTCGATCATTCTAACCTTCATTGTCTCCTACCTCCTCATCGGCGAGCTTGGCGGTGGCTCGCTCTGGTACCAGCTCTCGGCAATCATCAGCTGTGGCACCATCGCCGGCGCGGTGATCCCCGAGGTTGTGAAAGTTTTCACCTCGACCGAATCGGGGCACGTGCGCGAGATCGTGACCGCCTCGCGAGAGGGCGGCCCGTCGCTCAACGTCCTCTCGGGTCTGATCGCCGGGAACTTCTCCGCCTACTGGATGGGAATCGTTTTCGTCATCCTGATGGGCCTCGCATGGTTCTTCAGCCTCGACGAGCTACGCGCCGCGTTGCCCGCCAGAACCGCGGAAATGACGGCGCCGGTGTTCGCGTTCGGGCTGGTGGCCTTCGGCTTCTTGGGCATGGGACCGGTGACGATCGCGGTGGACTCGTACGGTCCAGTGACCGACAACGCTCAATCCGTGTACGAGCTGTCGTGCATCGAAACCATCCCCAACATCAAGCAGGAGATCAAGAAGGAGTTTGGGTTCGACCTGAACTTCGATCGTGCCAAGGCCTTCCTCGAAGAGAATGACGGCGCGGGAAACACTTTCAAGGCGACCGCGAAACCGGTGCTCATCGGCACGGCGGTCGTCGGTGCGACCACCATGATCTTCTCCATCATCGTCGCACTGACCGACGGCCTCCAGCCGGAGCACCTGGGCAAACTGTCGATCCTCAACCCGCTCTTCTTGCTCGGCCTGATTACCGGTGGGGCGGTGATCTATTGGTTCACCGGCGCCACCATCCAAGCTGTCGCGACGGGTGCGTACCGTGCGGTTGAGTTCATCAAGGCGAACATCAAGCTGGACAGCGTCGAGAAGGCGTCCATCGCCGACTCCAAGAAGGTGGTGGAGATCTGCACGCAGTATGCGCAGAAGGGCATGTTCAACATCTTCCTGACGGTGTTCTTCTCCACCCTCGCCTTCGCCTGCCTCAACCCGTTCTTCTTCATCGGCTACTTGATCTCGATCGCGCTGTTCGGTCTCTTCCAAGCCTTGTTCATGGCCAACGCCGGCGGCGCGTGGGACAACGCCAAGAAGGTCGTCGAGGTCGAGCTGAAGGAAAAGGGCTCCGATCTGCATGCCGCCACCGTCGTCGGCGATACCGTCGGCGACCCGTTCAAGGATACGTCGTCGGTCGCCATGAACCCGGTCATCAAGTTCACGACGTTGTTCGGCCTCCTCGCGGTTGAGCTAGCAGTCAGCCTGCCGCCCGGACTGTCTCACTTCCTCGCCTTCGTCTTCTTCGTCGCGTCGATGGTGTTCGTGTACCGGTCCTTCTATGGCATGCGCATAGGATCGGCCGCGTAGGGCGCCCATGGGACACCTGCTCGGCGACACACTCCCACTGTGGAGTGTCTTGCCGTTCGCCGGCTTGTTGCTGACGATTGCGCTCGGGCCGCTCACCGCGCCGATCTGGTGGGCCGAGCACTACGGCAAGGTCAGCATCGGATTGGGAATTCCGGTGGCGCTGTACTTCCTCGGTGCGGACCCGGGGCATCTGTTCCACACCGCGCATGAGTACATCGCCTTCATCATCCTGTTAGCCACGCTGTTCGTTATCACCGGCGGCATCGTCATCCGGGGCGCGTTCCCGCCAACGCCGCTGGTGAACAGCATCTTTCTCGGTCTGGGTGCCGTGCTGGCGAACCTCATTGGAACGACGGGTGCGAGCATGTTGCTCGTTCGTCCGTTGCTGCGCGCCAACGCCAAGCGGCCGGCGGCGGCGCACGTGTTCATCTTCTTCATCTTCCTGGTCTCCAACCTCGGCGGCGCGCTCACGCCGCTGGGCGATCCGCCGCTGTTCTTGGGATTCCTCGAAGGGGTGCCGTTCTTCTGGACGTTGCGGTTGTGGCCGCAGTGGATCTTTGCCGTGGGCATTGTACTCGGCATCTTCTACTTCCTCGACCGCAGCCGTTGGCAGCACGAAGCCAAGCACGTCATGCCGGAGCAAAACTTTGAGATCGTCGGCGCGCAGAACTTCGCATTCCTCGCCGGCGTCGTCGGCTCCGTCTTCCTCCCCTCGCCTCTGCGCGAGATCGTCATGGCATCAATGGGCGTGCTGTCGTATCGATTGACCAAGCCGGAGATTCACTCCGAGAACGCCTTCACCTTCCATCCGATCAAGGAGGTGGCCCTGCTGTTCGCGGGAATCTTCATGACGATGATGCCGGCGCTGCTGATTCTCGAAGCGCGCGGCAACCACCTCGGCTTGCATCAGCCGTGGCATTTCTTCTGGGTCACCGGCGCACTGTCGAGCTTCCTCGACAACGCACCCACGTACCTCACGTTCCTGGCAGCCGTGCGCGGGCTCGGCTTGCCTGCTGAGATCGCCGGCGTGCCGCAAACCTTCCTCGCCGCGGTCAGCCTGGGCGCGGTGTTCATGGGTGCCAACAGCTACATCGGCAACGGCCCGAACTTCATGGTCAAAGCCATCGCCGAGGAGCAAGGCGTGAAGATGCCGACCTTCTTCGGTTACATGGCATACTCGTGCGCCGTACTGATTCCCGTGTTCGTGCTGGTGACGCTGGTGTTCTTCCGCTAGGGCTTCGACCGCCAGTGGCGTCGGTAGAGTCGAGGCGCCGCGACTGCCACGACGCGTCCGCAAATCCCCCCGCCGCTGCACGGCGACCCCCTTTGTCAAAGTGGGTGATGAGCTGCCCCCTTTGAAAAAGGGGGCAGCGAACACAGTGAGCGGGGGATTTTTCGCAGTGGCGGACGAGCGCGTGCAGCCGCATCGCACCCACAGAACCTGCGGGTCCAAACACGAGTCCCGCTGTTCCACGGTTCACGTCCTCACGTCTTCCGCGCGTTGACAATTCAGCAACCCCCGCCGTATGGGGTGCGCGTGCCCCGACATGCACACGCAACCGCAATCGTCCTCGCGGTGCTTGCGGCGCTGGCGAGCGGCTGTCAGCCGTCGACCGCGCCCGCGGCAGTACCGCGCCTACCGGCCGGCGAAGCCGGCCAGGTGCTGGCGCGTGCGCTCGAAGCCGCTGGTGGATGGAGTCGGTGGGTGGCGCTGCGCGATGTCGGTTACATCAACACGCTGACGCTCTTCGACCCGTTCGGTAACGTCTCCTCGCAAAGTCTCGGCTGGTACATGGCGCCGCTGCATCT
>JBGQHM010000037.1:0-28769 GCA_041497995.1 Binatia bacterium | reverse complement strand
TGCGAGAACAGCAACCCGCCCACCACCGCCAGACCCAGCGGCCGCCGCGCGTCAGCGCCTGCACCGAAGCCGATGGCAATCGGCAGCGCGCCGAGCAGCGCCGCCATCGTGGTCATCATGATCGGACGGAAACGGATGACGCAGCCTTCGTAGATCGCTTCCAGAGCGGGTTTTCCCTCGGTGCGCTGCGCGTCGAGGGCGAAGTCGATTTGCATGATGGCGTTCTTCTTCACGATGCCGATGAGCATGATGACGCCGACGAATGCGTAGATGTTCAGCTCGGAATGAAAGAGCAGCAGCGTTACCAGCGCGCCGAAACCTGCGGACGGCAGACCGGACAGAATGGTGATCGGATGGATGAAGCTTTCGTACAAGATGCCGAGGACGATGTAGATCACCAGGATGGCCGCGAGGAGTAACAGCCAGAGGCCTGACAGCGACGACTCGAACGCCTGCGCCGTGCCTTGGAAGCTCGTCGTCATCGTCGCCGGCAGCGTCTGCCGCGCGATGGCGTTGATCTTGTCCACCGCCTCGCCGAGCGACGAGCCGAGCCGCAGGTTGAAGGAAATGGTCACCGCCGGCAGCTGTCCGGCGTGGTTCACGGTCAGCGGGCCGGTGTTCTCGGTCAACGAAGCGACCGCGCTCAATGGCACGAGTTGCCCCTTCGACGAACGCACGTAGAGGAGCGACAACGCATTCGGGTCGCGCTGGTAAGCCTCCTCGAGCAGCATGATCACCTTGTACTGATTGTTGGGCGCGTAGATCGTCGAGATCCAGCGATCGCCGTAAGCGCTGAAGAGGGCATTCTCGATCTGCTCCGCGGTGACACCGAGCGACGACGCCTTGTCCCGGTTGATGACCAAGTTCACCTGTGGGTTCTGGTTCTGCAGGTCACTGGTCACGTCGGTGAGCTCCGGCAGCGCCCGCAGCCGCTGCTCCAGCGCCTCCGCGTTGCTGTACAGCTCCTGGGTGTTCGGGCTCTGCAGGGTGAACTGGTAGAGGCTCTTCGTCAGCTGCCCGCCGATCCGGATCGTCGGCATCTCCTGCATGTACACCCGCATCCCCGGGATCACGCCGACCTTGGGCCGCAGACGCATCATGATCTCCTGCAGGCTCGGCCGTTCGGAATGGCCCTTCAGATGGATGAACATGCGGCCTTGGTTCACCGTGCTGCCCGACGACGCGTTCGCCCCGACGACGGTCGAGAAAAGCACACGCACGCTCGGGTCTTGCCGGACGATGTCGGCGACCGCTTGCTGATGCTTCGACATCGCGTCGAACGACACACCTTGCGCCGCCTCGGTGATCGCGAAGATCGCGCTCTGGTCCTCGTTGGGGATGAAGCCCTTGGGGATGCGGACAAAGAGATAGCCGGTCGCCACCAGAATGATCAGCGACACGGCCATCGTCCCCGGGCGGTGCCGCAGCACCCAGTGCAGGCTGCGCTCGTACCAGTGCAGCAAGCCGTCAAACATGCGTTCGGTCGCCACATAGAAGCGGCCGTGACGCTCCGCCGACGGCGGCAGGAGGAAGCGGCTGCAGAGCATCGGCGTGAGCGTCAGGGAGACGAAGCCGGACAGCAGGATGGCGATGCAGATCGTCACCGCGAACTCGTGAAACAAGCGCCCGAGGATCCCCGGCATGAACAACACCGGGATGAACACGGCCGCCAGCGACAGGGTCATCGACAGGATCGTGAAGCCGATCTCGCGCGAGCCCTCGAGGGCAGCCTGCAACGGCGACTTACCCATCTCCATGTGCCGCACGATGTTCTCCAGCATGACGATGGCGTCATCAACGACGAAGCCGATCGACAGCACCAGCGCCATCATCGACAGGTTGTCGATGCTGAACCCCAGCGGATGCATCAGCGCGAAGGTGCCAACGATCGACAACGGCAGGGCCAAGCTCGGAATGATGGTCGCCGAGATGTTGCGCAGAAAGACGAAGATCACCAGCACGACAAGCATCAGCGCCAGGATCATGGTGAACTTCACGTCGGTGAACGACGACAGGATCGACTCGGAGCGGTCGAACAGAATATGCAGCTCCACCGACGGGGGCAATTGCAGTTGGAGCTGTGGCAGCAGCCCCCTCACCTCCTCGGCCACGGCTACAGTATTGGTTCCCGGCTGGCGTTGGATCGCCAACACGACGGAGCGCTGCATCTTCTCGGCGTCGGCGAACCACGAGGCCGTCTTGTCGTCCTCGACGCTGTCGACGATCGTACCGAGCTCTTCTAACCGCACGGGCGACCCCTTGCGATACGCGACGATCACCGGCCGGTAGAGCGCGGCCTCGGTGAGTTGGCCGGTCGCCTGCACCGTGAAGCGGCGCTGGCTGCCTTGCAGCACACCGGTGGGCAGGTTGACGTTGGCAGCACGCACCGCCTGCTCGACCTCGTCGATGCCGATGCCGCGGCTGGCCAACGCGCGCGGGTCGAGCTTGATGCGCACCGCGTACTTCTGCGCTCCAAACACCTGCACCTGCGCCACGCCGCTGACCATCGAGATGCGTTGCGCCAGCAGCGTCTCACCGTACTCGTCGAGTGTCCACATCGGCAGCGTGGCAGAGGTCAGTCCGATGTACATGATCGGCTGATCAGCGGGGTTCACTTTGCGGAACGTCGGTGGGCTCGGCATGTCCGGCGGCAACAACGGTCCAGCCTGCGTGATCGCCGCCTGCACATCCTGCGCCGCCGCGTCGAGGTTGCGGCTGAGGTCGAACTGCAGCGTCACCTGCGTCGTCCCGAGCGAGTTCGTGGAGCTCATCGACGAGAGGCCGGCGATCGTCGAGAACTGGCGCTCGAGCGGAGTGGCAACGGACGACGCCATGGTTTCCGGACTGGAGCCCGGCAAGCTCGCGGTGACCAACAACGTCGGAAAGTCGACGTTTGGCAGATCGCTCACCGGCAGGGTGCGGTAGGCGATGCTGCCGAAGATAAGGATAGCCACCATGATGAGCGTGGTGGCAACCGGACGGCGAATGAATGCCTCGGCGATGTTCATCGAGCGGTCCTACTGCCGCCAGCCGGCGTGGGATGGCTGCCGCTCCCGTTGCCGTCCTTGATCTGCACTTTGAGGCCCGGGGCGAGACGGATCTGTCCGTCGGTGACGACGCGCTCACCGGCGGTGAGTCCCTGGCTCACGACAATCTCCTGGCCGACCCGATCGCCCGGCACGACCGCGCGGACTTCCGCCAACTCTTCTGGGGCAACGACGAATACGTACTGGCCCTGCTGCCCGACCTGGATCGCCTCGGCGGGCACGAGCACCGCATCGCGATGCACGGCCAACGTCACCGCTACGTCGACGAATTGGCCGGGCCACAACGCTTCATCTTCGTTTGCGAACAGCGCCTTGAGCAGCACGGTGCCGGTCGTCGCATCGACGGTGTTGTTGATGAAGCTCAGCTCGCCGACGACCGGCGTGTCATCGTGATGCGGCACGAGGGCCTGCACCGGCAGTTTCCCCGCCGCCGTGCGCTGGCGCACCTCCGGCAGATCCTGCTCCGGCACCGAGAAGGCGACGTAGACAGGGCGCACTTGATTGATCACCGCCAGCAGCGTGTCGTTGGCCTTCAAGACGTTGCCTTCATGCACGAGGAGCTGGCCGACACGTCCGTCGATCGGGGAGTGGATGTAACAGTACTGCAGCTGCAAGCGCGCGTTCTCGACGTCGGCCTCATCCGCCTTCACCGCCGCCGCGGACGAGGCGGCTTTGGTTTGCGACTGATCATACTCGTCGCGCGACACGAACCCTTGCGCCAGCAGCTGGGTGCGGCGTTTCGCGTCCACCTCCGCGTTACGGGCTTCGGCAACGTCGCGCGCCACCGTCGCCTCCGCTTGCCGCAACGCCGATTCGAATGGGCGCGGATCGATGGTGAAGAGGAGATCCCCCTTCTTCACGGGCTGGCCTTCGACGAAGTGCACATGCGCCAGCTGACCTTCCACTTGCGACTTGACCGACACCGTGGAGTACGCCTCCACATTGCCGATGGCGCGGAGCTGCACAGGGATATCCCTCTGCACCACAACCGCCACGGTCACCGGAACCGTCTCCTTGTGATCGCGACCGGAGTCCTCGCCCCCGGAGGAACACGCGTCGATGACGAGAGCGAGAGCGGCAACGGCGCCGACGGCCAAACGGGTACGAGTGTGCATGAGGGATCTACTCAGCTCGCGGCAAGTTGCTGCGCCGTCGCCTTCTCCACCGCCGCCACGGAGTTTTGATAGCCATAGAGCGCTTGCACGTAGTTCGCCTCCGCGGTGGTCAGCGACGTCTGCGCATCGGTCAACTCGATGATGTTGCCGACACCCGTCTTGTAACGGCCGTCCGCCAGATCCAGATTTTCCCGCGCCAGTTGCAATCCCTTCTCCGCCACGCGGATGCTCTCCGCGGCTTGCTGGAGATTGAGAACCGCTTGCCGCACTTCGAGCGCAATGTTTTGGCGCAGCACATCCTCGTTGAATTTGAGGTTCGACAAGTTCGCCTTTTGCTCACCGACCTGCGCGATCGTCAGGCCGCCGTTGAAGATCGACAGGTTGACGGTGGCGCCGATGTTCCAACTCGATTGCAGCGGGTAGTCTCTGCCCGTCCAGCTGTACTCACCGTTGCTGGTCAGATTGGGGAGATAGTTCCGTTGCAACGAAGCAATCTGTTGCTCCGTCGACCGCTCCTGTGCCTGGATGCTCTGCAGCTCGGGACGTTTGTCGTAGGCCAACGCCAGCGCATCTTCCGATGAGATCTGCACGCGTCGCGCGCCGAAGTCGTCAACGATGTCGAAGTCCAGCGGGCCGACGAGGCCGAGGGCGTTGCGCAGCGTCTCACGCGCCACGGCCACGTTGTTGCGCGCCGTCACTTGGTTGAGCTCGGACTGCGCCAGCTGCACTTGCACGTTGGTCACATCGAACTTCGGCGCCATGCCGACCTCGTACCGCCCCTGTGCCTGCTCGAGGTGCTTTTGGCTCTGGTGGACAGTGTCGTCCGCGACCTTCAGCAGACGGATCGCCGCCAGTAAATTGAAGTATGACTGCTTGACGTTGAGCACCACCGTGTCGCGCCGTGTGGACAGGTCCGCCTCCAACGATTGCTCGGCTGCCTGTGCCGAACGAATCGAGGCCAATGTCTGTCCGAAATCGAACAGGACCTGGGTGAAGCTGAGGCCGGTGGAGTAGAAATTGAACGTTTGCGCCAGCCCGAGGCCGGTGCCTTGGGTGCGTGCAGAGTTGCTGGTCCTGCTGCGACTAGCGTTGTAGTTGGCATTGAGTTGCGGCAGATAGTTCGAAGCTGCTTCCCACACACGCTGATGCCCGGCCTCAACCGATGCGCCGGCCGCCTTGAGGCTGGGGTGCTGCTGCACTGCGATAGCGATGCATTCGGCCAACGTCTTGGTCGGTAGGTCGTCGGCCGCAGCAACCCCGCACAGCAGCACACTGATGCCAAACAGACCAACAGTCGGGAGAAGTCTCATGGGCATGCCTTCCGTCCGGCCCCTGCGACGCGACGGCCTGCCGCCGTTGCCATCCCGCAGAGGAACACATCAACGACCGCCGCAACCAGATCATCCAAGGTATCTTGCCGCGTGCGGTAGCGGTTTACCCCGCGCAGCATGCCGAGCAACATTTCCGCTGCGATACGCGGGTCCGTGCGCCGGACATAGCCCGCAGTCATCGCCTCTTCGAGGGTGTGCTCGACAAGCGCGGCGATCTCGGCGCGTCGGCGCAACCATTCGCGGCCGTCAGGGTCGTCGGGCTTGTGCTCGTTGCGGTGGATCAGCGCAAAAAAGAAACGCCGGTCCCAGAAGTGCTGAAGGATGCAGCGCACTAGGCACTCAATCTTTTGGGCCGGTGCCGCCTGCCGATCGACCGCAGCCTGCAACTCATCACGCAGCCCCTCGATGCCCTCGAACATCACCGCCAAGTAGAGCTCGTGCTTGCTCGGGAAATAGCGATAGAGTGTGCCTTTGCCGACGCCGCAGGCTTGCGCGACATCCTCCATCAGCACCTCGTGGTAGTCGTGCTGCGTGAAGATGGCCTCCGCAGCCTGCAAGATGTTCTGGCGTAGGCCCGCCATCGGCGGTCGGCCGCGCCGTGGGGTAGCGACAGTGGGAAAGCAAACCGGTATTGACATTCCGAAACTGACCAGTCAGTCACAATTAGAGAGGAGCCACTGGTGTGTCAATGCGGGCGCACAGATGTCGGAACGGCAGCGGCGTTGCACGATCTGCGCTCGTGTGGCTCACCGAATCCGCCACGGGAGTGTCACTCCTGGGTTACGTGACGACGCCAGCGCACCCCGGATGCCCGGCAGCACCGCCAGACCGCCTGGGTGCACCGGCGCCGACTCTTCGCACCTGGTCTGGCACGGGGCATGCTGTGTTATCACGCAGGACAGAGCGAGTGAGCACTCACACAGGAGGCAACAATGAAAAGGAAGCAGCGTAGGGTCACATTGCTACAACTAGTCGAAACCGTCCAGGACACCTGCCGCACAGATGCAGAGGTTATCGCGGTCATCATGCACATGGTGAATACGCGACGAGTTGTGCTGCGTGGGACGTTCGCTCGCGCCCGCTTCGCCACAGTGTAACCGACCCGCCTTGCGCGCCGGCCCCGACGATCGGGGCACCGGCAACTCGCCCGGTGGGTGTGACCACCAAGTGCGCCGGTAAGATGCTGGCGCTCCTGATCAACCCTCATTCCCCATCCTCGCTAGACACAATACGCGGCCGTTCGTTAGCGCGGCGTCGGGTGTCGCCCTCTTTTCGGCAGCGTGCGCTTCCAATAGGCTGCCGACGATGGAAGCGCTCATCACTCAGTACGGGCTGCTGGCTGTTTTTGTGGGCGCGGCCCTCGAAGGCGATATCGTTGTGATCCTGAGCGGCGTCGCCGTGCACCTGCAGCTGCTGCACTTCCCTGCAGCGCTGGCGGCGGGTTGGCTCGGCGCCGTGGTTGCCGACTGGGTTTGCTACGCCGTCGGCCGCAGGCACTCCACGCAAGCGCAGCAAACCAAGACCTATCAGCTGGTGGGATCGCGCATCGAGAGTCTCGTCGGACGCCTGGGTGCCGGCGAGATTGTCATCGCCCGGTTCATTTTCGGCACGCGCGTCGTGAGCATGCTGTACTGGGGCATCCGCCGGCTGCCGTTTGGACGCTTCGCGTTCCTCGACCTGGTCGGCTGCGCCATCTGGGCAAGTGCACTTGCCAGTCTCGGTTACGCCTTCAGCGGCAGCGCCGCGATGCTAGTCGGCGACGTCAAGCGCGTCGAGATGTGGCTGCTGGTCGCACTCATCGCCGCCACGGCGGTCGCCGTCGTGGTCAGACGGCTGTTGCGGCGTTCACTGGCACAGCCAGGACCCAGACCATGAACGGGCTGGATCATCTGGTATACGGCGTGCCAAACCTGGCGAGCGCGGTCGACGAGTTCGCCGCCCGCACCGGTGTCCAAGCCACACCAGGCGGCCGGCACGTCGGACTGGGAACGCACAATGCCCTGCTAGCGCTGGGGCATGATACGTACTTGGAAATCATCGCCCCTGACCCCATGCAACCACCGCCGGCCATGCCACGTCCGTTCGGCCTCGACACACTGACCGCGCCGCGGCTGCTAACGTGGGCAACCAAGGCACCGGACATCGCGGTGTGCGTCGCCGCCGCGCGCGCCGCCGCCTACGATCCTGGCGTCGTCTTCTCGATGAGTCGGACACGGCCTGACGGTGTCCGCCTCACCTGGCGACTAACACTCACGCCGAGGTTGCAAGGCGACGGGCTGGTGCCGTTCCTCATCGACTGGGGCACGACACCACATCCGGCCAACAGCGTCGCGACGGGGTGCGTCCTGACGGAGCTCCGTGCCGAGCATCCGGAGCCGGGCTTCATCCGTCCGCTGCTCAATGCCGTCAAAGCCGAGCTGCCGTTGTCACGCGGCCCGGCTGCAATGCTCATAGCCACACTTGAGACGCCACGGGGTCGCGTAGAACTGGCGTAAGCCGAGCGCAGCTCACGCCGCCGCGTCGGTGTCGGTTGAATGCCGGAGCGCTCCGACGATCAGCGGGTGGGTTGCTATCCCGAGGGCCTCAATGATTTCCGGTTTGAGCAACCCGGCCCGGCGCGCGCTCTTCAACAGATGCGGCACGCGGCGCCCAGTGATGGCCTCCGTCGCCTCTGCGGCGTTGACGCTCTGCTGCTCACGCAGCATCTGCGCACCGAGTTGGTCAGCGTTGTCGACACCGGCTTCACGCATGCGCTGCACGATCCGGCTGAGCATGAGCGGCCCGGGTTGGTCCATGACCACGCCCAAGATCTGACCGAGCCAGCGGCGCGAGAAGGCGATCTGCTCGTCGAGCGTATGCTGCCGCATCCACTCGGCCACGTACAAGATGCCGAAGCCCATGTGGCGGCTTTCGTCGCGCGTCACCAGCGTGATGATCTCGCGCAGCAGTGGGTGCCGCGCATGCCGTTGGATGCCTTCGAAGATACCCATCGCCAGGCTTTCGAGAAAGAACTGCTCGGTGGCGATCAGCACGAGCGGATCATCGGAGGCCAGCAGCGTATCGAACATCATCTCGGTACCGAAGTCGATGTCCTCGGTCTCCTCGTCCATCTTCTCGATGAAGCGGCGGTAGGCCAGGTGATGGCGCGCCTCGTCCATCGCCTGCGCCACGGCGTGGTTGCGGTAGTCCTCCTCACGCACACGCAGCGCGATCTTGGCGCACACGTCCTGCGCCACGCTTTCTCCGACCTGGAGGATGTTGAGGATGCGTCCGAGTCCGCGCCGCGTGACGTGCGTCTTCACCGCCTCGGGCAACGCCTGGAACGTCGGCGTCTGCGCAAACGCACCCCAGGCATGATCGACCAACGGATCATCCGACGCGACCGGCAGTGTCCAGTCGACATCGCGCTCGATGTCCCAGTCCGCCGAATGCGCCTTGGCAAAGAGTGCGTTGATCCCTTGGTGACCGGTGTTGCGAAGATTGAGCAGCTCGCGCGTTCTCATTTGGTCGTCCCCATCCTTGGAGGGCTTATACCGGTACCGGTGGTATCGCAACGACCTTACGGATTGCTGCGCTGACGCACCGGCCAGAGGCCGGCGCCACCATCGCCTGCCACACGCAGCCTTCTCAGAATTCTCTTGGGAGGGTGGCACCGGCCTCTGGCCGGTGCGAAAGCTCCGCGGTTTGATCCTTCTTCCGCATCGCCATGATCAGCTCACTGCGACAGACGTAGTCGTGCCGAAGAGTCTCCAGCCCGTAACGCGCTGCCAGCTCCGTGAGGCTGGCGAGCGTGTAGTGCGTGATGTGCTCGTCCTTATAGCCACCGGGAGCAGCCAGCCCGTAGAGCGGTTCGATCGTGCGCCAGCCGATGGTGGCATAGTCGGGCGTACCCAGGATCAGCAGGCCACCCGGTCGCAGGACACGCGTCAGCTCGTCGAAGATCGCGGGGTCCGCCGGCAGGTGCTCGATCACTTGGGAGCACACCACGCAATCAAAGCTGGCGTCGCCAATCGGTAGCGCGGTAATCGACCCACGCACCAGCGGGATCCCGTACTGCCGCATGTAGCGCAGTTTGTTGGGCAGGATGTCGATGCCGACGGCATAGTTCAGACTCTGCAGGATCACACTCGACCCGCAGCCGACATCCAAGGTGCGGCCCGCTCCGCGCGCCATAGCCGTGATGATGCGGTGCCGCTCTCGCTGCCAATAGCGCTGGAGCGGAATCCGGCTGTAGAAGGCACGCTCGTCGTAGTCGGCCGACTCGATGGAGCTGCGCAACCCCCAGAGACGCGCGAAGGCGCGTAGCAGGTCGAGCCCGAAAGCCACGACGCGGGCGTGCGACGATCCCGCATCGCGCGGATAGTAGGTGAAGGGGATCTCGACGACGCTCCAGCCTGCTGCGTATGCCTTCACCAGCACTTCTTCGAGGATGTCGAAGTTCCGCCCTTCGAGGCCCAGACCAGCGAGGACCTCGGCACGGTAGAGGCGAAACCCGCTCGACATATCGCGCACCGGCAGCCCGAGGCCCAGCGCGAAGAAACGGTTGAGGACACGGCTCAGGAGCTTGCGGTTGAACGGCATGTACGCCACGCCGCCTTTCACGTAGCGCGAGGCGATGACCACGTCGGCGCTGTCACGCGCGCGCCACATCTTGATGATGAAGTCCGGGTCGTGCGACAGATCCGCGTCCAGCGTCAACACGTACGCGCCGACGGCCGTCGCGAAGCCTTCGCGCAAGGCGCCACCGTAGCCGGGAGACTGCTGCACCAGGACCCGCGCCCCGAGACCCGTGGCGGCCTCCGCGGTGCCGTCGCGTGAACCGCCGTCGACCACCAGCACCTCCCGCGTGCATCCGAGTTGATCGAGGACGCGGTGCAAGCGCGGCAACAGCGCGACAACGTTGTCGCGCTCGTTGAGCACGGGGATCAGCACACTCAGATCAACCTGCGACATCGTCATCACACTCAGTCTGACACCGGCCGTCGGCGATCGGAAGGAAAAACTGTCGGACGCTGATCCGGTGCACGCATTGAGGGCCGCCTTTAGCCTGGAAGGCGTCCTTGGAGCAAGCTACGGCCGCCGCCTCGGTCGGCCGCGCCCGTCTTGAGCCTGGGGGGTAAGCAACGATAGGTTGTGCGGGCATGTCGTCCGTTGCGGAACTGGGGCACTTGGGGGTCAACGTTCCGCCCTATCTGGTAACCGCCGGCGTGCTCTTCCTGGCCGCCACGTTCACCCTGCTGGTTGGCCTGGCGCGTTGCGGGCGGGCATTCGTCCGGCGTCTCCCCAGCATCGTGTTCATCTGGGCGGGTACGATCGCGTGCTCGACTCTCTCCGACACAGGCGTGAGCACGTGGACCCGCACCGCCGTCATCGCGGCGGCGGCGGCGCTCTTGATCGAAGTGGCATTGGCGTCTCGCGAACGTGTGGATCCGAGAGCACTCGACGTCGGCTCCGTGCGTATGGCGTACCGCTATGTGGCGGCGACACTGGTCACGGTCGCCGTCATGCTGTTCTACCACCTCGGCACATACGCGGGCTCTCTCCTCACCTGGGAGGCACCTGTGGTGGCTGGCTACCCAAACATCGGAGGCTTCGCGGACGCGTACAACCGCGGACAGAGCGTGTTCGCGTACGCGGCGCAGTGTTTTCTTTGGGACGAAGGGTTGCTGAGCGCCGGCCACACGAGCTTGTTCTACGGCGCGCCGACGTACGCGCTGTTTCACGTGATCGGCTTCTCGTCATGGAGCCTGCGGGTGGCGGCGGTCGTCGCCACCCTCCTGAGCGTAGCGTTGATGTATGTGCTGGCCCGCCGCTACTTCGGCCATGTCGCCGGCGCGGCAGCGGCGGCAGCTTTGGGGCTGAACAGCTGCGTCCTCTTCTATGGTCGCTACGGCAGCTCGCCGGCTGGCACGATGCTGGCGGTGCTGCTCGCGGTGTGGTGCACCTGGCGGTTCCTCGACAGCGAGCGGCCGGCGTGGTGGACCGGAGCGGCGTGCGCCGCGGCGCTGTACGTGGCAACCTTGCAGTATTCACCGGCACGCCTCGTCGTACTGATGCTGCTCGGTTTCGTCACCGTCGTGCTGACCTGGCGGTGGCGGCGCCTGCCGTGGCAACAGGCAGTGGGCTTCGCGGTGATCGTATTGGCGGCCGCCGGCGTGTGGCGCATGCAACACGCGTTCGGTACCGAGCACACGTTCCTCATGGCGCGCGGCGAGCAGTACTTCGACTTCATCGAGAACCCCGAGGCGATCCCAGAGCTCTTTGACAAAGACTTGCTCGGCCGGCCGGTAACCAAGGAGACTATCACCGCGGCCGACAAGATCGAGCTGCTGTACCGGATCGTCGAAACAACGCTGCCGCAATACATGGACTTGATGCGCCCACGCATTGAGAGCGCGCCGCTCACCGACGTCGCGCGCTTCGGCGAGTTGCCACAGCTGTACTACGCCCCCCTCGTCTTGTTCATCGTCTGGGGGTTCACGCATTCGCTGTTGCGGCTGCGGGCGTGGCCGCACACCTGCCTGCTGGTCTGGGTGGGTGCGGCGAGCGTACCGCTGCTACTCACCAACCGGGTCGACACGCACCGCCTCATGCTGTTCGTGATTCCCCTATCGCTGTGGGGTGCGCTCGGCGTGTGGGAGGCGGCGCGGGTGTTGGCACACGCGCAAGTGCCGATCGACATACAGCACTTTTTGGCAGCCGTGCTGGCACTCACCGTCCTGTACAACGATGTGCATCTGTTGCACCGTGACCCGCGCCACAACACTGTCGTTGAGATGATCACCGCCGAGACGGAGACCGTGCGGGGACGCGTCGCCGTGGGCGGGCCGCTCGACCATCGGGACATGGGCTGGTTGGAGCTCGCGATGTTCGAGCGGACGCGCCGCGACCGCACGCAAGCCGGCAAGGTGCTCGATGAGCCTACGGTGCGTGACGCCCAGGATCGCAAAGCGCTCACCGAGGTGAGCGCGCGAAGATTGCGGCCGGTGATCGACGACGCCACCGTCATCCTCGCACCGGCTGAGCGCTTCAGCAGGGTCGCTGCCGCGCTCCAAGCACAGGGAGTGCGTGTCGCCCAGCGTGGAGGAGGAGTACGGTACAGCCTGCTGCGGCTAGACGCGGGGGCGACCGCCACGGGCGTGCCGGACAACGCACTCGCTCCCCTCGCAACGATTGTTGTTCCACCAACACCAACACCGATCCCGCTCGCAACGGGCCCACAGATCTCGCTGACCGGGCTGACGCCGACAGAGGTCACGTTCGGCTTCGCACCACCCAAGATCGACCGCACCTGGGCAGGCACGCCCCTGGTGCTGGCCGGCGTGACGTACGCACACGGCATCGGCGTGCACGCCTGGTGCCGGATGACATACCCGGTCCCGCCCGGCGCCACCCGCTTCCAGGCCATCATCGGCCTCTCGGATGAGGTGCATGATTGTGACGCCGCGGATGTGGTCTTCGAGGTCCGCGACCAACACGACGAGCCGCTCTTCCGCAGCGGCATCATCGACAACACGAGCGCACCGCAACCGATCACCGTCGAGCTACGCGACGCGACGGTGATCACGCTGAGCGTGACCGAAGGCCGCAACGGGAAAGACTGCGATCACGCCAACTGGGCGCTGCCGGCGTTTCTGATGGCGACTCAGCAGCGAGCAAACTAGTCGGGACCGCAGTTGACCTTTTCAGTGACGGACCAGCGCCGCCACACACTCGACGTGCTCGGTCTGCGGCAGCAAGTCGAACGGCTGGAGGTGTGCGGTACGGTACCCCTGCCCCGCAAACCAATCCAGGTCGCGCGCCAGTGTCGCGGGGTCGCAGGAGATGTACACGATGCGCGACGGCGCGGCCGCGACGATGGCGGCACGCGTCGCCGTGTCGGCGCCTTTGCGTGGCGGATTGAGCGTAATGATGTCGAGCCGCGGCAGCTGCTGCGCAAGCGCGGGCAATTTCTCCGCCGCCGCGCCGCAGTGGAAGCGGATGTTGTGGAAACCGTTCAGCCGCACATTCTCCTTCGCGTCGCCGATGGCAATCGGCGACTCTTCGATACCGACGACATGCTTGGCCACGCTCGCGAGGAAGAACGTGAGCGCCCCGACCCCGCAGTACAGATCGACGCACGTATCGTCAGCTTGTGGCGCGGCCCATTCCAAGGTCTGCAGGTACAACTTGCGCGCGATAGAGATGTTGGCCTGCAGAAAGGCGCCGGCGTGGGTCTTGAGCTTGAGGAAGTCGACGCGTTCGACGAGCGCGGTCTCGCGCGTCAGCGGCACGTACTGCGTGCCCAGAATGACGTTCCCCGGATCCGAGTTGATGTTCTGCACGACGCTGCGCACGCCGCGGACGCGCAGGAGCGAGCGCACGATGTCGCGCGTATGCGGCAGCAACCGCTCGCGGGTTACCAGGATGACCTGCACGGTCTTCGCCCACGCACTGACACGCACGACGACGTAGCGTAGCGTGCCAGACCGTGTGCGTTCGTCATATGTCGGGATGTCGTAGTGCTCGACGACGCGCGCGATCGCCTCGATCACCGGCGTGATCAGCGGGTGATGCACCGGGCACTGACGGATGTCGACGACTTGGTGAGTACCGGGCCGGTAGACCCCCAACAACACTCCACGCCCGGCGCGGCGCACCACCAGCTTCGCCTGATTGCGGTATCCGAACGCGCGTGGCGAGCCGACGACCTCGGGAACATCGACTGCACCCAAGGTCGGATACTCACGGAACGCAGCGCGTACGAACTCGCGCTTACGGCGCAGTTGCTCGCCGTACGGGTTGCCGATCAGCGTACACCCGACGCAGTCCGGATAGTGAGCGCACGGCAGCGCCGCCTCCGGCGGCGAATGGTGAATGGTGAATGGTGAATGGTGAATGCGGCGACGGACCGGTTTCGGAGACTTTGCACTCCGCCGGCGGTCACTACGTTCAGCGCGGCGGTGATCAACCATCCGCGGCCGCAGCACTCCATTCAGAATTCACCATTCAACATTCACCATTCACAATTCGGCGCCTCAGCGGCGCCGGTACACGCCGCTGCGGCCGCCGCGCTTCTCCATCAGCCGGACATCACTGATCACCATGCCGCGATCGACGGCCTTGCACATGTCGTACACCGTCAGCGCGGCGGCGCTGACCGCCGCGAGCGCCTCCATCTCCACGCCGGTCTTGCCGGTAACTTTGACCTGCGCCTCGATCTGCAAACGGCCGGGCGCGACCACGTCGAAATCGATGCGCGCTACCTGAATCGGTAGGGGATGGCACATGGGTATCAGGTCGGATGTGTGCTTGGCCGCCATGATGCCGGCGACGCGCGCCACTGCGAGCACCTCACCTTTGGCGATCTTGCCGCTGCGAATCAGCCGCAGTGTCTGCGGCTGCATCCGCACCACACCGCGCGCGATGGCCTCGCGTTCGGTCACGGCCTTGGCGCTCACGTCGACCATGCGCGCCCGTCCCTGCGCGTCGATGTGCGACAGTGTCACGCGCGTGCGGGCAGCGGCGGTTGCCTTGCGAGAATGTGGTTGCGTCACTATAAACCTCGGTTGCTATGCTCCATCACAAGATCATCATCATCGGATCCGGCCCGGCCGGTCTCACCGCGGCGTTGTACGCCGCACGCGCCAACCTTGCCCCATTGGTCATCGAAGGCTCACAACCGGGCGGGCAACTTACTATCACGACCGACGTGGAAAACTACCCCGGGTTCCCGGATGGCGTGATGGGCCCGGAGATGATGGAGCTGTTCAAGAAGCAAGCGGAGCGTTTCGGAACCCAGATGGTCTTCGGCGACGTCGGCACAGTCGACCTGAGCCGCCGCCCGTTCCACTTGCAAGTCGGCAAAGACGAGTACACGTGCGACGCGCTGATTGTCTCGACAGGCGCCTCGGCAAAACTGCTGGGCATCGAGTCCGAGAAGCGGCTCATGGGCCACGGCGTCTCCGCGTGCGCCACGTGCGACGGCTTCTTCTTCAAGCAGAAGGACCTGGTCGTGGTCGGCGGCGGCGACACGGCGATGGAGGAAGCGACGTTCCTCACCAAGTTCGCCAGCAAGGTGACGGTCGTCCACCGTCGTGACGAGCTGCGCGCCTCGAAGATCATGCAGGAGCGTGCGCACAAGAATGCGAAGATCGCCTTCATCTGGGATTCCGTCGTCGACGAGATCCACGGCACCGCCGACAAGGTCGGGGTCACCGGTGTCCGCCTGAAGAACATCAAGACCGGCGCGACGTCCGACTTCAAGTGCGACGGCGTCTTCATGGCCATCGGCCATCAGCCGAACACCAAGTTGTTCAAGAGTCAGATCGAGACGGACGAGAACGACTACATCATCACCAAGAACGGCTCGACGTACACGAGTGTCCCTGGCGTCTTCGCCTGCGGCGACGTGCAGGATCACGTGTACCGCCAAGCCGTGACCGCCGCCGGCTCCGGCTGCATGGCCGCCATCGACGCCGAGCGCTGGCTCGAAGCGCAGCACGGCTAGTCTCGCCCTGGGAGCGCAGGCATCTTGCCTGCGTGTCCGCGCGCGGGTGGCGTGCCCTTGGTGAGATTGCAGGCTGGAAGCCTGCGCTCCCAGTGCCTGCGCGGCCAATCGGCTCAACGCGGCCTTGTGCCGGCCGCGCTGCCGTACGGCCAGTCCTCCACTCGCTCCACCAAGCCGGCTTTGACAGGGTTGTTCTGAATGTACTCGCGCGCCACGCGCAGGTGTTCTTCATCGCGAATGGCGCGGTCGAAGTACTCGGGCTGCCACAGGCGACCGGTGCGATGGAGGATCCGATTGATGCGGTTGGCGGTGAACGACTTCCACGAGTGGGTGATCGACGCGAGCGAACACTCGCCTGGGAGCGCGGTCATCCTGGCCGCAGCCGGGGAGTGCAGGCTGGAAGCCTGCGCTCCCAGGGTTTCGATCAACACGTGCACGTGGTTGGGCATCACAACCCACTCACGCAAGTGGTACCGCACGCCGTCGAAGTGCAGCAGCGCCGCACCCACGAGACGCGCGACCCGCGGATCGCGCAGTACGCATGCTCCGTACCCCTGATCCAGTGCGGTTTCGACGCGTTCGCGCCGTGCCAGAGTGTTACGGTCGACGACACAAGCTGTCCATTCGCTCCCAAGGTGCGCAGGGAGCGCATCAGCCAAGCGGAAGGTGATCGATTGCACAGCCCCGGGCTGGTCGAAGTGGGGCAAGTACCCGCGCGAGTGCCATCCGGCATTACATCTCGATTGGACCATGCGGAATTGAGTCTACATAACCAGCTGTTCAGTTCAATATTTGCACATAAGGCATGACAAGTGCCCCCCTGGGAGCGCGGGCTTCCAGCCCGCATCACGCAGGCAAGATGCCTGCGCTCCCAAGCCGCACCGGCACGCCGCGCTTCGCCAGGTACTCCTTGCATTGGCGCACGGTGTACTCGCGGTAGTGGAAGATCGACGCCGCCAGCGCGGCGGTCGCGCCACCGGCTGTGAGGCCATCGTAGATGTGCTCCAGCGTACCGACGCCGCCGGAGGCGATCACCGGCACATGTACGGCGTCGGCGATGGCGCGGGTGAGGGCGATGTCGTAGCCCTCCTTCGTGCCGTCGCGGTCCATGCTGGTGAGCAGGATCTCGCCGGCGCCGTACGACTCCATGCGCCGCGCCCACTCGATCGCGTCGAGCCCGGTCGGCGTGCGGCCGCCGTGGATGTAGACCTGCCAGGAATTTTCGTGGTCGGCGACACGCTTCGCGTCGATGGCAACGACGATGCATTGGCTGCCGAACTTCTGAGCGGCAGCACGCACGAAGTCGGGGTGTTGGACGGCGGCGGTGTTGATCGAGACCTTGTCGGCGCCGGCGTTGAGCAGGTCACGCACGTCTTGGATCTCACGCACACCGCCGCCGACAGTGAGCGGCATAAAAACCGTCTCGGCCGTGCGAGCGACAACGTCGAGGATGATCTTGCGCCGCTCGTGCGAGGCCGTGATGTCGAGGAACGTCAGTTCATCGGCGCCCTCGCCGTCGTAGCGTTGCGCCACTTCCACTGGGTCACCGGCATCGCGCAGGCCGACGAAGTTGACGCCCTTCACGACGCGTCCGTCTTTCACGTCAAGGCAGGGGATGATGCGTCTGGCTAGCATGGTCGCACTCCGCCGCCATTGGCTCCGCCCGCACCGGCCAGAGGCCGGTGCCACCATCCATCACCGGTAGAGGCTTCCATGTGGTGGCACCGGCCTCTGGCCGGTGCGAAACGCAGCAAAGAGTGGGTCACGAACCCCTCCTCGCTGCTTCGATCGCTTCCGGCAACTGCACCGCGCCGGTGTAGAGCGCGCGGCCGACGATCACGGCATCGATGCCGGGCTCACCCACTTGCTGCAGCGCTTCGATGTCCGCCAACGACCCGACGCCGCCGGACGCCGTCACCGGAATCTCGATCGCCCTAGCGATCGCCACAGTCGCGCTGACATTCACACCTTCCTGCGTGCCGTCACGACTGATGTCAGTGTAGATCACGCGGCAGGCGCCGAGGGCTTCGACGCGCCGCGCCAACTCGATCGCACTCGTGCTGCTCGTCTCCGTCCACCCTTGCACCGCCACTTTGCCATCGCGCGCATCGATGCCGACGGCAATGCGTCCCGGGAACCGTTCGCATGCCTCACGCACGACGTCCGGATTGGCAAGCGCGGCGGTTCCGAAGATCACCCGATCGGCGCCACGTTCGAGCAACTCCGCGGCCCGTGCCACGCTGCGCACGCCGCCGCCGATCTCGATGGGGATCGGCAACGTCTGGCAGAGTGCGGTGATCGCCGCGCCGTTTACCGCTTGCCCGCTCACTGCGCCGTCGAGATCAACGACGTGCAGATACTGCGCGCCTTCGCTGACCCAGCGCTGTCCGACAGCGATTGGGTCATTGCCGTAAACAGTCTCGGCGTTCATCTCGCCGCGCAACAAGCGGACGCACTTGCCACCTTTCAGATCGATGGCAGGGACGATGAGGATTGGCATATGGCTCATGGCCAATCGATGCACTATCAGTGGCTTCCGGATACGATCCGCCCGAAGTTCTCCAGGATCTTCAGCCCAACGGCCTGGCTCTTCTCCGGGTGATACTGCGTCGCGAAAACGTTGTCGCGGGCAATCGCGGACGTGAACTCGCCTCCATACTGCGTGCTCGTCGCGGTGAGCGACGGATCAGCGGGCACCACGTAGTACGAGTGCACGAAATACACGAACGCGCCCTCCTCGACGCCACGCAGGTGCGGTGCGTCCTGGCGTTTGGTGATCTGGTTCCAGCCCATGTGCGGCACTTTGAGGTCGGGCTGGTTTTGGAAGCGCACGACGCGGCCCGGGAAGATGCCGAGCCCCGGAACCCGCCCGAACTCTTCGCTCTCCTCGAACAGTAGCTGCATACCGAGGCAAATGCCGAGAAACGGCGTGCCCCGCGCGATGACGCGGCGCACCGTCTCGATGAGCCCGTAGGTGCGCAGATTGTCCATGCACGCCCCAAACGCACCGACACCGGGGAACACCACGCCGGCGGCCGCCTCGATCTGCTCGCGATCGCGCGTCACATCGGCTTTGAAACCGACCCGCTCGATGCCCTTCTGCACCGAGCGCAAGTTGCCCATGCCGTAATCGATGACCGCAATCATTTGGAGACCTGCGTCACAAACTCCCCTTGGTAGACAAGACTCCCTTCACGCGCGGATCCACCTGCTTCGCCTTATCGAGCGCGCGCGCCAGGGCCTTGAAGCCCGCTTCGATGATGTGGTGCGGGTTGCGGCCTTGGACTTGGTTGAGGTGCAGGTTCATGCCGACCTGGTTGCTGAAGGCCAGCAGAAAGTCGTGCACCAGCTCGGTGTCGAAGTTGCCGACGCGCGCTTGCTTGATCTTCAGATTGTACGCCAGGAACGGCCGGCCACTCAGGTCGACCACGACGCTGACCAGCGCTTCGTCGAGCGGACACGCCGCGTCGCCGAAGCGGCGGATACCCGCTTTGTCGCCGAGCGCGTCGCGCAACGCCTGGCCGAGGGTGAGGCCGACGTCTTCGACCGTGTGGTGCTGGTCGACATCAAGATCGCCGCGCGCTCGGACGCGGAGGTCGAAGAAACCGTGGCGCGCGAAGATGTCGAGCATGTGGTTGAGGAACGGGATGCCGGTTTCGACGTCGGCCTGACCGCGACCGTCGACGTTGAGCTCGACCGTGATGTCGGTCTCCTTGGTCGTGCGCGTCACACGCGCGCGGCGGCCGGTGCCCCGCGGCCGCGTCGCGACCGGCGGCCGTACCACCGCCGCCACCGCCGTGCGTCCCTTTGCTCGTGCCATCTCGCCCTCCTTATCCACGCCGCTCATCGGTGAAGCGGCAGCGCACCGCTGCGGCGTGCGCCTCATAGCCTTCCAACGTCGCCAATCGTGCAACTGCAGGCGCCAAGCGGCGCAGCCCGTCCCGTGTCGCCGAGACGATGCTGGTGCGCTTGACGAAATCATACACGCCGAGCGGTGAGAAGAAACGTGCCGTACCGCCGGTCGGGAGCACGTGATTCGGGCCGGCGACGTAATCGCCCAACGGTGCCGGCGAAAAATGACCGAGGAACAACGCACCGGCGTTGTGGATGCGCCGCGCCCAGCGCTGCGGATTCTCGACCATCAATTCGAGGTGCTCCGGCGCGACGGTGTCTGCCACCTCTACCGCTTCGGCCAGACTGCGCACGACCACGAGCGCGCCGCGACGCCGCAACACGCGCGCAATGTCGGCACGACGCGGGAGCTGCTGCAGTTGCCGGTCGATCGCCGCTTGCACGGCAACCGCCAGCGGACGCGACGGCGTCAGCAGCACGGCGCACTCATCGCCGCTGCCGTGCTCCGCTTGCGCGAGCAGGTCGGCCGCCACGTACTCCGC
The DNA here is from genome assembly GCA_041497995.1 of Binatia bacterium. Taxonomy (GTDB): domain Bacteria; phylum Desulfobacterota; class Binatia; order HRBIN30; family HRBIN30; genus DATKMS01. Next base: position 8,393 of record JBGQHM010000037.1, on the reverse strand, counting down.
GTTGGCACTGCGGTCGGCAATGACTAACACCTCACTGGGGCCGGCGATCGAGTCGATGTCGACCGTCCCGTACACGAACTTTTTCGCCGCCTGCACCCAAGCGTTGCCCGGCCCGACGATCTTGTCGACCGCCGGTATGCTCTTGGTCCAGTACGCCAGCGCGGCCACAGCCTGCGCACCGCCGACACGGTAGACCGTATCGACGCCGGCGATCGCCGCTGCGGCGAGCACGGCGGGATTGAAGCCGCGGGGCCCGGCCGGCGACACCATGATCACCTCGTGCACGCCGGCAACACGCGCGGGGATAGCGTTCATCAAGACTGACGACGGATACGCGGCGTGCCCGCCGGGGACGTAAAGCCCGACGCGCTGCAACGCGGTGATCTGCTGGCCCATGCGCAGGCCGGTTGCATCACGATAGCTCCACGAGCGCGTCCGCTGCCGGCGGTGAAACGCGGCGATGCGGCGCGCGGCGAGCCGCAAAGCGCGCAGCGCCGCCGCCGGCACGGCAGACTGCGCCGCGGCGATCTCCGCGGCACTGACCCGCAGCCGCGATGGCGTCAGCGTCACACCGTCGAAACGCCGCGTCAGCTCGATGAGCGCACGATCGCCGCGCCGCCGGACGGCCTCGACGATGCGCCGCGCCTGCATTTCGACCTGCGCGCTTCCACCGGTGCCACGCTCTCGAATGGCAGCGAACTGTCGCGTGAAGTCGCGATCCCGCGTCGACAGCAATCGGACAAGCATCGCCCTACCCCTTGCGCCCCTTGACGCGACGGATGTCCGCGCCCAACGCCGACAGCTTCTCCTCGATGCGCACATACCCGCGGTCGAGGTGATAGACACGCGACACCTCGGTCATCCCTTCGGCGGCGAGCCCCGCGAGGACCAGGCAGACGCTGGCACGGAGATCGGTGGCCATCACGGGCGCGCCGCTGAGCGTCGCGACGCCGCGGACGAAGGCGCTGTTGCCCTCAACCTTGACGTCCGCCCCCATGCGGTTGAGCTCCAACACGTGCATGAAGCGGTTCTCGAAGATCGTCTCCGAGATGACGCTGCGGCCGTCTGCCAGCGACAATGCCGCCATCATCTGCGCCTGCAGGTCGGTGGCGAAGCCGGGATACGGCATCGTCTTCAGGTCGACGCTGCGCAGGCGCCCGTTGCCGGTGACGCGAATGCCATCGCTGTCCTCCTGCACGTCGATGCCGCCCTCGCGCAGTTTCAGAATCACCGCTTGGAGGTGATCGGCACGGGCGCCGCGCACGTAGACGTCGCCACCGGTGACCGCCGCAGCCATCATGAACGTCCCCGCCTCGATGCGATCCGGGATGATGGTGAAGTCCACGCCGTGCAACGCCTGGACGCCCTCGATGGTAATGACGTCCTCGCCTGCTCCGGTGATCTTCGCGCCCATCGCGTTGAGCGCGCGCGCCAAGTCGACGACTTCGGGCTCGCGCGCCGCTTGCTCGATCGTCGTCGTCCCGTCGGCGAGCGTCGCCACCATCATCAAGTGCTCCGTCGCACCGACCGAGGGAAAGTCGAGACCGATGCGTGCACCCTTGAGTTGCTCGACCTCTGCCTCGACGTAGCCGTGCACGATGCGGACGCGCGCGCCCATCCTCTGCAAGCCGTCGAGGTGCAAGTCGACCGGGCGGCTGCCGATGGCGCAACCGCCGGGTGTCGAGACACGGGCGCGCCCGAAGCGTGCCAGGAGCGGCCCCAGCGAGAGGAACGAGGCGCGCATCGTCTTGACCAACTCATACTGCGCCTCGAGGCGCGCCAAGCGTTCCGCTTGGATGGTCACCACGCCATCAGCGTCCTCGACTTTGGCGCCAAGGTCCGCAAGCAAGCGCAGCGTTGTACGCACGTCGACGACGTGGGGCACGTTGCGAAACGTGCAACGTTCCGGCGTCAGCAGCGCGGCCAGCAGGATCGGGAGCGCGGCGTTCTTGGCGCCCTCGACCGTGACCTCGCCCTTCAAGCGGCGTCCGCCGCGTATCTGGATGACGTCCATCGCTCAACACCGCGCCATCAGAACGCGGGGCAGTCCCGCGTAGTCGGCATGGATGGAGACCGTGGTGAACCCGGCCGCCCGCGCGGCGTCCTCGACCGCGGCGGCTTGCGTCGCACCGATCTCCACCAAGAGCCAGCCGCCGCCGCCGAGGTACTCGGGTGACGCCGCAAGCAAGCGGCGGATGACGTCGAGGCCATCGCCTCCGCCATCAAGCGCGCTGCGCGGCTCGAAGGCCACCTCGGGTTGCAGGTTGGCAAGGTCGTTCGCCGTCAGATACGGCGGGTTCGAAACCACGACATCGAACAACTGGCTCGATCCCGAGGAGAACAGATCGCTGCGAACGAACCGTATGCGCTCGGCCACGCCGTGCCGGCGCGCATTGGCGTCCGCGACCGCCAGCGCCGCGGTGGAGTCATCAAGCGCCCACACTTCAGCACCTGGCAACTCGGTCGCGAGGACGACGGCGATGCAGCCACTGCCGGTGCCGACGTCGCAGAGGCGTAGGGGCACGGCAGACCGTGCCCCTACACCTCGCGCGCGCAGAGCGCCGAGCGCCAGTTCCACCAACAGCTCCGTCTCCGGGCGCGGGACGAGAACGTCCGGCGTCACTGCGAAGTCGAGTGACCAGAACTCTTGCCGGCCGACGATGTACTGGAGCGGCTCACGCCGCCTACGCCGCTGGAGCATACCGCGGAATGCTTGCACACACGCTGCCGACATCGGCTCGCGGCCGAGCACGTAGAGTGCAGTGCGGTCCACTCCGCATGCGGCCGCCAGCAACAACTCCGCATCGAGTCGGGGCGTGCCCACACCGGCGGCGGTGAGCACTGCGCTTCCCTCTGCCAGCAGGGCGTCGATGGTTGCCACGCGCTCGGCAAGGTCGATTGCTATGTTCATCAGCTCGCCGCCTTCAGCGCCACGGACTGGTGGTGCGTAATCAACGCGTCGATTATCGGATCGATCTGTCCGTCGATGACGCGGTCGAGCGAGTAGATCGTCAGGTTGATGCGGTGATCGGTGAGCCGCCCTTGCGGGAAGTTGTACGTTCGAATGCGCTCCGAGCGTTCCCCGGTCCCCACCATGCTGCGGCGGTTCTCGGCTTCCTCAGCGTGTTGCTCGGCCTGTGCACGTTCGAGCAAGCGGGCGCGCAGGATCTTCACCGCCTTGGCCTTGTTCTTGTGCTGCGACTTCTCGTCCTGGCAGGCGACGACCAATCCGGTCGGCAAGTGCGTGACCCGCACCGCCGAATCGGTGGTGTTGACGCTTTGGCCGCCGGGTCCGGATGAACGGAACACGTCGATGCGCAGATCCTTCACCTCATCGATGTGCACGTCGACCTCGTCGGCTTCCGGCAGAATGGCGACCGTCACGGTCGAGGTGTGGATGCGGCCGGAGGCTTCGGTCACCGGCACACGCTGCACGCGGTGCACCCCACCTTCGAACTTCAGACGACTGTAGGCGCCGCGCCCCTCGATGAGTGCGATCACTTCCTTGAATCCGCCGAGGCCGGTCGGGCTGGCACTCAGCACTTCGACGCGCCAGCCGTGTTCCTCGGCGTAGCGTGTGTACATGCGCAGGAGCTGTGCGGCAAAGAGGCTCGCCTCGTCGCCGCCGGTGCCGGCGCGGATCTCAACGACAACGTTGCGTTCGTCGTTCGGGTCACGCGGCAACAGCAACCGCTTGAGCTCTACCTCCAACGCGTCGAGGCGCTCACGCAGCGCCGGCAGCTCGGCCTTCGCCAGCTCACGGATCTCCGGATCGGTCTCCTCCAAGAGCCCCTTGTGACCCTCGATCTCGGCCGACAATCGCTTCCAGTCCCGAAAGCGCCGTACGATCTCCTGCAGATCGGAGCGTTCCTTGGAGAGCCGCGCGTACTCCTTGCGGTTGCCGATGACGGCTGGGTCGACCAGGGAGGTTTCGAGGTCGACGTACCGCTGCTCGACGTCTTCGAGTTTCTGGAACATGGGGCTCAGCGTGACTCGTGTTCGTGACTCGTGTTCGCCGAAGGAAGACAGTCCGAGTCAAAAAAAAGGGCGCGGGAGATCGCCTCCCTCGCCCTTGCCATGCTTGCTATCCGGAGAGCGGTTGCGCTCCGAACGCTACTGTTCCATGCCGTACTTGCGTTTGAACCGCTCGACGCGCCCAGCGGTATCCATGAGCTTCTGTTTGCCGGTGTAGAAGGGGTGGCAACTTGAGCAAATTTCGACATGGATGGTTGGCATCGTCGACCGCGTCTCGATGACATGTCCGCAGGCGCAGACGATCTTCGCCGCCTCGTACTTTGGATGTATACCCTCGCGCATTGGTTGTGACTCCCTAACAGAGGGTTGGTCTATAGCATCCACCCCCTAGGCCCGCAAGGCAGACGGGAACACGAACGTGTTCGTGCTCGTGACTCGTGCTCGGACGGCATCTGTCTCCACGAGCACCAGAACGAACACGAGCACGCGGAACTCACGATCCTAGCGACCGAACGGCGGCGACGGCCCGGCGCCAGCCTTGGTACAGCGCCTCGCGCTGCTCCGGGGCCATGCGCGGGCGGAACACTCGGTCGGTACGCCGGACCTGTTCGAGGGCATGTTCCGATTTCCACAGGCCGGCGCCGAGGCCGGCGAGGAGGGCGGCGCCCAGCGCCGTGGTTTCGATCACCTTCGGGCGATCGACGGTCACCCCGAGGATGTCGGACTGGAATTGCATCAGAAAGTTGTTGGCGGATGCGCCGCCGTCAACGCGCAGGCCGCCGAGTGGGCGGCGCGATTCCGCCACCATGGTGTCGACGATGTCGCGCGTCTGATACGCCAGCGCCTCCAGCGTCGCGCGCACGACGTGCGCCTTCGTGACGCCGCGGGTCAAACCGACAAGCGCGCCGCGCGCCGCGGCGTCCCAGTACGGCGCACCCAGACCGACGAACGCGGGCACCAGGTAGACACCCAGCGTCGAATCGACTTTTCGAGCGTGCTGTTCCGATTCCTTCGCGTGCTTCAGCAGCTTGAGGCCATCACGCAACCACTGCACGGCCGCGCCGGCGATGAAGACTGAACCCTCCACCGCATACGCGGGACGCCCGTCCGCCGCGCACGCCATCGTCGTCAGTAGCCCGCGCTTCGAGTCCACGGCCTTGTCCCCCGTGTACATCAGAATGAAGCACCCGGTGCCGTAGGTGTTCTTCACCAAACCCGGGCGGAAGCAGGCCTGCCCGAACAGTGCGGCTTGTTGGTCACCGGCAATGCCGGTGATCGGCACCTCGGCACCGAAGGCCCGCACGTCGGTGATGCCGGCGACGCCAGCCGACGGCACCACGCGCGGCAGCACGTCGCCGGGCACATTGAGCAACCGCAGCAGCTCCTCGTCCCAGCGTTGATGGTGGATGTTGAACAGCAGGGTACGCGACGCGTTGGTGTAGTCGGTCACGTGGCTCTTCCCGCCGGTGAGCTTCCAGACCAGCCACGTGTCGATCGTGCCGAACGCCAGCCGCCCGGCTTTGTCGCGCGCCCCCTTCACGTGGTCGAACAGCCACTGCAGTTTGGTGCCGGAGAAGTACGGATCGGTCACCAAGCCGGTCTTGGCATGGATGGTCGACTCGGCACCCTGCGCCTTCAGGGCATCGCAGATTGGTGCCGTGCGGCGGTCTTGCCACACGACCGCGCGATGCACGGGCTTGCCGGTGGTGCGGTCCCACAGCACCGTGGTCTCGCGTTGATTGGTGATGCCGATTGCCGCCACGTCCTTCGGCTTGAGGCGCGCCGAGCGCAAGGCGATGCGCATCACGCGCTGCGTGACACGCCAGATCTCCTCCGGGTCGTGTTCCACCCAGCCGGGTTTGGGATAGAACTGCCGGAACTCTGAGTAGCCCCGGCCGCGCACCTGCCCGGTCGCATCGAACACCATCACCGTCGTGCCCGTGGTTCCCTGATCGATTGCGAGAACGTACCCATGCATAGCCGGCTCCTCTTGTGTGCGTTTGCCCCGTCCGGCGGAGAAATTCAAACGGCGGACGCGTATTCGTCAATTCATCGCAGTTGTGGTTTGTTCCATCCGCTCACCATAGCTAGAATGCCCACGATGGGCGCTGCGCAACTGATCTTCGTCACCGGCAAAGGCGGCGTCGGCAAGACGACCGTCGCCGCGGCGTTGGCGCAGCACGCCGCCGAGCTCGGACGGCGAACGTTGGTGATCGAAACCGCCAGCGACGGCAGCCTCGCGCAGCTCTTCGGCCACCGCAAGCTGAGCACCACGCCGCAACGATTGCAGACGGGGATCGAGGCCGTGCATGTCGACGCCCGCCAACTAGTGGAGGAGTACTTCTCGCGGTTGCTGCGCTTCCGCTGGCTGTCGGACCGTCTCCTCTCCAGCAACACCTTCAACGCCTTGACCGCAGCCGCCCCAGGGGTCACGGAGTTCCTGTTGCTCGAAAAGATGCTCGGCTGGATCGAGCCGGGGTTCACCGGCCGCCGGCGCGGCTACGACCTGATTGTCGTAGACGGTCCGGCCACCGGCCATGCCGTGCGGTTGCTGGCCACGCCGCGGCGCCTCGCAGCGATGGTTCCGGGCGGTCCAATCGGCAAGACGGCGCGCCGGCTCTTGGCGTTGTTCGGCGATCGCCACCGCACCCAGGTGCTGCTGGTGAGCCTGCCGGAAGAGATGGCGGTGCGCGAAACGATCGAGACGCAGCACGCCCTCGCGGTCGATCTGGCCTTGCACGTGGCGCGGCCGATCATCAATCGCACCTTCCCGCGCCATTTCAGCGCCGCGGAGGCGGCGCGCATCGAGCACGATGCCAACCTGCCCGAGGGCCCGGTGCGGGCGGCGGCGCGCTTCTCGATTGCCTGCCGGCGCGAAGCCGAGCGCCACGTCGGGCTGATGCGGCGCGCACTGGGCGTGAGTCCCGTGTTGCTGCGGCAGCTCTTTACAGCAGACGTGCACGCGGACGACTTACGCGCCTTTGGCCGTACCCTTGGACGTGTAGTGCTAGCGTAAGATGGCCGTCATGAATGCCACCTCCAAGGTTCACCATCTCACGCGCGCCGGCACGGCGCCGGTGATGCCGACGCTGGAGGGACTGCTGCGCAAGCGACTCATTGTCTGCGTCGGTTGCGGCGGCGTTGGCAAGACGACGACGGCGGCGGCGTTGGCACTCGCCGGCGCCCAGCTTGCCCGGCGCGCCGCCGTGATCACTGTCGATCCGGCCCGCCGTCTCAAAGACGCGCTCGGTTTGGACAGCCTGTCGGTCGAACCGCACCGCGTCAACGTCGACGACGCTACGCACTTCGATGCGCTCGCGCTCGACGCGAAGCGCGCCTTCGATAGCCTCGTGCAACGTTTCGCCCCGAGCCCGGCAGCGGCGGAGCGCATCCTTGCCAACCGCCTCTACCAAGAAGTGTCCGGCGAGCTGGCAGGCTCCGCTGAGTACATGGCGATGGAGAAGTTGCACGAGCTGGTGCATCTTCGCCGCTACCAGCTGGTGATCGTCGACACGCCGCCGAGTGCGCACGCGCGCGACTTGCTGGCGGCGCCGAACAAACTCGTGAACCTGCTGGCGTCGCGCGCCGTGAGCTTGTTGCAAGCGCCGGCGAGCCTGTTGTCGGGCGCCTCAGCCGCCGGCCGGCTCGGGCTGTCTGCGTTGCTCAAGGCGCTACAGCGCTGGACCGGCTTCGATCTGTTGCAGGATTTGGCGGACTTCGTGTCCGGCTTCGAGGACATGATCGAGGGCTTCAGTCTGCGTGCTGAAGAAGTGAACCGCATGCTGCACGCCCCGACGACTGCCTTCGTGCTGGTGACGACGCCGGAACCGCATACCGTCGAGACAACCATCGAGTTCCATCGCGAGCTGACTGCGGCCGGCTTCCCGGTTGCAGGGATCATCGCCAACCGGGTGCTGGCGTTCCCACGCCTCAGCGATCCGGAAGGGGCGACGATGGCATGGGAGGAGCCGCTGCGCGGCAGGTTGCTCCGCAACTATGCCGAGCTGCACGAGCTGTCGCGCCGTGATCGGCGCGCCCTGCAGCACCTGCACGCGGAGACGCAAGCCCCCCTGCTCGCCGCCGTACCGGCGATCACTGCTCCGCCAACATCGCTGGCGGGGTTGGAGCGCTTTGCGCGGCTGCTGATGCCGTGATTCGTGCTCGCGTTCGTGCTCGGCAAAATCAGAAGGATCCAAGTTCCGGCGACGAGCACGACTCACGGACACGAACACGATCTATTTCTTCTTCTCCTGCGCCGCTAGCAGCCGGTCGACCTTCATGTTCAGGTTGACCAGGCTGCCCTGCAGGTGTTCGAGCTTGACGAGCAGCTTGTTGTAGTCGGCGCGTGACGGCACGTTGAGCAAGTGCAGCAGCGTCTCCGCATTCTTGTCGACGCGGCCCTTGGTTTGTGCGGCGCG
>JBGQHM010000036.1:0-29246 GCA_041497995.1 Binatia bacterium | reverse complement strand
GCATACGTCACCGACTGCTTCGATCCGCTGACGGGGAACATGCACGTCGCACCCGATGCGGGCGTGGCGTTCACTCGCACCCTCCTGGAGCGCTTCGGATTTGGCGATCGCTGGGCCTTCTGGGACGCGGCCGCCGACCGGTCTCACGGGCTGACGCGCGAGCAGACAGTCGCCCTGCTTCACGACGCACGTCTGGTGATCACGCTCGCCGCGGTCAACCGGGTCCCGCGCGGCGCGCCAACACAACGCAAGCTCTTCATCGACATCGACCCCACCTTCACGCAGATCCGCGTCGCGCAGGGCGACCGTGATCTCGTCGCGGTCCTCGGCGAGCACGATGTGCATTTCACGATCGGCGAGAACATCGGTACAGCGGGCTGCGCCATTCCCACCGAACGATTCGCGTGGCGCCCGACGCGACAGCCAGTGGCCACCGAGCTGTGGCATCCGCTGCCGAGCGACCCCGCTGCCGCCTTCACCACCATCGGCCGGTGGGAAGAGCAGCGCCGCGACGTCCACTTCGCCGGCGAAGTGTACAGTTGGCGCAAGCGCACCGAGTGGATGAAGTTCCTGGAGTTGCCGGTGCGTACTGGCGAGCGCTTTTGCGTCGCGATGGACGTCGACAAAATACCCAGCGATGGCGACCTGCTGCGCCAGCACGGCTGGGAGATCGTTGATCCGATCGCCGTGTCGGGCGACGCGGCTGCGTACCAAGAGTTCATCCAGCGCTCTAAAGGTGAGTTCACGGTGGCGAAAGATCTCAATGTGCGTCTTGCGAGCGGTTGGTTCAGTGATCGAGCGGCGTGCTACCTCGCCGCTGGGCGCCCGGTCGTGAATCAGGACACCGGCTTCGGCCGCGTCCTGCCGACCGGTAAGGGCCTCTTCGCGGTGCGCACGCTCGACGACACGATCGCTGCCTGCGGGAGCATCGCTGCGGACTACGAGGGTCACGCACACGCCGCCCGCCAGATCGCACAGGAGTATTTCGCTGCGCCGCGCGTGCTCACCGAGTTGCTCTCCGTCGTCTGATAGCCGTATGAGCCGACACTACCCGGGGAATCGTCCACCTCTGCAACCAACCGCGTTCACGGCGCTGCCACTCGGCAGCATCACACCGCGCGGGTGGCTGCTCGATCAGTGTCGTATCCAAGCTGATGGGCTTACCGGACATATCGAAGAGTTCTGGCCCGACCTCGGGCCGAAGAACATGTGGCTCGGCGGTGACAGCGAGGGCTGGGAACGCGGCCCCTACTATCTCGATGGGCTGCTGCCGCTCGCGCACATCCTCGACGATGCGCAGCTGAAGCAGATGGCGGGTCGTTGGATCGAGTCGATTCTGCGGATGCAGGACGCCTCAGGCTGGCTGGGGCCCGTGCAGGCGCCGTACTTCAGACCGTACGATCACTGGCCGGTCGCCATCGTGCTGAAGGTGCTGACGCAGCACTACGAAGCCACTGCGGACGCGCGCGTGATCGATGTTATGACGCGCTTCTGCGCGTATCTGCGCGACACGCTCGCCGAGCGCCCGCTCTTCGATTGGGGGCAGTACCGTTGGGCGGATCTCGTGCTCAGCATTCACTGGCTGTACACCCGCACCGGCGACGCATGGCTGCTCGACGTCGCGGCTGAGCTCGCACGTCAGGGTTTCGACTGGCGCAGCCACTTCGAGGATTTCCGTTGCACTGAGAAGACGCGGCTCGACCAGTGCACGCTGGCCACACATGTTGTGAACAACGCGATGGCGGTGAAGACCGGCGGTGTCTGGTGGCGGCAGTCGGGCGCGCAGGCGGATCGCCTCTCGGTCGACCGCACGATCAAAATGCTCGACCGCTACCACGGGCAGGTCACCGGCGTGTTCAGCGGCGATGAGCATCTGGCTGGTCCCGACCCGTCACAGGGCACGGAGCTGTGCGCGGTCGTCGAGTACATGTTTTCACTGGAAGTGTTGCTGGCGATCCTCGGCGACCCCATCTGTGGCGATCGTCTGGAGAAGATTGCCTACAACGCACTGCCAGCCGCGTTCACGCCCGACATGTGGGCGCATCAATACGACCAGCAGGCGAACCAAGTTCTGTGCTCAGTCGCCGAACGGCAGTGGACGACGAATACCGACACCTCGAACATCTACGGCATCGAGCCCAACTACGGTTGCTGCACCGCCAACTTTCATCAAGGCTGGCCGAAGCTGGTGAAGAGCTTGTGGATGGCGACGCCTGGTGGCGGTCTCGCGGCCGTCGCATATGGCCCATGCAGTGTGAGCGCGCGGGTTGGCGGTGGCCTCGAAGTCACAATCACCGAGGACACGGCATACCCATTCGGCGAGGAGATCCGTTTCACCGTGGCCACGCGCGCGCCGGTGCGGTTCCCGTTGCTCCTGCGTGTTCCGGCGTGGGCCGCACAGGCGACTATCCAGATCGGATCAGAAGACGGGGCAGCGGTCCGCGCCGGCACCTTCCATACCGTCAACCGCGTGTGGCACGACGGAGACGCCATGGTGCTGCACTTGCCGATGCCGATCAGCTCGGAGCGCCGTCATCACGACTCCATCGCCGTCGTCCGTGGCCCACTGGTCTTCTCCTTGCGAATGGGCGAAGAGTTTCGGGTAGTGACCGGGCAACCGCCGCAAGCTGATTGGGAGGTCCACCCGACGACTCCCTGGAACTACGGGCTTTCGCGCAATGCGAGGTTTTCGGTGCAGCAGGCACCGGTTGGCAGCGTACCGTTTGCGCCGGCCGCGGCCCCGGTCATCCTCAGCACGCAGGCGCGCCGCGTGCCGATCTGGACCATGCACCGCAACTCGGCTGGTCCACTCCCCCAGAGCCCGGTGCCTACCGCCGAGCCGCTCGAGTCCATCGAGCTCATTCCGTACGGCAGCACCAACCTGCGCATCACCGAGTTCCCAGAAATTCGCGAGCCGTAGGACTTGCCCCGTATGCGCCCGACGGCACACTTTCAAGTTGACGACCCATACCCCAGCCCGTACCATGCCCCGACAACGTGGCATGGTGATGGGACTCAGTTGGCGCCTTCTTTTGGAAGCTGGTGTAGGCGTGGTCGCAGTAGCGACCGCGGCAACGGCGACCCGTGCGAGCGTCGTCGGTGGTGGCGGGAAGGCATCGACCGATTGCCTGGCCGTGTTCGATGCCGGCGCCAACGACCCGGCCAAGAAGCCGCGCAACGTCAAGTGCACTGACGGCGACCCGGCCTGCGACACGGATGGCGTCATCAACGGCGTGTGCGAGATCCCCGTCGCCGTCTGTGCCAACAGCACCGCCTTCAGCAGTTGCACCCTGAGCGGCGTCGAGTCCCTGACTGTCGACCACGCGCTCGACAACGGCGACAAAAACTTTGACCCGGAGCTCCAGGCATTGCAGACGCGCATCGACAACGGCATCCAACCGCCGACCGACGAAACCGACCTGTGCACCGTCGCCACACATTTTCATGTCTCCATCAAGGGGCCGGTGGGCAAGAACAAGTGCCAGTCGAACAGCAAGACGATAAAGGTCAAGACGATCTCGAAGCCGCTTGCAGGGAAGGTTTCCACGGACACCGACACGATCAAGCTGACGTGCGTACCTTCGCCCGACAGCGGCTGTGATCCGCAGACGCTCTTCACCGGCACCTTCGACCGCATCCAACACCAGATCCTCAACCAGAGCTGCGCGCTCAGCGGCTGCCACGACTCGCAGACGAAAAGTGGCGACCTGCTCCTCGAGATCGGTGCAGCGTACGGCGCGCTGATCGACATCGTGCCCAGCAACACCGCGGCGGCAACGGCGGGGTGGAAACGCGTGACGATCCTCAACGCCACCACCGGCGATGCCGAGAGCAGCTTCATCTACCACAAGGTGACCGGCGATCTGCCGGATGCATCGTACGGGGTGTCGATGCCGCGCGGGAAACCAAAGATACATTCATCACTCCGCGAGGTGATTCGGCTCTGGATTGAGAGTGGGGCACCGGACACGGGTTGGGTGCCGGGGACGTTCTAGTCAGGAGGAAAACGAGATGGGGAGCAACGCCAACGCAAGCCTGTCGCCAGCCGAAGCGGGCCATCTGCTGCGCCGGACCGGCTTCGGCGCCAGCGCCGACAAGGTGAACACGGTGCTCAACCGCTACGCGACCCGCGGTAAGGCGGCGGGCTACGTCCTCAACTTCAAGCCGGCCAAGTTCAAGCCGGGTGGCAAGGACACCTCCGCCGTGCGCAACAATTGGATCAAGTACATGATCACGGTGAAAGCGCCGCTGCAGGAAAAGCTGGTGCTCTTCTGGCACGATCATTTTGCCACCAGCGACGACAAGGTCGACGACCGAAAGCTGATGGCGAACCAAAATCGACTCCTGCGCCAGTTTTGCAAAGGCGACTTCAAGGCTCTCGTCAAGGCGATCAATAGGGACGCCGCCATGATGAAGTACCTGGACACCGTCAAGAACCGCAAGCGACAACCCAACGAAAACTACGCCCGCGAGCTGCAGGAGCTGTTTACACTGGGCGTCAAGGATTCCAACGGCAATCCCAACTACACCCAGGAAGACATCGTCCAGATCGCCCGCGCCTTTAGCGGCTGGGATTACGATCGGAAAGGGGTCGCGCAGTTCGATTCCGACCCTCACGACTTCACGGCCGACTTCCCGAGCCGCGGGCCCAAGGTGATCTACACGACCACCGGCGGCTTTGGCGGCGGCGGCCGCGACTACACGCAACCCGGCGGCGAGGGCGCGGCAGAGATCGACCAGGTCATCGACATCATATTCGAGCACAAGGACTCCGACGGAGCGAACACGGTCGCGCGTTACATTGTCAAGAAACTGTTCACCTACCTGGGAAACGCCGTACCCACTACGGCGGTCGTGGACACGCTCATCGCCGATTCTCAGTTCGATACCGCCTTCGACATCAGTGCGTTGGTGCGTGCGATCATCATCAACGACGCGTTTTATGATACCGCCGCCGCAGCACCCTTCACGGCCGCGACGCAGAAGTCGGTGAAGTGGCCGACCGACTACGTTGTCACGACGCTGCGCCTCTTGGGGATGAAGCTGAAAGGCACCGATCAGAAAATCAACTTCAGCAACGACACCATGGCGCAGACCTACTTGGAGAATATGGGCCAGGTCCTCCTCGCCCCGCCCAGCGTCTTCGGGTGGGATTGGGAAGCCTCCTGGCTGAGCAGCTCGACGCTGCTGGCGCGCTACCAGTTCGCAACAGACGTGATCGCCGCCCGCGGCAAGGGTGTCACAGCCTTTCGCCCTGAGAAGCTCATCGATCTCACTCTGACCGACCCCGGCGCCATCGTCGACACCGTCACCACCCTTCTTGGAGTCGACGACCAGTTCACCGCAACCTAGCGGAGCGCGCTCATCACGTACCTCACGGACGGAAACCCAAGCGCAAGCGTCAACCTCGGCGACGACAATTTCCGCAACCTGAAGCTCAACGGATTGTTTGGGCTGGTGCTGCAGTCGCCAGCGTACCAACTTCACTAGGAGGCCCCGATGGCGATCTCCCGACGACAGTTCATCAAACGTACTGGCCTGGTAGCAGCCGGCAGCTTCCTCGGTCCGAGCCTGTTCCGCAATCCCTGGGTGCAGCAAGCGCTCGCGCAGACAATCGGGGATCGATACTTCATTGTTGTGTTCCTCGATGGCGGCAACGACGGTCTGAACACCGTGACACCCATCGAAAATGGGAGCTCCGGCAACTTGCGCGGGGCGTACCAGATAGCGCGCACGACCGGGACCGGAGGCCTCCAGCTGTCAGCCGCCCAGTTGGCCGCCACCGCCATCGGCAACGATCCGAACACGGGGACTCCACTAGCGCTGCATCCCGGGTTCACTGGATTCAAGACGCTCTACGATTCCGGCAAGCTCGCCGTGATCCAGGGCTGCGGCTATCCCAACTACAGCCTGTCCCACGATGAGTCCCGTCACAGCTGGCAGACCGGTATCCCGCTCGGCACCGGGACGGGATGGGTGGGACGCTACTTGGCGGCGAACTACGGCGGCACCGACATTCCCGGCGTTAACATCACCGACGAAATCGCCGGCGAGTTCATCCAGAGCGCCACCAGCGTGCTCGCGGTGCGGCGCGTGGGTAACTTCAAGTTCCCCTACGACGAGTACGACGACTCGGACATTCCCGCCAAGAGTGCGGCCTTTCAGGCGCTGTCGGCAGCGGCGTTCGCCAACCTCCAGCCGACGCTGCAGTACGTGGGAGCTGCGGGCAACGCCACACTCACGGCCACCAGCAGCTATCCACCACTGAGCGACCAGTACCGGACTGACCGAGGCAGCTTCAATCAGCGGTACTCCGACCTCGGCACCAGCTTCGCGCGCGACATCCGCGAAGTCGCCAAGATCATCTACGGCGCAAACCGTGGTGTGCCGAACGTGAACGCGCGTTTCTTCGAGCTGCGCAACGGCGGATATGACACGCACTCCGACCAAGGCGCGGGCGCAAGCGACGACCAGCAATACAGCCTCCACAACGAGGTCGGCAATGCGCTCGAGCTGTTCTATGAAGACTGCGTCGACATGGGCGTCGCCAACAAGGTATGCATCGTCACGTGGAGCGAGTTCTCGCGCCGCATCGTGCAGAACGACAACGGCACCGACCACGGCTCGCAGGGACCGATGTTCGTCATCGGCGGTGCCGTGAACGGCGGCGTCTACGGCAACCATCCCAACATCGCCGACCAGGCCGTCCTGAATCCCGACAACGAAGACGGCAACACGCCCTATTCACAGGCTGCCGGAGACCCGTTCCGATCGACGGACTTTCGCGACGTCTACGGCACGCTGTTGAAGAATTGGTTGAACATGCCGCAGGGCACGATCGTGTCGAGCGTGCTGACGCCTGACAGCGGCGACCCAGCAACCTTCTGGACAGCGCCAAACTTCGACCTCGGCTTCGTCTAGGGCCTGCGGCGGCCTGCGGCCGGCGTCATTTCTATGGCCCGCTCCCGTTGGTCGCTCCGGGCTGCCAAGTCTGACAGGCAGCTAGACTAGCTCCTGCCGCATGAGGCTGGCGGACTACTACTTCCACGACGAGCGGCTGCTCCTCGTTCCAATCGAGGAGCTCACGCCCGGCGGGATGCGCCCGGAGTTTGCAGGGGCGTTGCGGGCGCGATGCGCGTGGGGCGACGACCGCGTCGCGTTGTTCAATGCAGCGTTCGCGCTGTACTGGACGCGGACGGCCGCTCTCGCGGCGCGCGCACGTGACTGGGCACCGCCGCGGTTGCGGCACGTCGGGCTGGCGCGCGAGCCGCTCGCCGTCAGACCGTATGTCCAGCTGCTCAACACCAGCGCCTGGATGCTCTACGAAAGCGATTTCGATCCTGCCGTCTCGCACCCGGAGTTTGCCGCCTTCCTCTTTGTCCACGGCGATCGCATGGCGCAGTCAGGAGAGATCGCCGGCGCAGCGCTGCACACCGCCGCGTACTGGCTCGAGCTTAGCGATGAGGAATGTGCGGCGTTTGCCGCCGCTGCAGCACGCACGCAGCGGCCTGATGCGGGCGGGTTTCAGGCAATCGCCGCCGCCCTGCCGTGGCTGCGACAGCTCTACCACGAAGCACTGAGGCCGCCGCCTGCAACCAGCATCGCGCGGCCGATCCCGGGATCGAGCTTATTCGTCCCACGTCACTTGGAGCAGCACCCGCCGGCGTTGGTGCAGGCATGGAGTGCGGTGGCCCGGCAGACAATCACGGCGTTTCACGCGGCGTGGCGGAAACCGGCGATCACCGCGGTCACCGGTTTCTGTGATTGGCTCGCCGCCGACGCGCCACCACTTCTCGTCACCGGGCGCGGCGGTCGCATTCTGTGGGACCCTGATACACCGACTCGTCTGGGCGCCATCCGCAGTGATTTGCGCGACGCGAGCGGTGCAGCCGTTGAGGACATCCATGCCGACTTGGCGGTGATCGCCCGGCACACGCGGGCATTCCTCGCCACGCTGGTCGATCCGGAGGTCCTGCCCGCGCCCGCGCCGAATACCGAGCAGACCGGGTACAGCTATCTCCACCGCGAGCGCCGGCTGATCGCGTACAATCTGCACGAGGCGAACATGGAACGGCTGCAGAGCCCCGCCCTGCCCTACGCGCGCGCCATGCTCGGTGCACGTACGGTGCACGAATGGACGCATATCGCGGTCGATGCCGGCTGGGTGCCGCAAGCACTACAAGCAGCGGAGTTGGTCGCCGCGCTCGCGGACGAGCTCGACGCGGTGGTCGCTGCCGCGCCGCTCGCCATCCGTGCCCGCACGCAGCCAGACCTGCAGACCCTCGCAACGGCGGGCACGCCAGGCACCGCCCTGACGCGCATACTCCTCACGCGCATGCCCGACTACCAGGCCAACCTTCTGGCATGCCGCTTCCTCGATCTCGCTGAACGCGAAACATACATCCGCCACAACATCCGCACACTGCACGGACTGTATGCTCCCGCGCAACTCTGGCGGATGCTTATCCGCTATCTTTCCGAGTACCAGTACCTTACCTTCAGCGCGGTGGCCGCTCCGGTCGAGTTTTTCCTCCGCAGCACGTGGTTCGACGCAGACTTCATCGCCTCGGGCATTCTCGATGCGGAGCGCTTCGCGTCTCTCACGCGGGCAGTGGCGCGCATTTGTGCGACCTATCGGGTCGATGAGACACGTTTTCGCGCCGTTGGGAACTAGACGCGGCCGTCGCGTGTTGACCACGGCAACGAGTTCCGACACTGTCCCGGCCTCCACAATGAATCGAGCCGTAGCACGACGCCTCCTGACCGCCCTGGCGGTGTTGCCGCTGCTCACCGCTTCACGTCCTCTATGGGCGTATTCCGCCGGCATCAGCGGATATTCTGGGCGCAGCCAAGTGATCTGCAACACCTGTCATATCAGTGGAGATGCGCCGATTGTCAGCTTCACGGGCAACCAGGCCGTCGCCGCCGGGGCGACAGAGACCTACCAGTTCAAGGTGCAGTCAACCTCTTCCCACCAAGTGGCTGCAGGTTTCGACGTGGCCACCGAGGGCGGGACCTTTATGACCGTCGCTGGACAGGGTGAGAAGCTGTTGGATGGCGAGCTGACCCACATGGCGCCCAAAATGAACAACGCCATCACCAACCAGGCAATGTGGACATTCAAGTGGAAGGCACCACAAGCAGCCGGCTACTACACTTTTTGGGGCGCGGGCAACAGCGTCAATCTCAACGCCAGCACCAGCGGCGACCAGGCCGCAGTACTCGTCTTCAAGATCGCCGTCGGTGGCGTACCCACGCTGACGCCGTCGATCACGCCGACCTCGACAGCCACGCGAACTGCCTCACCCACTCTCAACGCCCCTTCTAGCACGCCGACGCCGACACGAACGTCCACACCCTCCGCCACTCAGACAGCATCGCCGACTACAACCCAGACACCGAGCCGCACGCCGACCCCGACGCTCACAGTTACCGAGACGCCCACGCCGACGCCGACTCCGTCGCGCACAGTGACACGGAGCCCGACGCCGTCGCCTACCGAGACCGCGTCACCCAGCCCCACCGTGACAGCCTCGCCAACGGCGACGGCCAGTCACACGGCGACCAGCTCGGCGACACCCAGCCCGACTGCGACCCGGACCGCAACGGTGGCACCGAGCGAAACGCGCACCACCACCGCGACGCCCACTGTGTCGGCGACTCCGACATCGAGCCGCACGCCAACGCGTACAGCCACCGGTGTGCCGACGGTGACGCCCACGAACACCGCGCCCCCGACACCAACCACAACACGAACGGCAACGCCGGTGGCGACCAACACGGCCACCGCTACTGCGACGTCCACCACAACCTCAACGTTCACACCAACACCATCCACCACGCCCACCAGTACCCCAACCGAAACGGCGGTACCCAGCCCGACGCCATCATCAACCGGCACACCGACACCCACGCGAACTCCGACGACGCCGCCGACGCTGACACCCACCGTCACACCGACTCCCACGCCAACCTTTGCGACGGTCGCAGGCGATGCAAACTGCGACGGCGAGATCAGTGCGGCCGACCTGCCCCTACTCGTCACGTTGATCGAGACTGGCGATCCGGCCCCATGCGGTGGCGCTGACGCTGATGGGAACGGCATCATTGACGCGAACGATCTGGCGGTTACGAGCGACGCGCTCTTCGATGCGGCGCCGGTGCAGTAGTCAGGTGGAGACTTTGCCTCCGTCGCTGTGCTAGGCTCCGTCTAGCTCCATGCTGACCCTGTTTGCTCGCACCACGCACAGGCATTCCGTTGTGCTGTTGGTCGGCGCTCTGCTGCTCGCAGGGTGCGCGTCGCCCGTAGCCCGCTACCCGATCAAGGCCGTCGATGCGGTCATCCCGCGCACCGGGCACGTGCATGCGCTCCTGCTCAACGGCGGCGGCAAGCCGGAAATCAACTACCAGTCGCACCTGCAGCACGTAAAAGGCATGCTGGAGTTGCTCGAAAATGACGGTATCCGCCCTGATGACATCGTCATCTTCAGCGGCGACGGCGCCGACCCTGCCGCCGACCTCGCCACCCGCGAAAGCGCCACGGAGAGCGAGCTCTGGCTGATTCCGCGGAGCACGCCACTGCGGCCACCGATCGTGTACGCCAACTCCGCTGTCGACGGCGTCGCCCTGCACCCGGCGACCAAGGAGGCGTTGCGTGCCTGGTTCCAGCAGCACGGAACACGCCTGCGCCGCGGCGACACGTTGCTCTTCTACGTCACCGACCACGGACACAAGAACGATAAGGATCTCGCGAACAACTCGATCGTTCTGTGGGGCGAAGAGCTCAGCGTGACGGATCTGCGCGGGCTGTTCGCGCAGATCGACCCGCATGTACGGGTCGTGATGCTGATGTCGCAATGCTTCACCGGCTCCTTCGCCAACGCCATCTTCAAGGCCCCTGACGAAGCGCTGCCAGCCGGCAACGTCTGCGGCTATTTCGCCTCCACCGCGGACCGGCCGGCGTACGGCTGCTATCCGGAGAACCGCGGCAAGGATGGGGTCGGGCACTCCTTCACCTTCATGCAGGCGCTCGCACCACTCGGCCGCTTTCCGGAAGCCAACCGCCGCGTCTTGGTGACCGACAGCACTCCCGACGTGCCGCACACGAGCTCGGACTTCTTCCTCGATCAGCTGCTCCGCAAGAAAGCCGCCGAGGCCGGACAGGACCCCACACAGTTCACGGATGCTCGGCTCGATGAGGCGTGGCAGAAGCGCGCGGCGTGGGAGCCGGACATCCGCTTGCTCGACCGCATCGGCCTGGCCTTTGGCTCCTTCAGCGCACGCTCGCTGGCCGAGTTGGATGCGCAGTCGCGCATGCTCCCCGACTTGAGTAAGCAGCTCAGCACCTACGCCGACCGCTGGAAGGCAGCCCTCGAAGCGCTCAAGGTCGAGAACCTCAAGCAGTTCGTCGACGCCCACCCCGAGTGGCGGACGCGTCTGGATCCCGCCAGCCTCAATCAACTCGACAGCGATGCGCGGCGCGCCACTGCCGCCGCGTTGCTCGCCGAGTTGCTCCCGTTTACGAAGGCCGATACCGAACGCTACCAGCGCTTGCTCGCGCTCAGGCAGAAGGCGGAGGAAGCAGGGGCGGCGAGCTACCGGATCGAGGTGCGCCTCGGCACGGTGCTACGCATGCGCTCGGTGTTGACCAGCATCGCCGGCCGGCAGTATTTGGCAACCCACGCGACACCGGCTGAGCGCGAGGCCGTCGAGCGGCTGGGACACTGCGAGGATCTCATCGTCTCCGACCAACCGACGGTCGCTTCGGCAGCCGACCTCGATGCACCGTCCCCCTTCCCGCCCATCGCCGACGAGCAGCGGCTCGTCGAAGCGGTCATGCCGGCGTGGATGGGAATCACCTATGCGCCGCTCACCGATGCGCAGCACAAGCGCTACGGCACGAGCACGGGCGCAGTCATGGTGCGGACGGTGTACCCCGATTCGCCCGCCGCAGCGGCGCAGCTGCAAGTCGGCGATGTCATTCTAGGGCCGCCGAACGCCCAATTTGAGGAACCCAATCAACTGCGCGAGTGGACCATGCGCAGCGAGATCGGCAAACCCGAGCGGCTCAAGATTTTGCGTGACGAGAAGCCGATCGTGGCCACGCTGCGTCCGGGCCCGTTCCCAGTTGAAATGCCGCAGCTGCCGGGTCCGCCGAAGGTCGGCAGTGCGGCGCCGCCGATCACCGTCGATCTGCTCACGGGCCCCAAGCGGCTCGCCGACGGCAAGCCGCGGCTGCTCTTCTTCTGGGCCACGTGGTGCGCCATCTGCAAGGCCGCCCTTCCTGAAATTCTCGCCTTCAGCCAGGCGCGTGACATCGAGGTCGTTGCCATCACCGACGAGGACCCGGAGACGGTGCGCGAGTTTCTGAAGACCTACCCCGAGCCGTTCCCGTCCACCGTGGCGATCGACCGACACCGGTTGACCTTCCAAGGCTATGGCGTGAGCGGCCTCCCCACGTTTGTCCTGGTCGATGGGCAAACGGTCGTGCAGCACTACAAGGCCGGCTATGCACGCAAGGCCGGTTTGGGTATCGACGGCTGGAAATGGGATCGGGATACGCCGCAGGCATCGGGTAGCCTCAAGTAGCGAGGCTGCGCTGGCGCGGGGCGCCGCTACGGTTCGATGCGCCGCATGATCTCGAACATCCCTTCGTGAGGATCGCGTACCCGCGCCACCGTCCGGAAGTTCTTCTGCGTGTACTCCCGGAACTGCGGGTAGCGCAGCGGAATCATGCCCGCGCGGCCGACCAACAGACGGACGTGGTCCGTTTCGATCGCCGCGATCCAATCCTCGATCCGCGACAACCCGTAGGTGATGCGATAGGAGCTGGTGTCGACAAGGTTCGCCGCCACTCGCCGGCCGGTCTCCGACGAGACGAGCGGGACAAATCCAGCTTCGCCGAAAATCGCCTCGTCCGGCGCGCTGTGCTGCTGCACCGCGGCGTAGATCTGGTCAGCCACGACGATCTGCTCCGATTCGTGCTGCAGATAGCGGGCGATACCGGAGGGCGGATGGCGCACCTCGTACTGCGGTTGCCAGAAAATTGCGCGGACCCAACCGTCGATGGATGGAAGATGGCGCAGCGGTTGCCAGGTGTAGTGGGATACTCCGGTCCCGTAGCGCTTCAGTGCGAAGGGAACGTAGAGGACGTCGATGACACCGATCGTCGCGATCGTGAGGACGAGACCGAGCGCCGCGGGAATCAATGGACTGACACGGTCGGCACCCAACGCCTGCGCCGGGCGACGGCGCGTGGCGCGTTGGTCGGTGCGCGTTGCCGCCGGCCAAATGGCCCGCAGGATGCCGCGGCCGATCGCGACGTACGCGTACGCCGACAACCACGCGAACACCGGCATGATGAAGAGGAAGTAGTACGCGTGCTGCAGCTTGATCGACAGGTAAAAGGCCCAATAGAGCGCGAACCAAGCGACGAAGAGGAGGAGTGCCTCACCACGCGTATCCTGCCACGGACGCCGCCGCGCCGGTGCCTGCGCCAGACGTGAACGCACGTCCAACGCCAGCAGCACCAGCCCGGCTACCGCGCCCGCCGTCAGCATACGGTTCTCGTACATGATGGAGCCGAGGCGGTGATAGAGGGTGTACTCCACGAGCGAGCCCTCTTTCCCCTTCTGGAACTGCGTCAGGTAGACCTGGTAGACAAAGTCCCAGCCGGCGACGGCATACAGCAGCAGGTTGCCGCACAGCGCGACAACCGCCGCTGCCACGACGAAGCGCACGGCAGCGCCGCGTGATCGCCACCACAGCAGGAGCGCCACGGCAGCCACGCCCGGAGCAATGTACACCGCCACCAACGCACCCAGCCCAAAGACGACGCCCGCCAGCAGCGGCCGGTCGAGGTACGCCAACCACAGCCCGACCATTGCAAACGCGAAGGTTTCGTTGCCGCCGGTGAAGTGCGAGGCGATCCGCAGCGGATCGTAGGACAGGAGAAGGAGCGCGCAGGCGACCGCGCCCTCGGCTGCCCCGAGCGTACGGCGGCCAAGCGTGAACACCAGGAGAGCGCCGATCAGCATGGCTCCGTTCGTCAGCGCTTTCCCCAATGCCAAACTGTATCCGAACAACTTGAACGCAACGACCGCGAGGTACAGGTGCAGCGGCGGGTGGGTGTAGAAGAAGTCGCGGTGCGGGACCAGTCCCTTGTTCACCAGGACCGCCATGTTGAAGTACAGATGCTCGTCGCCGACGACGACGTTGACCGAGTAGAGCTTGAGGACAACAAACAGCGCCGTGGCGCCCCCCAGGAGCACCAGTGGCAGCCATTGCACAAGGTGCGCTGCGGCAGAGGGCGCCGCCGGCGCCGGGGCCTCGGCGGCGCGGCGCGCGGGGCGCTTGGCACTATGCGGCACGGAAGCCGGTTGCATGCATCACGAATGACGGCCGGTGCGATGCTCCAGCACCGCGGGCCGTCGCCACCCTCGCAGTAGCGAGGATCTGGATTGGTTGCAACAACACCACGCTGCACTCGGCCGGTGCGTGCCAGCCGATCGCTATTGGCAAGTCAGGTTCTGCTGTTTGCGCCCGCTGAGCTTGCAGGTAGAAACGTCGTCGCGCGAATCAATGCCTCCGGCGGTCAGAATCACGTTCACCGCCTGCGACGGCAGCGGCGGCGCGAACGCGCGTTTGCTGGCCTTGATCGACGCCAGGAAGACGCCCGTAACTTTCAACGGCGCAAACGTTGCCTGTTGCACCACGAGGCGGCCTTGCTTGGCCTGACAGGTCACTTTCTTACCAAGACGTACCGACTTCGCGGAGCACAGCCCGGCGGCCCAGGACAGCGTTTCGTTGACTCCGGCGCCGTTGAGCACTTTCACCGTGAGCCCCTTGGCAACCAGATCATCTGCGAACGCGCCGTAGGGCGGCTTGGCATCGACCGAACCATTGATTTGTATCGTGCCGTTGTTGCGCGCCGCGTTGGTCGCCGTATTCGCCTTGAGCGTCGCCTTGCTGAGCGTGAGAGCCCCAACCGCAAAGTGGCTGTCGCAGGCGTCACCAATGCCGTCGCCGTTCGTGTCGGCCTGATCCTTGTTGGCAACGGTCGGGCAGTTGTCGACGTTGGCGCATAGTCCGTCACTATCGGTATCGTCATTGGCGTCGAGCGGACACTTGTCGCACACGTCGCCTTTGCCGTCGCCGTCTGCGTCTTCCTGGAAGGGGTTGGGGGTCTTCGGGCAGTTGTCGAGCGGACAGACGTTGCCTGGGAATCCTACGTCGCCGAAGCCATCACCGTCAGAGTCCGTGCACGGGTCGCACGCGTCGCCGATGTGATCGCCATCGGTATCGGTCTGCGTCGCATTGCCTACGGTCACGCAGTTGTCGCACGCATCGCCGAGGCCGTCGCCGTCGTTGTCCGCCTGATCGGGATTCGCCACGGCCGGGCAGTTATCGCAGGCGCTTCCCACCCCATCGCCATCGGTATCGGCTTGAGTGGGATTGGCCAGCGCGGCGCAGTTGTCGCACGCATCGCCCACGCCGTCGCCGTCGCTGTCGGCTTGCGTAACGTTGCTCACGGTCGCGCAATTGTCACAGGCGTCGCCCAGGCCGTCGTGATCGGTGTCCGTCTGATTGGCATTGGCCACGGCCATGCAGTTGTCGCACGCGTTCCCCACGCCGTCACCGTCGCTGTCCGCCTGATCCGGATTCGCTATCGCTGGGCAGTTGTCGCAGGCGTCGCCGATGCCCTCGCCGTCGGTATCCACTTGGCTGGCGTTCTGCACGGCCGGGCAATTGTCGACGCCGCAGTTATTTCCGGGAAAGCCCGGGTTTCCTACGCCGTCTCCGTCGGTGTCGGTGCAGGTATCGCAGGCGTCACCCATGCCGTCAGCGTCGCCATCAGCCTGATTGAGATTCGCGGTCGCCGGGCAGTTGTCGCACGCGTCACCGACGCCGTCGCCGTCCAAATCCGCCTGTCCCGGATTCGGCTTTGCGGCGCAATTGTCGCACGCATTGCCGACGCCATCGCCGTCACCGTCGGCCTGATCGGCATTGGCCACTGCAGGGCAGTTGTCGCACGCGTTGCCGACGCCGTCGCCATCGTTGTCGCTTTGTCCGCCGTTCGACGTGTCCGAACAGTTGTCGCAGGCGTTGCCGATCCCGTCGCCGTCGCTGTCGGATTGGTCGTGATTGGCGGCCGCCGGACAGTTGTCACAAGCATCACCGACACCGTCGTGGTCACCGTCAGCCTGATCGTGATTGCCGATCGCCGGGCAGTTGTCGCACGCGTCGCCGATGCCGTCTTGATCCGTGTCCACCTGATCCGCATTGGCGACGTTGACACACGTGTCGCACGCATCGCCGACGCCGTCACCATCCGTGTCGGTCTGCGCCGGATTGGCCACGGCTGGGCAATTGTCGCAGGCATCACCCACGCCATCACCGTCGGTATCTTGCTGTTGCGGATTGGGCACGCCCGGACAATTGTCCGTCGCGCACGTGTTTGCTGTGAATCCTGGATTGCCAAGGCCGTCGCCATCGGTGTCCGTGCAAGGGTCGCAGGCATCGCCGATGAGGTCGTGATCAGTGTCGACCTGATTGGCATTTGCAACCGTCGGGCAGTTATCGCAGGCGTCGCCCAGACCATCACCGTCGGTGTCCGTCTGCTGCGGATTGGCCACGTTCGGACAGGTGTCGAGCGGGCACGTGTTGGCCGTGAACCCGACATCACCGAAGCCGTCGCCGTCCGTGTCGGTGCAGGGGTCGCAGACATCGCCCACCCCGTCATGATCGGTGTCCTTCTGGTCAGCATTCGCCACGTTCGGACAGTTGTCGAGCGGGCAGGTGTTGGCTGCGAACCCCGAATTTCCGAAGCCGTCGCCATCCGTGTCGGTGCAAGTATCGCAGGCATCCCCGACAGCGTCGCCGTCAGCATCGGCTTGGTCGACGTTGTAGATGTGTGGGCAGTTGTCCTCCGGGCACGTGTTGGCCGGGAACCCAGGGTTACCAAAGCCGTCGCCGTCGGTGTCAGTGCAGGTATCGCAAACGTCACCCGACAAGTCGCCGTCGCTGTCCTCCTGCCCAGGGTTGGGCATTTGCGGACAATTGTCGTCGCAGTCGTCGATGTCGTCACCATCGCGGCCGCCAACCACCTCGAAGAACACCTCGCCGTTTCCGCTCCACACAGTCTGGCAGTTCGCATCAAAGCCCTGCTTGCTGAACGAACCGTGCAGACACAGTCGGCCAGTGAGCGAGACGCTGTTGGTGCAGGACGGTTGAGTCAGCGGCAGATCGTCAAGCGTACCGTCTCCGCTGCTACAGCTGGCGCTGCAGGTGGTGATCGGCGCGGTGCACATGTCTCTGTCGACCGTGTGAAACAGAGCGCCCTGATCGTACGGGCTCGGCCCGGCAACCGGAAGGGCCGCACGGATCCACTCAGTATCGGGCACAGCCGGCACGCCTGCAGGTGGACACGTAGACAGCGGCGGACCATCCACCGGTGGCCCAACATCAGTCGAGGGATCGGTCTTCGATGGACACCCACCGTTGGCACATTGGCTCAGCAGCGCAAGGGTGAATGACTCGATGTCGCCCGCGAGCACCGAGTGGAACGGCGAATCGGTAGCCGGGTCGAATTCGGTCTTGTCACACGTGCCGGGCTGCGGACAATCGGAATCCAGGCCGCAGCGGTGGGCGCTGTGTGGGGCAGAGCAGATGCCAGGCCATTCTTCGCAGATGCCACCGCCTGGACAGTCAGAATCTTTTGAGCAAGGCGTCACCTGGTCAGTGCATGTCATGATCGCCCCGGTTCGCCCGGGCCCGGCGGCTTTGTACAAACTGATAGCCCAAGCGGCGTCCCCTACGCTCGTGCTGGTGTCCGCACTCGGCGCATCCCGATGCCGTACTGACACCTTGCACGAAGGGAAGTCTGCCGGCGCATCGACGAGCGCCAGGTTGAGCCCGTAGTCGGTCGGATCGGTCAATGGTGGCAGGCCGGCACCCAGAACGGGATCGATGAGGCGGACATTCCGCATCTCCGTGCAGCGTGCGGGGCCGCTGCCGCTCCCGGTGGTGTTGGGATCGCCGGCAACGTCGTAGGTGACGTGCAGGTCACCTGCGATGCGCACCGGTGCTGCACAGTTCGGCGGGGCCGCGGTCAGGAATGGGGTGGCATTCACATTGGTGCTCACCCCGTCCCCAGAGCCGGGCCCCGATCCGCTCGGACCGTTTGCCGCCCCCCACCAGTTGTTCATGGCGTTGAGCGCTGTGCCAGTCGTCGCACTGTTTGCCACGCCCGCGCCGCCGCCACCCGTCGCCTTGTTTCCTGTAATGCAGTTGTTGTCGATCGTCACCGCTGGAACCGGAGACGGTGTCGGCGGCGGACCGCTCTTGATGGCTCCGCCCAGGCCCGTCGCACTATTCGCGTTGAACGTGTTGGCGCTGACCGTAAGTGCACCATTGTTATCGATAGCCCCACCCGATCCTGCCTTGTTGGCCGCAAACGCGGAACGAGTGACCGTGAGCGTGCTCCCGGCGGCGTTGCGGATGCCGCCGCCCATACCAGTGGCTTGGTTCGCAGAAAGATAGCTGCCCGTGACGCTGGTCGAACCGAGACTGGCAAGAATGCCGCCGCCATCGGCTGTCGCGCTGTTGGCGGTGACGGTGCACTTACTCAGAGTCAGCGCGCCACGGTTCGCCAAGCCGCCGCCAAACGCTGCCGAGTTATCTGTGACGACCGTGTCCACGAGCATGAGCGTGCCACCGTTGACAATCGCGCCACCGGAACCCGCTGGGTCTGTTGCCCCCGACTTCGCGACACCGTTCGTCAGCGTCACGCCGTTGAGCGTCAGCGTACCCACCGCGGAAACGAGCAACAGACGGAACTCCGGTGCCCCAGCATCGCGGGTAACTGTCGCGCCCGCACCATTGACGGTGATTGTGCTGGTGATGATCGGCAAACCCGTCTTGCCGAACGCAGTGTTGTCCACGTCAGTGAGCTTGTAGGTCCCGGCTGGCAGGTTGATGACGTCGGCGCCGTTTCCCGCCGGGCATTCTCCCGCCTTCAGACGGAGCGAGACGTCGTTGTTGGCCGCAGCGATCGCTTCACGCAGCGTGCAGAAGCCGTCGTCGGCAACCGCACCGTCGAAGCTGTTGACGTTGATCGTGGCAGCCTGCGCCGGTGCCGAGGGAACGGCGAGCGCAGCCAACGCAACCAACAGCCCGAGCCACCACCAAACGGCGGCGCGCGGGCTTCCGCAGCTGCCGCGTGGGCGTGGGTAAGTCCCTGTCATCAAAAAAGATCTTTCCGAACGTCCGCCCCCACCCGCCGCCGTCCGCGCAGCGTTGGTCGACGGAAATGGGTCCACACGAAGATGCCCCGGCTGGTGAGATTTTGTCAAGACAAATGTCACCGGGCAGTCGACGAGTGCACGGATTCGGTGCCGAGATTGCGGCTTGAGCATGGCGCTCGTTCCGTGCTACGAGGCTTGACGATCGAGCCTCCATGAACAAGAAGCGCATCTTGGTAACCGGCGCCGCTTCGGTCGTCAGTGCGATGCTCGACCATAGACGCCGAGGTGACGTTGCGTCGTCAAGTCCCCGTCGATCGACAACAGGGCGATAATGACGAAAGCTCGACCACGCAGCGCCTCATCAATCCCGTCTCAGAAGAACGTGCCCCGCGAACCACGCAGCTCCACTTCGCTGGAGCAGCCGCGAGCACAAGCGCTGGCAGATCGTCACAGCGCCATGGTCTTCGGCATCACGGTGCGGACATCGGGTCTCGCCCTCGTCATCGTCGCCGCAACTCTCGCTCTGCGCTTCCCGACATGGAACGACCGCATCCTCTTCATTGACGAGGCCATCTACTACAGCTTCGGTGCCAGACTTGAGCTACCGGGCGCCCACGTCCATACGCACACCTTTGACATGAAGCCGCCAGGAGGGCCCATGACCTACTGGCTGGCAATCACGGTGAGTCCGCAGCACGCAATCACGGTCATTCATGTGTTCACAAGCATCGCGATTGCAGCAACTGCGGTGCTCTTGCTCATTACGAGCTGTCTCCTCCTCGAGACCCCTTGGCCAGGCTTCTGGGCCGCGCTCCTGTACGTTTTGCTGGGTAGCAACGCGATCCCGGGGGGAGTGCAAGGCGAGCCGTTCTTTGCATTCAGCAGTCTGGAACACTTCCAAGCTCCGTGGCTGGCGCTCTTCGTGCTCATGTTCTGCATGAGCCTGAAGCATCAGCGCGTGTCATTCGCGGTTGTCGCCGGCGCCGCGCTCGCGATGGCGGCGTGGTACAAGCAGAACGTGCCGGTGTTGCTGGCCCCTGCAGCGGCTGCAGCCGTGTGGGGCGTCTGGAGCAAGCACCTGTCGCTGGTGCGGGCGATCGTGCTCACGGCAGCTTTGAGTGTGACGACGCTGGCGGTCATGGCTACCGTTCCCCTCTACTATGCTGCCATCGGTCACTTCGCCGAGTGGCGATTCTACACCATCGACTTGCTGATCCAGTACTCGGGAATGGGAGGATCGTACCAAACCGAAATGCGGATGCTCGCCGCCAGCATTCCGCTGGCTGCGATCTTCGCGGCGGCGTTCGGCTACGGCGTGTTCTCCGCGATCGTTCGAGCCCCGGCCGTAGCAGGTCGCGAGCTACGTGTGCTGCTCACCCTTGGCTGGCTGGCGTTGTTCGTGGCGCTCTCTGCCGGCCAGCACAAGGCCCACTACCTCATCCAGGGACTGCCGCTGCAGTGTCTCTTGATCGGCGTGCTCATCGCCGAACCCTGGCGCCTCATCGCGCAGTATGGCGCGCGTCGGCGTCTCATTCTCGCTGGCGCCTACTGCGCCCTGCTCCTGGTGCCCTTGGGGATCTCGGTGGCAAACCTATTCAAAGGATGGCGCGATCTCGTCGCACTCATCGACCGTGACTACTATCTGGCCTTGCACCGGCGCTCGGGAACCCTTGCTCCGCTCGTCGACTACATTCGCACGCACTCGCAGCCGGACGATCTTCTCTACGTACACAGCGAGGCGCCGGAGTTCTACTTTCTCACGCAGCGGCGCCCCGCATCGGGCGACACGCTTGGCGGTGGCCTCGCCCACCTGCACTCGGCTTCCGCCGCAGACTCGCAGTTGGAGCAGCTACGGGCCACCCCGCCTCGGTTCATCGTGCAACTCGACTACCGCCGCTACGGGCGTGCTGGCGAGACAGTGCAGAAATGGCCGCAGCTCGCATCGTGGGTGCATCAGC
Source organism: Binatia bacterium (assembly GCA_041497995.1). GTDB lineage: Bacteria > Desulfobacterota > Binatia > HRBIN30 > HRBIN30 > DATKMS01. The sequence continues at coordinate 8,044 of JBGQHM010000036.1, read as the reverse complement.
ACTACCGCGAACGCACCTACATCGATCACGCACAGATCCTTGAGTGGGAGAACGGCAATGCATGGCCGCCCCCGCCCAGGGACCAAGCAGAAGTGCCGCTCAGCATCTTACCTCCGCAGTCGACAGCGCAAAACGCCGGCTGGCTGCGCTTCGATCGCAATCAGGCGGGCGGGCCCATTCGGATTGGCGCGCACCCGTACCCACGCGGTATCGGGACGCACGCACCATCACTCGTGACCTATGATCTAGGAGGCGCGTACCGGACGTTCACTGCCGATGTGGGCATCGACGCGGCGACGGGACAACGCGGCAGTGCCGTGTTCTCGGTGCAGGTCGACGGAGTCACCAAGTTTACCAGCCCAATGATGAGAGGCGGGTCGCCGCCACTGCCTGTCGAGGTCGACGTTTCAGGCGTCCGCACATTGACGCTGGCAGTCACGCCCGGGACTGACGGGGTCGCCAACGCCTGGGCCAACTGGGCAAATGCGCGCTTGGTGCGTGCGCCATCGTAGGTCCAGCAGGGTTACGTCAACCGCCGAATTGCGCTGCCGAGTAGTCGCGAATCTGCTTCAAGGTCAGCTCGCGCAAGGCGGTAGCGCGCAGCCCATCGTGATGGGCGCGATACCACGCGGCAGTGTGCTGCACAGTCTCCGGCAAGCCCCAGCGCGGTGTCCATCCTAGCTGCGTGCAGGCCTTCTCGATGGCGAGGCGCAGCATGCCGGCTTCGTGTGGGCTTTCGGACTCCGAGGCGTCCTCCCAGCCACCCTCACCCCACGCCTCGATCAGCGCATCGACCAGTTGCGCCACGGGCTGCGTGTTCTCGATTGCAGGTCCGAAGTTCCACGCCGTGCAGAAGGGCGCGGGATCGTGCGCCGCCGCACCTGACAACCGGGCGCCGAGGACCAAGTACCCGGACAAAGGTTCGAGCACGTGCTGCCAGGGACGCACGGAGCGCGCATTGCGAATCGCAGCACGTCGGCCGACGCAGAGGGCACGCATCACATCGGGTACCAGACGATCTTTGGCCCAATCCCCCCCGCCGATGACATTGCCGGCGCGCGCCGAGGCGAGCGCGACCCCGTGCTCGGACAATCGGTCTGGCTCAAAGAAACTACGCCGATAACTGTTCACCAGCAGCTCGGTGGCCCCCTTGCTCATCGAGTAGACGTCGTGCCCGCCCATCGGATCGGACTCGCGATACCCGTACACCCATTCGCGGTTCTCGTAACATTTGTCGCTGGTCACCACGACCACCGCGCAAGCCCGCTGGTGCTGCCGCACCGCCTCCAACACCTGTGCGGTACCCATCACGTTCGTCGACAGAGTCTCCAGCGGCTGCTCGTAACTCGCCCGCACCAGGGACTGCGCAGCGAGGTGGAACACGACATCCGGGTTCGTCTCGCCGATAATGCGGGAGAGGTGATCACCATCACGCACGTCGCCGATGACGTGGCGACAGCGCTCTGCAATGCCGATGTCGTCAAACACAGCCGGCTCGGTGAGTGGTGCCAGTGCGTAGCCAGTGACGCTGGCTCCGAGCTCGCTGAGCCACAGAACCAGCCACGATCCTTTGAAGCCGGTGTGGCCGGTCACCAGAACCCGCCGACCGCTGTACGCCGCGCGGATGTCGCCGAGGCTCAGCATCTACATGCTCAGGAGCGGCGCGTAGACCACGTCTTCCAGGGAGCCGCCCCGCCCGCCCACAGGTCGTTGAGCAGCGTGTACTCACGCAGCGTATCCATAGGCTGCCAGAAGCCACGATGCTCGAACGCCATTAGCTGTCCGTCACTGGCGAGCCGCTGCAACGGTTCCCGCTCGAACGCACACTCCGGATCGGTGTCCACATAGTCCCAGATGCGACGCGCGTCCAACACGAAGAACCCCCCATTGATGAGTCCCGCGGCAGCCTGCGGCTTTTCGTTGAACTCCCACACGGCTCCCTCGTTGGTGCGGATCTCGCCGAAGCGACCTTGCGGACGCACGGCGGTGACGGTGGCGACCTTGCCGTGTGCGTTGTGGAACTGGATCAGCTCCGCGACGTTCACATCCGATACGCCGTCACCATAGGTCAGGCAGAACATGTCGTCCTTGTCGACATAACGGCGGATCGCCGCAACACGCGCGCCGGTCTGCGTGGACTCGCCCGTCTCGGCGAGCGTCACCTGCCAGTCTTCTTCGATCTGCCCATCGTCCACCTGCACAGCGGCATGCTGCCCGAGGTGGACGGTGACGTCGGCCGTCATGGCGCGATAGTTGAGAAAGAACTCTTTGATCAACCAGCCTTTGTATCCCAGACAAAGGACGAAGTCCTTGATGCCGTACGTCGCATAGCCCTTCATGATGTGCCACACCACGGGCTTCCCGCCGATCGGTAGCATCGGCTTCGGGAGCACTTCATTGACATCCCGTATCCGAGTGCCCTGGCCTCCGCAGAGGATCACTGCCTTCATCGAGATCTCTTGCGCGCCTGCCGCGACAGCTTGCCCTCCACTCTCAACCGAAGTCCATTGCAGGCTAAGCCGCGTATATGACCTTGTCAGCGCTTGTGTCAAGCATGCGAGCTCTCCCGGCGGCGCGCTCACCCGCGATGTAGCGGTTCAAGGCACGGCGAGCATGAGTTGCGCCGGCGCTTCAGGCCGGCCACGTCGCGGCAGCCTCGATGTATGCTGGACGGTGTCGTTGTGAGGTTGTTGCGAAAGACCCAGGTATGGTACGGGTACCGCGCAGAAAAAAAGCTGCCCTCTGAACTTGCGCAACTCGACGCATTCCGCAATCACGACGCACGGACCGCACCCACAGACTGAAACCCGCGAATCGCGCAGCAATGGAACGAAAGCGGAAGCAGCGGAATACCAGCAGTGGGCAGGCTGTCGGAAGACATCACCCAAGAGAGCTGCTGAAGGAGCAGAAGAAAGGCAGAGTGGCATCGCGGATTCTGCCCGCTGCGTCCGTCGCCCGCCCAGTGAGTTGGCTGGTTGCGGGTTGGGTGGCGACTATCCCGGCAGCTCTGTGCCTGTACTACGTCGCAACGCGCCTGGCGCCCGCTGTTGCGCCCGCGAAGCTTACCACGGCTGCCGGCCTCTTCGTGCCGGAAGCGCGGCGCGAACTGGCCCCTGAACCCGTGGAACAGACCGCGTACGTCCTTGCCATAAGCATTGTTCCGGCTGTCCTACTCGCTAGTGCGCTGGGGATCAGAGGGCTCGGCTCCAGGCTGCAACGCCGCCCGGGAGTTGTGATCGCGCTACAATCGATCGCCGGGCTCGCTCAAATTGGCTTAGTGGTCTTTGCCGTCCGAATGTGGGTCACGCAGATCAGTTCGGTCTACGCGTACTTCACGCCCTTCTTCCTGGCGTGGACCCTATCTCTAGCGGGCATCGTGATCATTCTATCCGCCGCCTCGGTGGCTGCTGGGTGGACGCGCACGATGCGGTCGTCCGTCGGCGCTTTTCTCGCCCGCGAACCACGCATCCTACGGGCCACCGCCCTCTGTGGCGCGATCGTGCTGACTGCAATCGCTCTGCTGCCGTCGGTTCTGACCTCCAACAGCGTTGAAATGGGCCCCTATACCGTCGTGGTTCATCTGCCGTACACACTTGGTGAGTTTGCAGCGGTGTTAAACGGACGCTCACCGTTAGGCGATTTCTATCCCCAGTACAGCTTGCTGCTGCCCTACCTCATGCTGCCAGTGTTCTCGGCCACGGGAATCTCGACGACTACATTCAGCCTAGCCATGACGATTCTGTCCGGAGCAGGTCTGTTATGCTGCTATTGGACTTTCAAAATAGTGACTGGAAACCCCTGGTCTGCGCTTCTGCTCTATGCGGGGCTGGTTGGGATGGCGGTGTACTCGGCCTTGGAGCGCCATGACCTGCCGGCAAACCTCTTCAACTATTACGCAATCGCTCCAATCCGATTCGTGTTGCCGGCGTTCGTGATGGTGCTGACAGCGGCAAGCGTCGTCGCTCCCGAGAGGCGGAAGACAGTCGTGCTGTTTCTGGTTGCTGCGCTAGCCGCCGTCAACAATCTAGACTTTGGTGTGTCTGCGCTCGTCGGGTGTGCAGCCGCGGTCGTGCTTGCGAGGAGTGCCGATAGCCGCTCAGTCCTCCGCCACGCCGCGCAGATTGGCTTGCTGAGTGTAGCGGCACTGGGCGTAGTGATCGGTGCGTTCTCTTTCACTACCCTCCTGCGGAGCGGTCGTCTGCCGCAGGCAGCGCTAGTCCTATCGTATCAGCAGATCTTCACACGCTATGGTTTCTACCTGATCGCGATGCCTGCGACCGGAATCCACTTACTAATTTACGCCACTTTCATGGCGGCGCTCGTTACGGGGGTCATTCTGTTACTGACGCGCAGCTGGGCGACATCGCCGGCGTCCCCGGCGATGATGGTCTACGGCGCCATTTTCGGGTGTGGGGTTGGTGCGTACTATGTCGGGCGCTCGCATCCGCATTCGCTCGTCGTGGTGTTTTGGCCGTGGGCGTTCTGTCTCCTGCTGCTGTGCTGGGAAAGCTTCCAACAGCTGAGGCTGGCGCTGCATACTCGCCAGCGAACACAGGTGGCGCTTTTGTGCGTGCCCGCCGTGCTGCTCTTTGCTCATTGCGCGATCGGTTACGCAGATCTCACTCACCTGCGAAGCCCAGTGCGGCAATGGCGCCGGATGCAGGCGTCGGCCGGACTGTGGCGGGGTGTCGAAGACACCATCACGTCCGAAATACGACGGCGGACGCAACCATCGGAGAAGGTTGGGATCGTCTTCCCGTACGGACACCTTTTTGCGATTCGCGCAGGGGTGGAGAATATATTCCCTTTTTCCCACCCTGGCTCCCTGATCCTCCTGAGCCAGATGGACTTGGCAGTGAACGTGTTCCTGGATGACAGAGTGACGACGCTCTTCGGTTCGTTCACGCCAACCTTTCAAGCCAAATTGCAAAGCCACGGCTTTCAGAAGATCGCGGCGTTTCCGGTCAAGTACCCTTCGTTTCCGACTCAGTTTGAGACTTGGACCAGGGCCGCCCCACCTTGAGAGCCGCCTCCGGCCCCGCGCCATGGGGAATAGCGGATGGCGCCGTGCTCGTGAGACGCACCTATCGCGCGATATGCTGCTTGCAGATGTTTGCACGTCACGGATATGCTGCGTTTCATGGTGCTGCCGCTCGCCAGCTCAGGTTTCGACGCCCCTGCCGCCGTCGCACGCCAGCGTATCCTCGATGCATCGCGTCAGTTCTTCCAACTTGCACACGGCCCGCAGCCGTTTGTTGCGGGCACGACATACATTCCCGTCACTACCAAGGTCCTTGACGCCGAGGACCTCGCGCACCTGATCGACGCCTCGCTCGACCTGTGGCTGACCGCCGGACGCTATGCGCACGAGTTGGAAGCAGAACTTCCCTTGCGAATGGGCCGCAAAACCCCCGCCCTGCTGGTGAACAGCGGATCGAGCGCCAACCTGGTGGCTGTGAGTGCGCTGGGATCTTCGATGCTCAAGGAATTCGGTGGGCGTCCCGTCGAGAAGGGGGCTGAGGTCATCACGGTCGCGGCCGGATTTCCCACCACCCTGAATCCGATTGTCCAGAACCAGTGGGTTCCGGTGTTTGTGGACGTCGACTTTCGAACGCTCAACGCGTTGCCGGAAGTAGTAATGGCAGCGAAGACGCCGAAAACCCGGGCGGTGGTTATGGCGCACACGCTGGGTAATCCGTATCGCGCCGACGTGTTGGCCAAGTGGTGCCGGGACGAGGGCCTCTATCTGATCGAAGACTGCTGTGACGCGCTCGGCGCATCAATCTACGTCGACGCGGGCGGAGAAGCCCCAGTCGGTTCATTCGGAGAGTTCGCAACCCTCAGCTTCTATCCGGCGCATCACATCACAACCGGCGAAGGCGGCGCAGTGATTCCGCGGGACGGCCGCTTGAAGCGCGCAGCGGAGAGTATCCGCGATTGGGGGCGCGACTGTTGGTGTGACCCCGGCAAAGACAATACCTGTGGGAAACGCTTCCAGTGGCAACTGGGCAGCTTGCCGCTGGGATACGATCACAAGTACACGTATTCCAATATCGGGTACAATCTCAAAATGACCGATATGCAGGCGGCCGTTGGCCTGTCACAGCTCCAGAAGCTGGACGGGTTCATCGCCGCACGCCGGGGGAATTGGCAAGCGCTCTACGCCGGCGTGAGGCACTCTCCGGTCCTTCGGGATGGGCTCATCCCGGTAGAGCCGACGCCGGGTACTCAGCCCAGCTGGTTCGGCTTCCCGCTACACTGCGCACAGGGAATCGAGCGTGAACGTCTCGTCGTCTTCCTGGAAGAACACAAGGTTGGCACGCGGCTGTTGTTCGGAAGTAACCTCACCAGACAGCCAGCGTACAGCAACGTAGAGTATCGGATACATGGAGAGCTCACGGCCTCGGACGAAATTCTCAGGCGTACCTTCTGGATCGGTGTGCATCCCGCACTCGATGCTGCGCGTATCGCCTACATGCTGGAGCAGCTTGAGGCGGGAGTGCGGGCGCAACGATAGCGCCGATCCTCCGACGTATGATCGACAATGTCATCTTCGACCTAGATGGCACGCTCGTCGACTCGTTGCCAGGGGTTGAGTATTCCACCCGTGCCGCGTGGGACGCAGTGCAACCGGGCATGCCGTGTCCGTCGCTACTGCGGCTCATCGGACCGCCAATTCGCGAGATGTTTCACCGAGCGCTGCCCGCGGCGGACCCGGCCCTACTCGACGCTCTCGTCTATCATTTTCGAGCCAGCTATGACGCCGAAGGTTGGCAGAAGACGGTGGTGTTCCCCGATGTACTGGCAGCGCTCGCAGCGCTGACCGGGGACGGCATACGATGCTTCGTCGTAACCAATAAGCCGAGCGTCGCTATGCAGCGCATCGTGCACCATTGCGGGCTGCGGCCGTTCCTAACAGCCAACCAGTCGGTGGATTCGCGCACGCCGCCGTTCGCTTCGAAGGCTGAGGCAACCGCTCTGCTCGTTGCAGAGCATCGTGTCGACCGCGCTCGGACGGTGTTGATGGGCGATACGCTAGAGGATGCCCGCGCCGCGCATGCTTGCGGCCTATACTTCATAGCGTTTCGCGGCGGCTACGGCTGGCCTGATCTCGAGGCGAACCTGCCGGAGATTGAGGTGTGCGAGCGCTTTGAGGGCTTGCCGTCGCTACTGCGTCGTCTGGGCGCCCGCGCTCACAGCCCGCGATCGTAGATCAACTGCTTGAGCTCTTGGTTATACGCATAGGGGCTATCGATGTCGTCCACCATGATGGGGGCGTCCTTCTGCACCGGCTTCAGCAACAGTTCCCCCGACATCAGCTCGCGACACGACAGTTGGCCCTTTTGCAGAGGAATCGCCAGGTAGACATCCTCGTCCAGCGATTCGTGCTGTAGCACGTGTCCTGCAGGCAGGTCGCGCTTGGCATAGGCGCCGCGAACCAGGCCATCCAGATACACGATCTCCTTGCGTGACGGGGCGCGCCTTTGAATCCCGGGCGATCCACACATCTCGCGTGCCTGCTTCCAGGCCTTGAACCAGGCGTCGACCTGCTCGGGACGACTGCAATACGGTGACACCTCACGGCCGTCGCCATCGATGTCGATGTGTCGCTCGAACGTCCGCGCCCCTTTCGCGTAGGCAATCGTGATCGACGCCGTCCAGTCTTGGTATTCGTGCGTCGAGAAGCCGATGACATGGTTAGGGTACCGGCTCTTCAGAAAGTCGACCTGGTGCAACTCCAGTTCGTTCTTCTCTGACGGGTACAGCGACACGCAGTGATTGATGGCCAGCGGGATGTTACGGTTCTCGAAGAACGTCACGAGGTCGTCGAGATCCTTGAGCGACGATCCGCCGGTGGAGACGATCGTCGGCCTGCGAGTCTTGGTCACTGCCTCGATCAGTGGCCAGTCGTTGATATCGGAGCTGGCGATCTTGATGATCGGCAGGCCGAGGGCAACACACAGCTCGACGGACGATTCATCAAAGGGGGTGGCCATCGGGATGCAGCCGTGCTGACGAATCGCCTTGACCATCTCCGCGTAGG
>JBGQHM010000035.1:0-29256 GCA_041497995.1 Binatia bacterium | reverse complement strand
TTCCGTACTCGTGCTGAGCCTCGGCGCGATGCAGGCGACTGCGACGCCACGTGGCTTGGTGCCGCCGCGGCCCGCCGTAGGCCGTCGCGACTCGTCCCAGTCCGTGGACCAGTCGAGCGATGCCGCGTCCGCAGTTCCTGCGATGCACGACGCGGTCGGACGTCCCGGCACTGACTGCCAGCCAGGCCAAGACCTGCTCGCGTATCACGGCGGCGCGTTGGTGCTGCGCCCGGATGTGTTCGTGATCTTTTGGGGGAACGAGTGGACAACAGATGCGGAGCACCTCGCTGCCGCGCAATCGATCCTCGCGCTCTATCAGCAGCTCGGCAGCAGTGCGTATGCGTGTGCGTGGCACGAATACGAAGTGCCCGGCATGGTCTATGGCGACGGTACGTTCAACGGATTCGAAATCATTTCCAGCGCTCCACCCAACCCGCTACCGGACTCAAGCATCCAGGCCCGTATCCTGACCGAAGTGGCCGCCGGCCGTGCCCCGAGCGTGAGCAGCGACCGCGTCTATGTTGTGGTGCCCAGCAAGGGAACTGTGGTGCGGACGCCCGACGGGAGCACCGGCTGTGGGGGCACGAACTTCGCCTTCTGTGGCTACCACGACAGCTTCGGGGTGTCGCCGAGTGCGCGCGTTCGCTACGCAGTGCTCCCGTATCCGTGCAGTACGCCAGAAGGCACCTGCTTCGCCGACAGCAGTGAGAACCCGACACCAGCGTTCGAGACAGTTGGGTCACACGAGCTCACCGAGCTGGTCACCGATCCGGACGGTGATGGCTGGGGCAGCGACCGCACGCAGAGCGAGAACGCCGACATTTGCAGAGCCAGCGCGTGCGACTTCTTCCTCACCATTGGCGCGCAAACGTTCCGCGTCAATTCAACGTGGTCGAATGCGGCGAAGGGGTGTATCGCCACGGTGCCGTGCGCCGCGCCACCGGTTGCATGCACCGATAAGCTCCCCGGCAACTGCGTGGCCGGGAGCAGCGCGGGGCGCGAGTGCGCGTTGGAGTGGCTCGTGTATCCCAACTTGACACAACACGTGACGGGTCTTCCGGGGAACGTCATCTCCTGTGCGGACGGCGATGCCTTCTGCGACTTCGATGGCGTCGCCGACGGGACTTGCACGTTCCATGTGGGCGCGTGTTTGAATAGCGACGACCCGCGGGTCAGCTGCACGCCCGGCGCGATTACATCGCTCACCGTGTCGCAGCCGTCGACTACCAGCCGCAATCCGGCTGCCGCTGCGAGCGCGGCCGCGCTGCTCGACGCCTTGGTGGTTGCCGATCCGGGTTCCTCTGGTACACGCAGCAAGGGACGCATTGCGTATGCACCCGCCGCTGCCAGCCCGAACGCATGCACGGGCTACATCGACATCACCGTGGCGACTCGATCGGGCGGCCGGAGCGGGAAGCAGAAGGTGAGCGTCTCACTCAAGACGTCCAATGGTCGCGCTCGGAATCCGTTGACGCTCGTTTGTTTGCCACCCTCGTAAGGGCCATCACTTGCCGGAGCCACTGCGGCTTGGGCGTGATGCTGAGTGGTGTGAGACCGCCGCTGCTGCCTGGGGACAGGCCCACCAACGCAGGGGCCGTTGCTCCCGTGCGCGAAGTTGGTACGATCACGTCATGGCGGGGGCATCTCACGGCCCGGTATTGATCGTGGACGACGATGTGGACATGCGCGAAGCGCTACGTCTTCTCATTGAGACGCGGGGACACACTGTGGCAACCGCCGGCAACGGGGCAGAGGCGCTCGATGCCCTGCGTGGCGGGATGCGGCCGTGTTTGATCTTGCTCGATTTGATGATGCCTGTGAAGGACGGCTTCGCATTCCGCGCCGAACAGTGTCGGGATGAAACGATCGCGGGCATCCCGGTGGTGGTCTTGTCCGCCCACCACGATTCAAAGCACGATGGATCCCTCGTCGGGGTGGTTGCTCACTTTCAGAAGCCCCTCACCGACTTGCAAGCGCTTTTGCGCATCGTCCAACAGCATTGCAAGCCGCCGCCGACCTGCTGAGGTTATGGCGCGTGCAAGCAGGCACGCCGGTCCCACACTCTGCTGCGCGAGCCCCACACTTTAGCGTTGAGTTCGCTGATGCCACGGTGGCATAGTTTTCCATGGCGATGGCGTACCATTTAACTAGCCAGAGGACGGGGCACATCTTGCAGGTGCGTGTGACCGGAGCACGCACCCGTGACACCGTGTGGACAGCCACGCGGGAAATCGTGGAGGCGTGCGGACGCGAAGGGACTCCAAAGGTCCTGCTGGACGTTCGACAGTTCGAGGGACGGCTGGCGCCACGCGACAACTACGAGTTGCCCACAAAACGATTTCCCGAACTGAGCGCGGCGGGCGTAGTGAAGGCCGTAGCGATTGTTGACGATCCTGAAGCCCTTGATCGGTTCGCGCTGTTCGTGGACGTAGCCCAGAGTCGGGGCTTCAATCTCCGGGTGTTTGGTGACATCAACAGCGCGACGAAATGGCTGAAGAAAGCACCAGCACAGCTTGACCCCTAACGGTTGACCTATTCTGTCCTACGGTGATCGAGCCCAGACCCGCGCCGTCCTGTCGTTCGAAGCCGTGACGATGCGCTGTCCGTCGGGGCTGAACTGCGCCGAGTTCACCGCGCCGTCGTGGCGCAGTGGCTCACCGACGCGCGCCCCTGCGCGCGCATCCCACACCTGCGCGGTGTTGTCGGTCGAAGCTGTGACAATGCGCTGGCCGTCGGGGCTGAACTGCGCCGAGTTCACCGCGCCATTGTGGCGCAGCGGCTCACCGATGGGCGCTCCTGTGCGCGCATCCCAGACCTGCGCGGTGTTGTCGGCCGAAGCCGTGACGATGCGCTGGCCATCGGGGCTGAACTGCGCCGAGTTCACCGCACCGTGGTGGCGCAGCGGCTCACCGACGCGCGCTCCAGTGCGCGCCCCCCAGACCCGCGCCGTCTTGTCGGCCGAAGCGGTGACGATGTGTTGGCCGTCGGGGCTGAACTGCGCCGAGTTCACCACGCCGTGGTGGCGCAGTGGCTCACCGACGCGCGCCCCTGTGCGCGCATCCCACACCTGCGCGGTGTTGTCGGTCGAAGCCGTGACGATGCGCTGGCCGTCGGGGCTGAACTGCGCCGAGCTCACCACGCCGTCGTGGCGCAGTGGCTCACCGACGGGCGCCCCTGTGCGCGCATCCCACACCTGCGCGGTGTTGTCGGTCGAAGCCGTGACCATGCGCTGGCCGTCGGGGCTGAACTGCGCCGAGTTCACCGTTCCGTTCACTGCACCGGCCTGGCGTCGCGACATGACGAGCTCTCCCGTGCGCGCATCCCAGACCTGCGTGTTATCGGCCGAAGCCGTGACGATGCGCTGGCCGTCGGGGCTGAACTGCGCCGAGTTCACCGCGCCGTTGTGGCGCAGTAACTTACCCAGGACAGCACCGGTCGCAACGACAACCCTGACTTCCGTGCCTTCCGCGACGCTGGTGCCCGCCTGCGGCAATTGATCGATGATTGTGCCCGGTTTGGCGTCGGGGACCACCCGCGATTCCTTGGCGGTGAGATGTAGATGCGCTTTGGATAGCGCGGGAAGGGCCGCATCAAGGGTCATGCCCACGACCACGGGAACCGTCGTTAGCGAAGTCGCGACCGTCAACTCGACCACGGCTCCCCTGGCAACCTTCACCTCCGCCGCGGGTACCTGGCTGACCACCAGTCCTTGGAGTGAGTCGGATGTCTGGCCCTGCTCGTTTTTGAATACGAGCCTCAGGCCGAGCAGATCGGCAGTCTTCACACAATCCGCTGTCTGGGAGTTAACGAAATTCGGAACTGGAAAGGCGTCGATTGCATGCTGCACGCTCCGGAACACGAACAATGAAGAGGCAATGACCATGAGACCAGCGCCAATGGCGCCCCACAAAAGCAAACTTCTCGATAGACTCCGCATACTCCGCGGAGCCATCGGGGGCGGAACCGCTGAGACGATAGTGCCAGGCGCCCTGCCCGCGACGTCGGCGACCGCGTCGACGAGGTCGCCCAGGCCCCGCTGGAAGTCCCGCCGCATGTCCGCAGAGGAGATTGATCGGAAGGCGATCGGCGGAGCTACATCGTCCAAGAGCGCTGGAATCAGCACGCCGCGCCGAAGGCCTTCACCCGCCTCGGCGAGCACCGCATCCGACACGACGGACGCCCTGGACCAGCAGACGATTACCACGTCCGAGCTGTCGAGCGCTTCGGCAACCGCTTGATCGTACCGGACGCCCCCAGGGATGTCGCGGTCCAACCACACCTCGAACCCGCGTGACTCAAGCGCGCTGGCGATCGCCGCGACGCGCTCGCGGTCCGGCCGTGCGTAGCTAAGAAAGACTCGTAGCTTCTGCTCCGCCCGATCGGAGAGTGCGACTCCCTGCGGAGCCGCGCTCCCCGCGGGTGCGGTGGCTTGTGGTGCTGTTGGCGCTTGAGGCTCTGCTGTGGCCGTTTTGCTTGCCGGTGCAGGCGATGGCGTTGCCCCGCTGCTCGTCGCCACGGGTCTCGGCACCTCTTCGCGCTCCCATGGCGGCGCACTGCTGACCAGCCGGTCGACGAACACTCGAAAGCTGTTCCCCAGCGACAAACGATCGCTCTCGCGCAGCACGGCAATCTGCTCGCCGTAGGCATAGTCCGGCGTTTGCTGGATCTGGACCGCCGTGAAGTACGCCTTGAGATTGCACGTTCCCAGCCCATACGTTTTCCCCAGCAGCCCCTCGAACATCGGCTGATAGCCGATGATGTCTTGGTCGCGATCACCAAAGCGCCAGAGGTCACGCATGCGTTCAAGCGACCCCTCGATTCGCGACGGGAGCGGATACACGAGCAGCGGACGGAGATCGTCGGACTTCCGGCGATACGACGTCGCCCGCTCGACGAGGTCGCGCACCCCGGTCAGGCTCTGACGATTCGGAGTGAAGACCACCACTAGCTTCTCGGGCAGAAGCGAGGTGCAAATGCCACTGATGTCGCTCAGACCCGTCCGCGAATCGATCAATACGTAGGGGAAGAGATTCGCTATACGCTCCGCGAAGGCTCGATAGATGGTGGGGCCCCTCCGAAACAGATCTTCCCAGTTGAACGTGCTCACGCGCCGCGAATACTGGCCGTCGTTGTCTCGACCCGCGCGGAGGATCCTGACGCCGGGCACAGCGGTCTCCGCGATGAACGATTGCAGCTCCACGGAGGAGAACGCCTTCTCCACGACGAAATCGGCGGCTTCCTCGGACTCAGGGGGTTTGGATGGCAGGGCTTCGTGGAGCGCCGTGAAGAGATCGATGACTCCGGGAGTCGCGTCGAGGCCAAGATCCGTCGATCCTTTGGACTGCACCAGCCGCGGCAGGATGAATCGGTGGAGGCCAGGCGCTTCGAGGTCCCAGTCGACGACGAGGATCTGGCGGGCCGGTCCAACTCGTTCAGCGAGGAGACAGGCGACGTTGGCGAGCGCCATCGTTCGACCCGTACCACCCTTGTACGAGTAGAAAGTGATGATCTCGCCACGTGTGGATGTCGGGGCGGCGGCAGCCATCGGGAAGGGTTACCGATTGATGAATTGCGGGGGGCGCCAGGCCACGACTTTGGAAGACGGTGGCAGCTGGAACTCGGAACAGGATACGCACGGATCTGCGGCTGCATCTCGAAAGGCCTTGTACTGCTTGTAGATGATGTTCGCGATCTTGCGGATCTCCTCCGCGTACTCCGGATTGCGAATCATGTCCGGCGTTGCCAGCGTGAAACGCGAGAAGTCGGCGTAGTGCCTGTTCTCGGTAATCCGTTTCGGCAAATCGTCGTCCCTTCGTAGGATGATGGGGATGATGCATCCGGGTCCGGGGTCAGCCTCGGCGCCCAAGGCCTGGAGGCGCTCCTTTAAGATCTCCATCCGGGCCCTTTCCAAGATTGCCATCCCCTCGAACTCACGTACGCAGTACTCGTGTCGCTCGTATCTCGGCGAGTAGACGACGATCATACACACACTCTGGCAGATCGCCCTCGCGAGTTCCTCGTTGTATTTGTAGCCGGTCCCGAGGCGCTCCTCGTCGATGTAAACTTCTTCGTCGAGCAGCGGGTCGAGTTCCGCCTTGAGAGCAGCCTTCAGCTGATCGACGAAGGCTTTCACAAGATCATACCGCCCGTGGCAGTAGCTGATGAAGCAGGCGTGTTTAAATGCCATCGAATGGACTCCCAGAGAGCGGGTCAGTCGTTGGCTCGCTGGCGTTCGGGGCGGTCATCGCACAATCGACGCAGGCTCTAACATGCGACAGTTCATCGTCCAGTTGCCACTCGCGTGTCAAGCGGCTAGCGAATCGCTTGCACGTGCGCGTGTTGTGGAGCCCGTCACCTCTTCGGTATATCCGTTCCTCCGCAAGTTACTCATGGTTACCTCGGAGTCGTCTCTCCGAAATTGAGTTGGGGTTTTCCCTATGGGCCAATCCGATCACCTCGAGTGGCGTCCACAAGAATTCTGTATCCACCATTCCCGTACCTAGGAAGCTCGGCGCGGGGCGGACCGGGGAGGAGGCTGATCTCTCACGCCAGGGGCAGGCTGGCGGCTGCGGCACACAATGAGCTTGTCAACTGAGGCTGCCTCGACGGCCAAGAACGGAGTGTGAGCCATGGACCTGCTTGCCGCCTACGATCCGTATTTCATCTTCAGTTTGTCCTTGGGGATCCTGCTGACGCTGTGTATTGCCATTATGCTGCTGATGTGGGACCCGTACACGGTGCCGCCCCATCAACTCAGCCGAACGGTGTGGTGCGCGGGCAGAGGCCAGAGAGCGGATGTGGACTTCGTTGAATCGGTAGTGACCGGGATGGTCCACCGAGCGGTGCAGCGATGTTCACTCCGCGGCGCTGATGGGCCCTGCGATGCGGCGTGCTGCTACGAGCCGATGGCCCAGACGCTCCCCTTCAAGAATGCAAGGGGCTCATTCGGTACGACCCGAGACGCTCAGCGGCGGCAAGACGCTCGCGTTCATGGTAGGAGGCGCGCCGATGGGTGAATGCGTGAGAAATCGATCGCCGTGGCGCAAGCGCCGAAAGGGGATGCTGTAAGATGATGCCAGCGGATACTCTACGCCGCCGCCCTCGCACCCGCGCCGAAATTGCGCGCGCCCATCGCAACACGACGGCCGGCATCGTGCGCGACTACCTGACGGTCCACTTCGGGCCGGACCACGTCATCACACACGAGGTGTGCGACGGGCGCGACACGTTTTGCGTCCGGACCCGCGGCGACCGCCGCACCGTGCACACGCTGCTCGTCAACCTGCTGGTGCTGGAGGTGCATGAAGGTCGTCTCTACAAACTCGCGGGCCTCCTCTCCTATCTCCAAGTCGCCCACCATCTCCGGAAGGTCGGCGCCGCTCCACTCCGCATCAATGACCGCTGCGAGCTGTGCGGGGCGGACACCGGCCGCGTCCTCGCCTTGCCGCCGGGACGCCTCGCCGTCTACGCCCACGCATCCGTCGCCGTCGCCCGCAAGGCGTAATCCGGAGGGCACTCCCGGAGGGACAGCGCACGCCATCAGGACAGAAAGGAGACAGCGATGGGAATCGCATCGATCACCATGCGCGTGGTAGGGGCTGCCCTTGGCGGCGTGTTGGGCTTGGCGAACAGGCACCGCACCCACAGCGAAGCGTGGATTGCCGAATGCCCCGACACGGAGACCACCACGGCGATCACCCTCGACGCGGCGGGTCGCGTGACCGGCTGCTCCCACTGGCCGGAGCGGAAACATTGCGATCGGAGTTGTGCGGTTAGATAAGCGACAATCGTTCTTTCGAGCGGCTACCCCGCGAGGACTAGAGGCCGGACCGCGCTAGGAAGTCGCATTGCTTGCGGTGGAAATAAGGCCGCCGTTCATAAGCTGGACGAGCCGGCCTGTGCGAACGGGCGCAACCCCCGCGCAACCAACACACGCGGTGGCTTGGGTGAAACCTCGCTAAGTGTTTGAGAAACAAAGTGGAGCCGAAGGGAGTCGAACCCTCGACCTCTAGAGTGCGATTCTAGCGCTCTCCCAACTGAGCTACGGCCCCACACGCCGGATTCTCGACGAGTAGGAATCCTGTACACAAGTCGTGCGCGCCCCGCAAGTGTCGCGGAGGCGAGCCGTGAGCATGCAGCGCTCGGTGTCCGAGAAGCGCAGCAGATGCGTGACGGCCACGCCCGGACGGCTGCGCCGTCGGCGCTTCAGCGCAGCAGGCTACGTGGACTGCGGGCCGGAGCGGCCTGTGCGAGCAGCGTGGCTCTGGACGGTGGCTTACCGGCGACCGCCTGCATCTCGCCAACCGTGATGATGACACAGTCGGCGTGCTGCCAGCCGACTTGGCTACGTGCGGCCTCAGGGCTCTCAGCGACCAGGTCGATACACTGCTGCGTCGCCTTATTGCTAATGAAATACCAGTATCGCGGCATAGTCCCCTCTGTGAGCGCGATCCACTCACGCACTCGCCGTGCCAATGCGCCGCGTACTCCTGCCGCGCGTCTTTGCGAGGGCAGTCGTGGTCCAGGCCGCCCGGGTTGATAAGCAAGGTTTTCAGGTTGAAAAGATTTCTATACAGCATTGCGGAGGCAACTGAGACGGCGGGCACCATGGTTTGACTGCACCACACTGAGCCCCTAGAGTTCGCCTGATGTCATTGGCCGGCAGCGACCGCTTTGTGTGCGTGCATGGACACTTCTACCAGCCGCCGCGCGAGAATCCGTGGCTGGAAGCCATCGAGGTGCAAGACTCCGCCGCCCCATACCACGACTGGAACGAGCGGGTGACGGCCGAGTGCTACGCACCGAATACCGCTGCACGCCTGCTCGACGCCGATGGCTACATTACCGCCTTACGCAATAACTATAGCCGCATCAGCTTCAACTTCGGGCCGACATTGCTGTCGTGGCTGGAGCAGGTCCACCCCGATGTGTACGCGCAGATCCTCCGCGGCGACCAAGAGAGCTCCCACCGGCTGGGCCGCGGCAATGCTCTGGCGCAGGTGTACGGGCACTGCATCATGCCGCTCGCCAGCCCGCGCGACCAGCAGACGCAAGTGCGCTGGGCGATCACGGACTTCACATGCCGCTTCGGCCGGCTCCCCGACGGCATGTGGCTGCCGGAGACCGCCGTCGACCGCCGCACGCTCGAGGTCCTGGCACGCAACGGCATCCGCTTCACCATTCTCGCGCCCAGCCAAGCCGCCCGTGTGCGCCGAGATGGCGGGGAGTGGGAGGAAGTCCGCCAGCACGGCATCGATTCAACTTGCCCGTACCGCTGCACCGTCGCGCCGGGCGTGGACATCACGCTGTTCTTCTACGATGCCGACATCGCCCATGCCGTGGCGTTTGCCGGTGTGCTCAACGACGGACGCGATCTGGCGCGCCGTCTCGGCGCGTCCAATGCGGCGCGCAGCGGTGCGCTGGTGCACATCGCCACGGACGGGGAATCCTACGGCCACCATCATCGCTTCGGTGACATGGCCCTGGCGGCTGCCATCGAGGCCATCGATGGCGATGGTGCGGTGCAGCTGACCAACTACGCTGCCTACCTCGACACGCATCCGGTACAGGACGCGGTGGAGATCCATGAGAATACATCGTGGAGCTGTGCCCACGGGATCGAACGGTGGCGGAGCGACTGCGGGTGCAACGCGGGCGGCCATCCGGACTGGCACCAAGCGTGGCGTGCACCGCTGCGGCAATCGTTGGACTGGCTCAAGGCGCAGCTCGACGAGATTTTCGAACGCAACGGCGCCAAGGTGCTACACGATCCGTGGGCCGCGCGCGATGCGTACGTCGCGGTGGTGCTGCAGCGCGACGCGGAACACCGCCAAGCCTTCCTCGAACACCACGCGGTCGGCCGTGCGCATAGCCGCGAGCGCTCGCGGACCTGGAAGCTGCTCGAGATGCAGCGCTATGGCCTGCTGTCGTTCAGCAGTTGCGGGTGGTTCTTCGACGAGTGCTCGGGTATCGAAACGGTGCAGATCCTGACCTACGCGGCGCGCGCGCTGCAACTCGCCGCCGAGTTTGGCGCCAACCTCGAGCCGGAGTTTTTGCACCGCCTGCAGGGCATGCGCAGCAATGTGCCGCAGTACAAGGACGGCCGCGACGTGTATCGCCAACGAGTGCGGCCGTACATCACCGACAGCAGCCGCATGATGGCACATCACGCCATGCAGTCACTGTTTACGCCACCGTCCCCCGAGACACGCGTCTACGCCTATCGCGTCACCTCGATCGACCGCAGCAGCGAGCATGCTGGGTCGGCAGCCTTCAGCATCGGGCAGGCTCGTCTCGTCGCTGAGGCCACGGAGCAGAGCGAGGACTACGTCTACGTCGCGTTGCACCTCGGCGGCCATGACATCCACTGTGCCGTGGCGCCCAGCACGCCAAAGATCGACTACCCGCAGCTCAAAGCCGATTTGCTGGCGACATTCTTTGCCGAGCCACTGACCGAATTGGTGCGGCGCATCGATCGCGACTTTGGCGGTAGCTTCTACACCATGCGCGACGTCTTCGTCGCCGAGCGCCGCCGCATCCTCGATCAGGTCATGGCGCGGGCGATGGCCGATTGCACCGCCGACTATGAGCGCATGGTCACCAACAACCGCCGCCTGCTCGACTTCCTGGCGCAGGCGTGGGTGCCGTTGCCCGAGGAGCTGCGCATCGCCGCCACCTTCGTGGTGCAGCGCCGCCTGGAGGCTGCCACGGAGCGCTTCGTCTCGTCCGCCGACGGTGCCGCCGCGGTGCTCACGGCTTGGGCCGACGCGGGGCGCTGGCGCGTCGCGCCGGCCACCGATGGCGTGCGCCGCCTGCTGGAGGAAGCGCTGCGGCGCGCGGTGCAGCGCATCGGTACCGGCGCCGCAACCGGCGACGCCGGCGGGGATGCTGGCGCCGGTATCGTCCAGGCGCATGCGATCCTCGACGTTGCGCAGCAGCTCGCACTGACGCTGAACACTTGGGGGGCTCAGGGCCGCTACTATGCGCTGATCGTTGAACATCACTTGGGGGGCCGCGCCCGGCAATGGCCGAGCGCGCTGCTTGCCGAACTGCGGCGGCTCGGCGAACGATTGATGTTCCACCTGCGGGAATGGGACATGCTGGCGGAGCAAGCGGCTTGACCGCGCTTTGCACAAAAGCCCCCAGCGGGCGCACTTCGATACGCCGCCAAGAGAGGGCGGCTACTCAGTGCGAGCGGTTGGGTGTGTATTGTCAACCCTTTCACCGCTCACCCTGAGTAGGCCCCATCTTTTCAGGGGCCGTATCGAAGGGTGCCCGCTGGTTACCAGACTTCTTGTGAAGAACCGCTTGACCGCGCTTCCGCAGTCGTGCAACTGGAGCGCTGGCGCTCAGCGGGGCGCACGCGAAAGGATCGAGGTGCAGCATGGCGCAGGCCGACATTGAATCCGTCTTGAAGGAGACGCGCGTCTTCGCGCCGCCCGCCGACTTCAGTGCACGGGCACACATCGGGAGCGCCGCGGACTACGAACGCTGGGCGCGCCTGGCGGACGACCAGCCCGAGCACTTCTGGGCGGAGATCGCGCGTGAGCTGCACTGGTTCTCGCCGTGGAGCGCGGTGCTCGAATGGAAGCCGCCGTTCGCCAAGTGGTTCGTCGGCGCCACCACGAACCTGTCGTACAATTGCCTCGACCGACACCTCAACACGTCGCGGCGCAACAAGGCGGCGATCATCTGGGAAGGCGAACCGGGCGAGACGGTGACGCTGACGTACCACGACCTGCACCGTGAGGTGTGCAAGTTCGCCAACGTCTTGAAACGTTTTGGCGTCGGCAAGGGCGATCGCGTTGGCCTCTATCTGCCGATGATTCCCGAGCTGGCGATTGCCATGCTGGCATGCGCGCGCATCGGTGCGACGCACAGCGTGGTGTTCGGTGGGTTCAGTGCCGAGGCGCTACGCGACCGTTTGAACGACGCACAGGCCAAGTTGCTGGTGACCGCAGATGGCGGCTACCGCCGTGGTGCTGTCGTGCCGTTGAAGGTTGCCGCCGACGAGGCACTCCGCGACGCGCCGTCGGTCGAGAACGTCGTCGTGGTGCGGCGTACGGGGGAGACCGTTCCCATCAAAGGCGGGCGCGATCGCTGGTGGCATGAGCTGATGGACGCCGCCGATGCCGAGTGCGTCGCCGAGCCGCTGGACGCCGAGCAGCCGCTCTTCATTCTCTACACCAGCGGCACGACGGGGAAGCCGAAGGGCGTCGTGCACACCACCGGTGGCTACATGGTGCACGCCTACATCACCAGCAAGTGGATCTTCGACCTGAAGGACGACGACACCTACTGGTGCACGGCCGACATCGGATGGGTCACGGGCCACAGCTACGTCGTCTACGGCATCCTCGCCAACGGTGCGACCACGGTGATGTATGAAGGCGCCCCCAACTTTCCCGATCCCGATCGGCTGTGGCAGATGGTCGACCGGCACGGCGTGACGATCTTCTATACGGCACCCACCGCGATCCGCAGCTTCGTCAAGTGGGGCCGAGAGTGGCCGCGCAAGCACCGCCTCAGCAGTCTGCGTTTGCTGGGCACCGTCGGCGAGCCGATCAATCCGGAAGCGTGGATGTGGTACCACGAAGAGATCGGCAAGCAGCGCTGTCCCATCGTCGATACGTGGTGGCAGACGGAGACAGGCGGCATCATGATCTCGCCGCTGCCTGGCGTGACGCCGACCAAGCCTGGCTCCGCGACGCGCCCATTCCCAGGTATCGTCGCCGATGTCGTGACGCGCGAAGGACAGCCCGTTGGCGCCAACCAGGGGGGATACCTGATCATCAAGCGCCCGTGGCCGGGCATGCTGCGCACGATCTACGGCGATCCGGACAGGTATGTGCAGAATTACTGGAGCCAGGTCCCGGGAATGTACTTCACCGGTGACGGCGCTCGGCGCGACGCGGACGGTTATTTCTGGATCATGGGTCGCATCGACGACGTCGTCAACGTCGCCGGCCATCGCCTCGGCACGATGGAAGTGGAGAGCGCTTTGGTCAGTCACCCTGCCGTGGCCGAAGCCGCAGTCGTCGGCCGCCCCGATGCGCTCAAAGGGCAAGCAATCGCCGCGTTCGTCACGCTCGAGGGCGGCCACAAAGCCACCGAGGAGTTGCGCTTGGAGCTGCGCGAACACGTCGCCAAAGAGATCGGCGCGTTCGCGCGGCCCGACGACGTGCGCTTTACCGACTCACTCCCCAAAACGCGCAGCGGCAAGATCATGCGCCGCCTGCTGCGCGACATCGCCACAGGCAAAGAGACTGTCGGCGACACCACGACGCTCGAAGATCTGTCCGTGATTGCGAAGCTGCGCGCTGATGAAGAATAGAACCGCGCTGATAGCGCGAATGGTGAATGGTGAATTGAAGACAGCAAGGAGGCGGACTCTGAATTGGTTCCGACTTCCGAAATTCACCATTCACCATTCATCATTCACCATTGCCCTTCTTGCGTGTTGATCATGTCCTTCAAACTACACAACACGCTATCCGGCCGCGTCGAAGAGTTCGTGCCGCTCGTGCCGGGCAAGGTCGGCATGTACGTCTGCGGCGTGACGGTGTACGACCGCTCGCACATCGGCCACGCGCGTGCCCTCGTGACCTTCGACGTCCTGTTCCGCTATCTGCGTTTTCTCGGGTACGACGTCACCTTCGTGCGCAACTTCACCGACGTTGACGACAAGATCATCACCCGCGCGCAGCAGGCGGGCATCAGCGCGCTCGATCTCGCCGAAGCCAACATCCGCTCATTCGCCGAGGACGTGAAAGCCGTGGGCTGTCTGCCACCCACCATCGAGCCGCGCGCCACCGAGCATATCGATGGGATGATCGAGCTGATCCAGGAGTTGATCGGCAAAGGCCTGGCGTATCCGGCCGACGGGGACGTGTACTATGCCGTCGACAAGTTTCCCGACTACGGCAAGCTGGCGAAGCGCAAGCTCGACGACATGATCGCCGGCGCGCGCGTCGAGGTCGACGAGCGCAAGCATCACCCGATGGACTTCGCGCTGTGGAAGGGGACCAAGCCCGGCGAGCCGTGGTGGGACAGTCCGTGGGGCAAAGGCCGCCCCGGCTGGCACATCGAGTGTTCGGTGATGAGCACCACGTTTCTGGGCCAGCCGTTCGACATCCACGGTGGCGGCACGGACCTCATCTTCCCGCACCACGAGAATGAGATCGCGCAGTCGGAGGGCGCCAAGGGTCGCGCGTTTTCGCGCTACTGGGTGCACAACGGCATGGTGAATATCTGCCAGGAGAAGATGTCGAAGTCGCTCGGCAACTTCATGACTGTGCAGGAGGCGGCGGCGCGCGTCGGCGGCGAAGCCGTCCGTCTGTTCGTGGTCGGTACGCACTACCGCGGCCCGCTGGAGTTCTCGCCCGACCGCCTCGACGAATCGGGACGCGCACTGACACGCCTCTACGAAACGCTGGCGCGAGCCGACGCCGTTGCGCCGGACCCCGCGAACACCCAGCCGGACAGTGCCGTCATGGACGAGTTCCGTGCCGCCATGGACGACGACATGAACACCGCGCGCGCCATCGGCGTGATCTTCGAAACCGTGCGCACCATCAACCGCCTGCTCGACGAGAATCAGACGGCGGCGGTCGTTCCCTTGCGCCGCGCCGTCACGGAGATGGCATCGGTGCTCGGCATCGGCATCCAGGATCCGCGCGCCGTGCTGGAGCGCGCCAAGCGCGACCATCTCGCCGATGCAGATATCGATTCCACGGCGATTGAACGTCTGATCGCCGACCGCAACGCCGCCCGCAAAGCCCGCGACTTCAAGCAAGCCGATGCCATCCGCGCCGAGCTCAAGGCGAAGGGCATCGTGTTGGAGGACACCGCGGCTGGGACGATCTGGAAGGTGGAACGGTAAGGGTCCAAAGCCAAGCGTCCAAGGTCCAACGTCAGGATCGGAGGTGACGTGGCGAAGATTGCGACGTTCGAAGAGTTGGAGGCTTGGCAACGCGCGCGCGAGCTCAATCGTGCTGTCTATGACTGCTCCGGCTCTGGTAGGTTCGCGAAGGACTTTGCGCTGCTTGATCAGATCCGGCGAGCGGCGGTCTCAGTCATGTCCAATGTTGCGGAAGGCTTCGAGCGAAGTGGCGATCGCGAGTTCCTGCAGTTTCTTGCGGTGGCCAAGGGATCGTGCGGTGAGGTCCGAGCGCAGCTGTATGTTGCTCTCGATCAGGGATATGTGTCCGATCAGGAGTTTGCCAAGGTTTCCCGAATCGCGATAGACACCAGCCGACTCATCGCCGGGTTGATTCGTTACTTGCGGCAATCAGATCTGAAGGGGAGTAAGTACCGCTAAGGGCACTCTGGACTTTGGACGTTGGACCTGCAACTTGGACGTTGGACTAGCACATGCGCCCGTAGCTCAGGTGGACTAGAGCGGCTGGCTTCGAACCAGTAGGTCGGGAGTTCGAATCTCTCCGGGCGCACTTTCTTCAAATGGTTACAACTCCCATAGACATGAACCAAGCGAAGGTTCTGGTGCTTCGACCGTCCGACATGTAGGGAGCGGCAAGCTCCTTGGCACGGTGAAGTGCACGTTTGGGATCGTCGCGCGCTTCTTCGACGATCGAGTTCTATGAGCTGGGTGATGTGAGAGCCGTGATTCAACGTGGTGCCACGTTAGGGCTGAACGCCGTCGGTGAGCCTTGAACGGCTGAAAAAGTCCGACGCCTGGCGAAAAACCATGACCGCCTACATCGACGTGCGTCGTGTTTGGGGGCCGATCGGTCTCTTGTGGGCTCTCCTGATTGATCGCCTGGAAAAAGGCAAACCTGCTCTCCAATGCGATCGCTGCGGCCGGCCGCTCGAGGGAACGCGCAGGAAGCGCCTTTGCGGACCGCGGGACGATCCGAAATGTTACAAGGCGCGCCGTGCCGAGGACCGGCGCCGTGAACGGATTCGGGAGACCCGATAAAGCACCAGATTGCTTCAAACGCCGGGCGGCGACCCACCAACGATCATCCAGAGCCCGGCGCCGACCGTGTCGATGCCGCTGCCCGAGCATCCGGGGTGACTGCCGACCCAAAACGTGGACGCGGCGGGAAGGTAACCCGAAGGCAGGAGGACCCGACTTCTTCCAAGGAGCATCGCCCTGGAAAGGAGGAAACAGGTCACACCCCGGATTGTTCGCTCACTCGCCTACGAAGACGTGCCGAGAGCTGTCGAATGGCGCAGCCGCGCACTCGGCTTCCGCGAGCGCATCGAGGCATCGTGTTCGACGTTCCAGCAGGAAGCGGCCGGGTTCTGAAGGATCAACGACATCCAAGATCAATCCGGTACCCCTACAACCGACCTGCGGAGTGACGTCCCTCAACATGCTGACCCCAAGGGGATGTTACCACCGGCTCGTCAGCGACAAGCTCCTATGGTATGGGCCGGCCGTGGAAGATGAGCATACCTGGTAGTGCGCAGCGCTGTGAGACCGCAAAGATCTTTGGTATCTTGCCGCCGAGGCTTCGGAAACAGCTGGTCCGTGAGGGACCTAACGAAGACGGCGGCAGAGGCATTGCGCGCGAAAAGCGGCGCAGATCTCCGAGATCTGCGGGGAGCGACACAGGCTGGGCTAAACCTGCTGATAGCCAATCAACGGGCGCATCGACACGCAGTAAGGGGCTTGGGAGGGCATCTTGTCAGGCCCGGCATACCTCGAGTTTCGACGAACGCCTTCATACAAGCCGCCGTGTTGCCTTCATGACGGACGGTCGGTCTGTAAGCAGTCGGCAGGCTAACTCGGCCTAAAGCGATTTTGGGCGCCGCCATGACAGAGCAGCCGAGGGTCTTCATCTCGTATGCCCGCCAGGACGGCGAACGGTTCGCCACTGCGCTGCGACAGCGTTTGGAGCGAGATGAGCCCGAGGTCACGCTGTGGCAAGACCGCGCCCGGATGCAGGGTGGTGTGGGTTGGTGGAAGCAAATCACAGACGCGCTCGACGTTGTGCAGTTCTTGGTGCTCGTCATGACCCCGGCGGCCATGCAGTCACCGATGGCACGCAAGGAATGGCGGTATGCGCGCCAGCAGGGGGTCTGTGTTTATCCCGTGAAGGGTGTGCCAGATTCCGCGCTTGCATACGACGACCTGCCCCACTGGATGAGGAAGGCGCACTTCTTCGATCTGGAACGGGAATGGGAAACGTTCGTCAACTACCTCAAGAGTCCGTCTCGGGCAACGCGAGTGCCGTTCATGGCGCCCGATCTTCCTGAGGGCTTCGTTGAACGACCTGATGTACTTGCGCGGCTGCTCGAAGGCTTGATCGGCTCCGAACGGGCCAATCCGGTCGCGGGAGTGACCGCTCTGCGGGGAGCGGGCGGTCTCGGCAAGACCACTTTGGCGGCGGCCGTGTGTCATCACGACGACGTGATCACAGCTTTCGACGACGGAATCCTCTGGGTCACTCTTGGACAGAAGCCGAACGTTCAGCAAGGGCTCACGAAGCTCTACGCCGCCCTGACTGGGGAACGGCCGGGCTTCGTCGACGAAGAGGATGCCGCCGTTCATCTCGCCGAGACACTGGAAGAGAAAGGGTGCCTCGTGGTGATCGACGACGTCTGGGAGGCGGCGCACCTGCGCCCATTCCTGCGCGCCGGCGCCAACTGTTCTCGGCTCATCACGACGCGTCAGTTCGACATCGCAGCTGAGGCCAAGCGCGTCGAGGTGGATGAAATGACCCTCGCCGAGGCGGTGCAAATGTTGACGTTCCGGTTGCCACACCTGCCGCTCGACCTCGTGCCGTTTCGCGCCCTCGCCGACCGTCTCGGCCGATGGCCCCTCCTGTTGGAGCTGGCCGGGGCGACCCTGATGCATCGCATCGGGCGCGGTGACACACCGGACGGTGCGGTTAGCTATCTGAACACGAAGCTCGATCGGCAAGGGGTCGTTGCATTCGACAACCGCAACGCCACGGAACGCCACCAAGCCATTGCCAAGACATTGGAGGTAAGTCTCGACCTTCTCGACCAGCCAGATCGTCAGCATGTCACGCAACTCGCCATCTTCCACGAAGACACCGACGTGCCGCTCGAGATGGTCGGGGCTCTGTGGACCCTTGACGACTTCGACACTGAGGAGCTTGCACAGCGGCTTGATGGGTTCTCGCTAGTCAAGTTCAGCCTGCAAGCCGGTACGTTACGACTGCACGATGTCGTGCGTGATTATCTGGTCAGCCAGCTTATTGATGGCCGCGGCTTGCATTCCCGACTCGTTGACACGTTGGGCGATCCACGCCACCTGTCGAGCTCGTACGCCTGGCGCTGGCTGCCCTACCACTTCGTTGAGGCGCACCGTGAGGGGGAGCTGCGCGCTTTGCTCTTGGACTTCGAGTGGCTCCAGGCAAAGCTCCGTGCGATCGATGCGACGAGTCTCCTCTCGGACTACGACTTCTTCCCGCACGATGATGCCCTCCGACTCCTGCAGGGCGCAATCCGGCTCTCCGCACACGTCCTCGGTGCGGACAAGACGCAGCTGGCGGCACAACTGCTAGGGCGATTGCCTCCTGACGGTCCGCTCGCCATCCGCGAGCTCAGAGAGCAAGCGCTACGATGGCGGGGGGCACCGTGGCTACGTCCACTCCGCCCGCTGCTCACGGCGCCTGGAGAGTCGCTGGTCTGTACACTCGCCGGACATGGCGGGCGGGTAACGGCCGTCGCCGTGACCCCTGACGGAGCACGAGCGATCTCGGCTTCTGACGAGGGTCTGTTGAAGGTATGGAATCTCGAGCAGGGCACGGAGGAGAGAACGCTGGCGGGGCATACGGATTGGGTTCGAGCCGTCGTGGTGACCGCGGACTGCTGGCATGCCATCTCCGCCTCCGACGATCATACGATCAGAGTGTGGAACATCGAGACAGGGAAGCAGGAACTGCTGATCGACACGCAGTACGAGTGGCTCCGGGCCGTGGCCGTGACACCGGATGGGCGGCAGATCATTTCCGCCTCGGATGGGCCGACCCTAACCGTGTGGGATCGAGGCGGCGGCGAGCGCGGCGTCCTGCGAGGCCACTCCGCAAAGGTCAACGCGATGGCCGTCACGGCAGATGGCCGACGTGGCGTTTCAGCGTCCGACGACCGCACGGTTCGCGTGTGGGACCTCGACAGTCTCCGCGAAGTCCGAACGCTTCGCGGGCACACGGCCAAGGTGGTCGCGCTGGGACTCACACCGGACAATCGCTTTGCGATCTCTGCCGGCGCGGACGATCTCATGTGCCTGTGGGATCTGGCCCCCGACGGCGGTAGCGATGGACCATGGATCATTAGCGCTCGAGCCTACTGGGTCCGCGATCTGAAAATGTTGCCCGATGCGCGCCGCATCATCACTGCCTCAGAAGACCACAAATTGACGATCTGGGACGTGCAGACCGGCAAGCCGGAACGCACGCTCGTCGGCCACACCGACTGGGTCAATGCCGTCGCCTTGCTCCCGGACGGACGCGCGGTTTCCGCCTCGGACGACCATACGCTGAAGGTATGGGACCTACAGTCCACGGCCAGCAAACAAACGATTGAGGCGCCTCGACTGGGCGGCACCTCCCTGGAGGGGATGCCCGAGTCCACAGCCGGGCCTGCTCTGGAGCGGCGTCCGGATCGGATCAGAGCGCTTGCCGTAGCTCCCGACGGCAGACACGTCGTCTCAACGTCCGATGATCAGCGGTTGCGCGTGTGGGACGTGGAGAGCGGACGCGTCCAACACATCTTCAGCGAGCACACCCATTGGGTGGTGGCGCTCGCTCCGGATGGTCGCCATGTCGTCAGCGCCTCCGCGGACGCCAGCATTCGCGTGTGGAACATCGACGATGGCGCGGACCGCTGTGTCTTCCGCAAGCATACCGATCGCATCAGAGCTGTGGCCGTGACCCCCGATGGACGACACGTCGTCTCGGCGGCCGATGATCGGACGATCAAGCTCTGGAAGCTGGACGACGCCACCGAGGAGCTGACTATCCACCTCCGTCAACATTGGGTCCGAGGCCTGGCCGTGACCCCTGATGGGCGCCAGGTCATCTCGGCTTCGGATGGACGCGCCCTCAAAGTGTGGAGCTTGGCAGATGGGCGGGAGCAATTGACGCTTCGGGGACATACCGCGCGGGTCAACGCGGTTGCCGTCACTAGCGACGGGAGGCGCGCCGTCTCCGCCTCCGATGACCACACCCTCGTGGTCTGGAACCTAGAGGACGGTAGCGCCGAAACAACACTGCGTGGACATCGCGACCGCGTCAATTCGGTCGCCGTCACCCCCGACGGCGGCTCCACCGTTTCCGCCTCGAGCGACCAAACAGTGCGTCTGTGGAACCTCACGAGCGGAGAGCTTATCGCGATCTTTAGTGCTGAAAGCCCACTGTCGGCCTGCGCGGTCTTGCCCGACGGTGGGGCGATCGTCGCCGGAGACCAGACCGGATTGATCCACGTCCTCTACTTGGAAGGTGTTGACAAGAATGGCGTGTTCAAGCGAGTAGGCGGGAAAGCATAGGCACGGATATCAATGGATCTGACAGGCAAAGAATCAACACAGCGCAAGCTCGACCGGGTCCGTCTCCCACATGTGGAGATCACATACGATGTCGAAGCCGGCGGGGCGATCGAACGGAAGGAACTCCCGTTCGTGATCCTGGTGCTCAGCAGCCTGTCGGGAAAGCGGAAGGAGTCGCTACCGCAGCTCCGCGACCGGCGACCTATCCAGATTGACTTTGACAAATTCGATGCAGTGCTCGCCGGGATTGAGCCACGGATCGAGTTCGCGGTCGACAACGATCTGTCCGGGGAAGGGCAGCTGCCAATCGATCTCACGTTCCGCCATTTGCTAGACTTCGAGCCGGACCAGATCATCGACCAGCTGCTGCCGCTTCGAAACGCGTATGCGCTCCGGTCCGCTCTGGTCAATCTTCGGGCGGAGACCGATGCTGAGACTGTTTGCCAGCGCGCTCGCCACCTGACCGCCCAGCTTCAGATTCAGCCACTCTCTGAGGAGTTTGCAGGCAGTGCGGACCCAGAGGCAGCCGTCCACGCGTGGCAGCACCACCTGGATAGCCTCCTCTCGAAGCAAATGAACAGCATCTTACACCACCCTGATTGGCGGGCCCTGGAAGCCTCGTGGCGGGGCCTTCACTACCTTGTGTCGCAGACCGAGACCGGACCGATGCTCGGCATCTCGGTGCTCGATGTATCGAAGCGGGAGTTGGCCACGAGTTTGGAACGAAGCGTCGAGTTCGATCAAAGCGCGTTGTTCAAGAAGGTATACGAGGACGCATATGGAACCTACGGCGGACAGGTGTTCGGCGCGTTGATCGGGGACTATGAGTTCACGCACGACAGCGGTGACATCTCGCTGCTCGATCGCCTCTCCCAGATCGTGGCGGCCGCGCATGCACCCTTCATCGCCGCCGCGGGACCGGAAATGTTCGGATTCCGGAGTTTCACGGAACTCGCCGGTCCACAAGATCTGACCAAGATCTTCGACGCGGTGGAGTACGCTAGATGGAAGTCGTTCCGAGAGACCGAGGATTCGCGCTATGTCGGCCTCACGTTGCCGCGCATCCTCCTGCGCCGCCCCCACGGTGGGAGGCAGCGCGCGGACGAGGAGTTCGTGTTCTGCGAAGCGGTCGACAATAGCGAGCCAGGAGGGCGTGACGGGTACCTCTGGGGAAACGCCGCATACGCATTTGGGAGCTGCCTTACGAATGCGTTTGCAAAGTACCATTGGTGCGCTGCGGTGCGCGGCATTGAGGGTGGCGGACTGATCGAAGGGCTGCCCGTGCAGACCTTCTCGACCGACGAGGGCGAGATCGCGCACAAGTGTCCGACGGAGATCGCCATCACTGACCGGCGAGAGAAAGAGTTGTCGGACCTCGGGTTCATCCCCCTCGTTTCTCTCAAGGGAACGGACCGCGCGGCGTTCTTCTCGGCGCAGTCGTGCCAGATTCCTAAGAAGTACGACAGCGATGCCGACACTGCCCATGCGCGCCTCTCAGCGCAGCTGCAGTACGTGCTCACTACGTCTCGCTTCGCCCACTACATCAAGGCCATTATGCGGGACAAGATCGGAAGTTTCATGAGCCGAGGGGACTGCGAGAGTATCCTGAATAGGTGGATATCGAACTACGTGATCGCGGAGACTGCGGGGGTGACCGAAAAAGCGCGGCGCCCACTGCGGGAAGCCCGGATCGACGTTACGGAAGCCCCTGGCAAACCCGGCAACTACCGGGCCGCCATCTTTCTGAGCCCGCACTACCAACTCGAGGGCCTATCGGTGTCCTTGCGGATTGTCGTGGATCTCCCGACTCCCAGAGGGTAGCGCAAGCCAAGCATGCATAGACCTAACCTGGTGGCCAAGCACAGGGCAGGTCGTGCAAAGATGACGCGTTGTGGCCTCGATTCTTCACGCGATCGGCCAATCTGCCGTACACGTCGTGGATGCCGCAGCAAGGGGACTCGCGGACGCCGGCACCGACGCATCGTCGCTTCTCCGAACCGCGCTAAGAGTGACGATCGAGGGTGCCGAGAGCTGCTCCTGGTCGCCCTAGGCAACGTCTGCCGGCTCGCCGCCGGCGCGCTGGGCCAGATCCGCGACTGCCGCGCCTTTCCCGATTGCGAGAGTCCGTCGAGTTCTGGGAGCCGGAGGGCATCGCGCGCCGCGGGCGTCCTCGAGAGGCCATACGAGAAGAACATATACGAGCACTGGGAGCTGTGTGCCACTTGTGTGCCAACTGCGTTAAACTGGACTGACACTGTTCATACTGGGCCAATATGCGAGCCGCCGAAAACCCAAGTCAGACAAGCGCTTCCGTACTCTGCGGAACTCAGTAACAGAGCCGGGGCGGGACTTCGAACCAGTAGGTCGGGAGTTCGAATCTCTCCGGGCGCACTTCCTTCGTCTTCCAATGCATTGCCCACAAGCGCATCCGGGATGGCTCAGCTTGGATCGGGTCTATGTGTTTCGTGCGCGACTACAAATGACATGATCATGTAGCGCAGGAGGTGTAGCCGGGTGAGGCCCTCCAGGAGTAGGGTCTGGGCTCGACCGGAGAGATGGGTCGATGAGATTCGTTCGAGTCTCCGCAGGAACTGGTACGTCGGCAGGGTGTGGGCGGTCACATCGCGTTGGACCCGCGGCGTGAGACCGACTTGGGAGGCCAGGCCGCGATACACGGCGGTGCTGCAGCGCAGGTTGATCGGGCCGTAGAAGCTGCTCGACTTGAAGTGCACGTAACGGATGGGCACGAAGTCTGAGAGCGCCAAGCACCCGCCCGGTCGAAGCACACGTGCCGCCTCGCGGAAGAAGGCCAGCCGGTCGCGGAAATGAAAGATGGACTCGACCGCCAGTACGACGTCGAAGCGGGCGTCAGCGAAGGGGAGCGCACAGGCGTCGCCTTGCTGGAAGTGCACGCAGTTGCCAGCCCGAGGAACAGTCATCTCTCGGGCGCGAGCGAGCTGGCGGTCATCAATGTTCAGGCCGGTCAGGTCTACCTCGGAAAGGCGTTCGTTCAGACTGGCGATGGTCCCGCCGAAACCACAACCCACGTCCAGAATCCGCTGGCCGTCATGCACACCGGCGGCCGAACAGATCTCGCCGGTCAACCGCTCCGCGGCTGCGGCGAAATCTTCAGGTGTGTTCGTTGCGCTGGCGGGCTCCGGCCAGTACCCCCAGTGAATGTGGCGACCGAAGGAGCGACGAAACGCCGGCTGCTCCTCGTCTAGCCGTGCCAGGAGCCGGTCGATGTAGGGGAGGTCGACAGGCGGGCGACTGTGCCGCATGGAAGGGGTAGCGCGTGCGCTCTCGTTCGCCACAGGCGGTTCTAGTGTCGGAGCCGCGTGGCTTGCAAGCATCGTCGGCTCCGCTGCGCTCGAACGGATGGGCGGAGCCGATTGTGCGGCTCCCGTCCGCGAAAGGTAGAAAAGGTATCGCGGATGTGCAGAATGCCTCCGGTGGGAACGGCCGTGCCACGCAACTCCGTCGCGACGCAGGTTTCGGGCGAGCGCGAGATCTACGTGCGCAATCTGCGTTTCGAGTTCGACCGACAACGGGTCGGGAGCTGGCACCCGCTGGGCGCGCATGTTGCGCACTGGTTTGACACGTGGTCGCTCTTCTTTCCCGCCGGTGAGTCATTCTTCATCGAGAGCGTCCGGCGTTTCGAAAGCCAGATCCGATCGCCCGAGCTGCGAGTCCAGGCCCAACGGTTCGTCGGCCAGGAGGCGATCCACGGGCGTGAGCATCAGCGCTATAACGTACTTCTCCAAGAAGCCGGTCTTCCGGCGTTGTATCTCGCCAAGCGAGTGCAGAACCTGCTCGCGTGGCTCGCCAAGCGACTGTCGGCGAAGACCCAGCTCGCCATCACCGTGGGGCTCGAGCACCTCACGGCGATGATGGCGGACAACTTCCTCAGCGATGAGCGGCTCCTTGATGGATGCGATCCGAACTACGCCGCGCTGTGGTGGTGGCACGCGATCGAGGAGACCGAGCACAAGGCGGTCGCTTTCGAGGTCTATGAGGAAGTGGCCGCAGCCGATTGGCTTCGGTACCCGCGCCGCATCGGAACGATGATCGGCATCTCGCTGGCCTTCGCATCGGGGGCACTGGGATTCCACTTCGTTCTCGTCCTCCGCAATGGGTGCGCAACAGATCTCCGCGGCTGGGGGAGGCTGTTTCGCTTCCTGCTTCTTGAGCCCGGTTTGCTGCGCGGCCAGTTCCGGCGTTACCTCGACTACTTCCGTCCGGACTTCCACCCCTGGCAATACGACAACTACCACAAGATAGCGCGCTGGAAGGCGGTCAAGCTCCCGACCCTCTGAGAGTGAAGGCAGTCTGCGCATGGACTGCACGTGTGTAGAACCCCGCGCGCAGTACTCCGAGCTGACGGTGTTGCGCCGGCTCGCTTGTAGGTATTGTCCTGAGTTCGGATCGTGATCAGCTGTCAGCTATCAGCCTGAGCACACCGGAAAGACTGGAAGGGCAGGCGTTTCGAATTGTCCGGCTGACACCTGACGGCCTACGGCGGAATCAGGACAGCACCCGCTTGTAGCCGTAGCTCGCTTCAAGGCCAGACACTGGGATATGAGGGTACCATGACGGACAGCTCCGCAAGCTCGTCGACCTACGGATCACACTATGGTCGTGCGGCCCCGCTTCAACCGCTGGACCACGCGTAGCTAGTCCGCTGCCGAGAACAGCAACAACGTGGGAGGACGATGATGATCGACCTATATACCGCACCGACGCCGAACGGATGGAAGGCGTCGATCGCCCTCGAAGAGCTCGAGTTGCCGTACGAGGTGCACATTATCAACCTGATGGCGGGCGACCAGAGACAACCCGACTACCTCAAGCTCAACCCGAACGGGCGCATTCCGACGATCGTCGACCGCGACGCCGGCAACTTCGCCGTGTTCGAGTCGGGGGCCATCCTGCTCTACTTGGCGGAGAAGACGGGCCGGCTGATGCCGACCGATCCCAAAGGGCGCTCGCTGGTGACGCAGTGGCTCATGTTCCAGATGGGCGGTATCGGTCCGATGATGGGGCAGGCGAACGTCTTCTACCGCTACTTCCCGGAGAAGATTCAGCCCGCCATCGATCGCTACCAGAACGAGTGCCGCCGCTTATTCGAGGTGCTGAACCGGCGCCTCGGCGAGAACGAGTGGCTGGCAGACCAATACTCCATCGCCGACATTGCCAACTGGTCGTGGGTACGCACCTACAAGTGGTCCGGCGTATCCGTCGACGGCCTCGATCATCTGCAGCGTTGGATGACGCAGATGAACGAGCGACCCGCCTGCCGGCGCGGCGTCGAGGTACCCTTCAAGCTCCCCATGCTCGAGGGCGACGAGAAGGGTGCCGAGGAGTTCGCCAAAGGTGCGCAGACGATCCTACAGAAGTGAGCGATGGAGACCGACTACCAGCTGCTCCGGCATCGCGGTGGGCCCGGATGATGAGCCGTTGACCACCCCCGCAGGTTACGAAGAAGCGATGGACACGCTTGCATACGGTCTCCGAGGGTCACGATGCGCGGCTGGCGCCACTGCCAAGGCTGACGAACGATCGGTGATGTCCGTGAACGCGGTCACCCTGAGTGCGCTAGCGCGGCGCATTCCATTGGCGGTGGGTCTCGCAGTGGTTGTCCTGGCGGCGTCCACCGCTCGCGCCGGCAAGCTGGCTGACGTGTTCAACAGTGGCGAGCTGGCGGGGCTCGAGATTGGTCCCATTGGGCCCGCACTCGCGAACACCGTTGCATCGACGTATCCGGTGGCGTCGGCGAGCTCGAGCGTGACGTATGCCTTCAACCCGAAGACGGAGACCTTCGAGCGGCAGACGCGTGTACTCGGGCCGATCATCGGAGAGCGCGCCGAGACCGTCGGCAAGGGGCAGATCAACATCGGCGTCAGCTATTCCGCCGTGGACTTTTCGACAATCAATGGTGATGACTTGGGCAATCTCGTGAACAAGCCCAGCATTGGCAAGGACAAGCAGTTCGTGTTGTTCCCAGTTCCCGGCGGAGTGACGCTCAAGGACGGCCGGTTCACCAACCACCTGCCTGTAGAGGTGCACGCCAACATCGACGTTCAGGCGGACATCGGCACACCGTCGATCACGTACGGCCTGACTCCGGATTTCGACGTCAACCTGAGCGTGCCGCTCATCCAGACGTATCTCAATGTGAAGGTGAACGAGACTGTGCCCGATCCACGCATGCCGCAATTCATGTTGCGCGAATGCACACCGAATGGCCCCGCAGACGATCCGAATACGTGCAGGCCGGGCGAGATCCGGCCGACGACGATCAACCACCAGGCGAGCGGGCGCGCCACCGGGTTCGGCGATGTGCTGCTGCGTTTCAAGTACGTCGTCATGCGAGACAAGCCCATTGATCTGGCCGCGGGGCTTGGCGTCAGCTTCCCGAGCGGCGACCCCGACAATTTTCAGGGCACCGGTACCTACCAGGTGCAACCCGAGCTCGTGGTATCGAAGGTCATCGCTGAGCGTTTCGAACCGTTGCTCAACCTCGGCGTCACCCTCAACGCCGACGACGTCAGCCGCAGCAGCTTCCGCTGGGCCGTTGGCAGCACGGCGATGGTGTACGGGCCGATCACAGCCGCCGCGGTGTTCCTCGGCCGCAATGAGTTCAATGCGCCGGCCGATCAGATCAGCGCGCCGTTCTTCTTCCAGATCAACCGCAACGACTTTTACGACTTCTCCTTCGGCGTGCGTTGCTTGTTCGCGGAGAGCGGCGTCATCTCGGCCAACGTCATCGTGCCGCTCAACCGCGACGGCCTGCGCGCCGACTACATCCCGACCATCGAAGCGGAGTACTCGTTCACCGGGCCCTGGAACATGTAGGACGAAGCTGAGCGGGCAGGGTCCCTGCCCGCACGCCTTCCCGGGGGAAACCGGGGCTCTCACTACAAAAGCGGTTGACGACCCCAGTGGCTTGTGTTTCTTTCTGCGTCCGCGAGGATCGTGAATCAGGAGCGAGTTGGAGGGTGACGGATGCTGCGGGGATGGCGTGAGATCTGGATGGTGGGTGTGGCGACGGCGGCGAGCGTACTGGCCGTGAGCCAGGCGTGGCCGACGGCTGTTGGCAGTCAGGCAGCGCTGACGATTCAGGTCCACAAGGCACGGCACGAACTGGTGCTCCAGGAAGGCGACCAGGTTCTGCGGAACTTCCAGGTCGCGCTCGGCAAGGACTACGCGGCCAGCAAACTTTTCCGCGGCGACGGCCACACGCCCGAAGGGCGCTACTACATCTGCGAGAAGCACCCGAACAGCCGCTTCCGGCGCTTTCTGGGCATCAGCTACCCGAACATCGACGACGCGGAACGCGCCTACGGCGCGCGTCTCATCTCCGCGGATGAGTGGGCCGACATCTTTTTTGCGAACTTGCAGCAGGTGGTGCCGCCCTGGTCGACCGCGTTGGGCGGTCGGGTCGGCATCCACGGGTACGGCGGCCGCGAAGAGTTACCGATCGATTGGACTGAGGGCTGCATCGCCGTGCGCGACACGGACATCGACTACCTGTACGACGTCGTGCCGCTCGGCACGCCGGTGATCATCGGGGACTGAGGACCGTATCTCGTATCTCGTGAAGCGTATCTCGTCGGAGTCCGGGAGAGACGGGATGCGAGGGACGAGATGCGTCTCCTCTCACTCCATCCCGAGGAGTTGCCGGCCTTCCGGCGAGATCATCTGCGCGCTCCAGGGTGGATCCCACACGATCTCGACGTCGGCTTCGTCGACGCCGGGCAGATCGAGAATCTTCATGCGCGCGTCATGTGCGATCGATGCACCCATGCCACAGCCTTGTGCGGTGAGCGTCATCTTCACATCGACACGGCTAGCGCCGGCCGCGAGCGGAGCGACTTGCATGTCGTACACGAGCCCCAGATCAACGATGTTCACGGGGATCTCCGGGTCGTAACACGTCTTGAGTTGCTCCCACACCTGCGCCTCGAGCGTGTCGGCGCTGCTGGTGGCCTGGGGACTGACCGCTTCCTTGCCGATGGCGTCGCCGTCCCTGCCGGAGAGACGGAAGAGCCCGCCGTACGCCGGCACTTGCAAAGTGAACGTGCCACCCAGTGACTGGGTGATGATGGCCACGGTCCCTTTCGGCAAGGTCAGCGAATGGCCGGCGGGGATCTGTACGACTTCGCAGTCGCGGCTGAGTTCGACTTGTTCCGTGCTCATGAGGCGCCTCCTGCTGTAGGGCAATCTAAGCTGATGTGGCGTGCCACGGCAAGCGGGGTGCGGCGTGGGCTACTGTCCCGATTCCGCCGTCAGCTTTCAGCGGTCAGCTGTCAGCCGGATAATTCGAAACGCCTGCCCTTCCAGTCTTTCCGGTGTGCTCTGGCTGATAGCTGATAGCGTCCAAGGAACTGCGGCACACAGCGTGAATCACGAAAACACGAAATGCGGAAAAAACACGAAGCAAACGTCCAGATCAGAAGAATAGTGCATTTCTTTCGTGCTTTCGAAATGTCGTGCTTTCGTGATTCTCGGGGCGGTGGCCCAAGGCTCTCCCCAGTCAAGTTCCTTCCCGTTACCGCGTCCGCAGGACGTGCCGTTGCTGATGGCTGACAGCTGATCGCTATCACCCGGCGTGGGTCCATCGGCGCCCAGTGAACGGCAGACGGGCAGGGCGAGGGACGGGTCGGTGCGGCCCGTCCCTGCGCGTCATAACCTACTGCTTCGGGGGTGGCGGCGGGACGTGCTTCCACCACGGAGCGCCGGACTGCTCGTGCTTCGCCGCAGCGGTGCTGCGC
>JBGQHM010000034.1:0-30330 GCA_041497995.1 Binatia bacterium | reverse complement strand
TACCAACACGGACACTACGACCTTTGTTTGTAAATCGGCCACGGCCCCAGCGCTGGCCCCTTGGGCGCTGGCGCTGTGCGCGGCGCTGCTCGCGGCCTATGCGGTCCGGCGGGTGAACCGGTCGCGGCGGGCATCTTCATGACGCATCTGACGGAGCGTCGAGGCCGCCGCGGCCTCTGCGGCGTGGCGCTGTTCGCCGTGCTCACGGCGTGGACGGTGTTTGTCAACCCCACGGTCTTCGCTGCTGGAGTGTGCGGCGCGCCCACTGCTGGCAATACCACTGCCACCAACTCGACGAGCTCACATACGATCTTCGGCTGCCCGGCGCCGCCGTACCCTCCAACCTGCGTCCTGGAAGGCATGACGCTCACCTGCACCACGATAGACCTAGCGTTCGGCCCGACATGCATCGGCGTCGAAAATCTCGATGTGCCCAACGAACAGCCGTGCGACGCAAATTGCTGCACCGCGCCGTCTGCGTGTGAGGTACCGCCGTTTGGTACGCCCTGCTGCGTGCCGGCGGGCAAGACAAACATCAACACCAACACCGACACTACGACCTTCATATGCAAAGCGTCCACGGCGCCAGCGCTTGCCCCTTGGGCGCTGGCGCTGTGCGCTGCCGTGCTGGTCGCATATGCCGTGCGGCGCGTGCAGCGCTCCGCCGCGTCCTCTCGGAATCCGAACTAAGACGCCACCAGCGTCGTGACCCACGACTCGCCGGCAGTAGCGGCCGTCGCCAGTGTCGCGCCAACCCTGTATGAGTGGACGGGATGTCCGTTGACTTGATCATCCTCGGGGCGGGAGGAAGCTCGAGAGAGATCGCAGAAATGATCTCTGCTACGGAGGGACTTGCTCGGGAGTACCGGATCGTCGGATTCTTGGACGACGATCCATCAAAGGCAGGGAAGGTGCTCGATGGAGTGCCTATCGTGGGCCCGCTCGACGAGGCCAGCCGGCATCCAGAAGCCTGGTTCGTCGTCGGCGTGGCGAGCCACCGGGATGCCGGCAGCCGCGAGTCCATTGTTCAGCGGGTGGGACTCTCGCCCGACCGCTTCGTCACGCTCACTCATCCGACGGCGTTTGTTTCGAGGAATGCCGCCGTGGGCAAGGGCACGATCATTATGAACAACGCCGTGATCACCACCGGCGTGAAGATCGGGTCGCACGTCCTGATTTCGCAGGGTGCGCAGATCGCCCACGATTCAGAGGTCGGAAGCTGTTCCATCCTCGCGCCGCGCGCGACCATCAACGGAAATGTCCGGATCGGCGAGTGCGTTTACATCGGTGCTGCGGCGGTGATCGCCCCGAACGTCGTCATCGGCCCAGGCGCGCTCGTTGGAATCGGCGCGGTGGTGGTGAGCAACGTGGACGCCGGCAGCACCGTCTTTGGAAATCCTGCCCGAACGATCAACACGGGGACATTCCGGCGATGGCAGACCTAGGACCTGCGGTCAGCGTCATTTCTATGGTCCGCTCCCGTTGGTCGCTGTTGAGTGCCAAGTCCGACAGGCTGCTAGGGCCTGCGGCCGGCGTCATTTCTATGGGCCGCTCCCCGTTGGGTCGCTCCGGGCTGCCAAATCCGAGAGGCTTCTAGTGTTCGCGTTCCACCATATGGGGATCGCCGTCAGCTCTGTGGAGGACGCGGTGCCCGTCTACCAACAGCTCTTCGGATACCAGATCCTCTCGGGGCCGTTCGTAGATCCGATCCAGCGTGTCCGCGTGTGCTTTGTCGGAACCAAGACCGGGCCCGATGCGGTAGTCGAACTGGTGGCGCCCGAGGGTCCCGACTCTCCGATCGGCACGGTCTTGTCGAAAGGCATCGGCGTGTATCACGTCTGCTACGAAGTCAAGGCGCTCGAACCCGCTCTCGTTCACGTCCGCGCGAACGGCTGCGTGATCGTCGCCAATGCAGTCCCGGCGGTGGCCTTTGGCGGCCGGCGCGTCGCGTGGTTCTACATGCCCACGCGCCAGCTCGTCGAGCTACTCGAGGAGGTATGAGAACGCGGCCGAAATGAATGATGGAAGGCTAGACAGAGTGCGGCGCGTCGTCGCCGACATCTTCGACCTCGAGCTGGAGCAGGTCACGGAGAGCTCGTCTCCAGAAACCACCGAAGCATGGGACTCGCTGCAACACCTGAATCTCGTGCTGGCCCTGGAACAGAGCTTTGGCGTGGCCTTTACGACCGAAGAGATCAACCAGATGTTGAGCGTTGGGGAGATCGTCAACGTTCTGCGAAAAAAGGCCGATGGTCAGAGCTAGTGACTTCCAGAAGGGCCGCAATCTGACCGAAGACGAGACCGTGGACGCAACGCGGATGTGCCCGATTTGCGGCAGCGAGGCCCCGCGGCGCGCCGTCGTCCGGCTGCAGCGCGACCCTGCCATCTCGCTGCTGCGATGCTCGTGCTGCGGCGGCTGCTCCGCGTCGCGGATGCCGCGGCCCGAGGTTCTGACTGGGTACTACGAGACGTACTACGAGGCAGCTGCGGATCATGCCGTCACCCTCCAGGACGTCCCTGGTTTCGCGGGTCACATCGTCCGCAGCATGCCGCGCCTTCGACGCAACCAACCGCTCAGGATCCTGGATTTTGGCGGCGGCGATGGATCGCTGAGCCTCGCCATCGCCGCCCAGCTTCGACAGCCGGTCGGAATTACCCTCGTCGATTACGTTCACCCTTCACGCCAGCGACCCACCGATGTCAAGCTAGTGTGGCACCGCACTCTCGACGAAGTGACAGGACCATACGACCTGGTGCTGGCCAGCGCCATCCTGGAGCACATCCCCGACCTGCGGCCGGCATTGAACCATCTGCTCGGGCTCATGGGGCTCGGCGGATATTTTTATGCGAGGACTCCGTACGTCGTTCCCTTCGCCCGGATCGTTCCCAGCTTCGACTTTACCTATCCGGGCCACGTTCACGACCTGGGTCCTGCCTTCTGGAACCGGATCCCGGAGACGTTCGGAAGCGACGCCCGGATAGTCGCTTCCCGTCCTGCTCGCGTCGAGACGACTCTGAAGGGCGACGTCCTGCGCACCGTGGCAGCGCACATCCTCAAACTTCCGAGCCGGCTCGAAGTCGCCCTGCGCGGCCAGCCGCTCCGGCTCCTCTGGCCTTTCGTCGCCGGCTGGGAAGTAGTTCTGCGCAAGTCGAGGAAAGAGCCGGCAAACGCGGCCCCGGCAGCAACGCCTCTGCGTGCTGCAGCTCGACTCACCGTGGGTGGCAGGTAGCAGCGCTGGGCCGCGTCGCGTGCACCTGCCGCAGCTGCGGATTCCCCAGCTGACCGCAGGCGCCCATGAGGTCGCGACCCTGCGTGACGCGGCGTTTGACGAAGATGCCGTGCGAGCGCAGGCGCTGCAGGAAGCGCTGGATGGTGTCGTCTGATGGTGTCGCGTACGGCGCATCGCGTTGCGGGTTGTACGGGATCAGATTGACGACGCAGCGTAGCGGACGGCACCACGCAGCGACCTGGTCGGCATGTTCGAGCGCGTCGTTGACGTCCTTTAGGAGGACGTACTCGATGAGGAAGAGCCCCTTGCGCGCCAGCGGGTAGTCGAGCAGCGTGCGCTGCAGGTCGGCGAGCGGCATCGCTTTGTTGACGGGCATCAGCTGCTCACGCAGGTGGTCGTTCGGCGCGTTGAGTGAGATCGCGATCCGCAAGTTCGGCCAATGCAACGCCGCCAACTTGCGCAAGCCATCGATACGGCCAACCGTCGATACCGTAATCTGCGCGTGCGGAAAGTTGAGCCCGGCGGGGTCACTGAGGACGCGGATGGATTGCACCACCGCATCGAAGTTGTCGAGCGGCTCGCCCATGCCCATGAAGACGATATTCTGGATGCCGTCCGCGAAGTAGTGGAAGTGCCCCTTCGCAGGCGACTGGCCTTCCAGCATCAGCTGCCGCGCTACGACGCGCTGGCGCACGATCTCCGCGGCGCTGAGATTGCGGAGCAATCCCATGTGTCCGGTCTCGCAGAACGTGCATCCCATGCGACAGCCGACCTGCGACGACAAACAGAGCGTATACCAGCTGGTGCCGCGGTAGCTGTGCATCGGAATGATGACCGACTCGGTCTCCAGCGCTTGCCCCGACTGCGTACCGGCGGGCAGGCAAAACTTGATCAGTCCGCCGTCGTCGTCGCGGCGCGTGAGCGCCGGCAGCGACAGGCCGACGCCCTGGCGCATCATGTGCCCGTACTCCTGACGCACGGCTTGCGGATGCGCGTGTCGGGCGGCGGCATACTCGGCCAAGGTCATACCGAGCACGTCGGCGTGGTCTGCGGTGAGCGTCATAGCGTCGGCACGTACGTCTGCAGCGGCTCGGACTTGCCCTTTACGCGTACCGGTTCGGCCGGTGCGTAATGAAACCTGGCCCCGGCCTGTTGGCGCGTCTCCTCAGAAATCAGAATGGGTTCGCCATGCACCTTGGTGAGCTGCTCGATGCGCGCCGCGACATTCACCGTGTCCCCGATCACCGTATACTCGCGCCGGCGCGGCGCGCCGATGTCACCGAGCACCGCACGTCCTGTGTGCAGGCCGATGCCCATGCGCAGCGCCGGCGCGCTGCGACGCGCACGCTCGGCGTTGACGCGCTGCAACTCAGCCTGCATCGCCAGCGCGCAGCGCACGGCTTGCTCTGCATGATCGGGCTGCGCAACCGGCGCCCCGAAGTAGGCCATGATGCCGTCACCCATGTACTTGTCGAGCGTACCGCCAAACGCGAACAGCTGCTCCACCATTCCACTGTGGAACTCATTCAGCGTCGCAACCACGGCCTTGCCGTCCAGCGATTCCGAGAGCGCGGTGAAGTCGCGCAGGTCGGCAAACAAGACGGTAACCTCGCGGCTCTCGCCGGTGCCGAACTCTTCGGTATGCTCCTCCAGGTGTGCGGCAACCTGCGGCGAGAAGTAGCGTCCGAGCCTCTCACGCTTGCGCTGCTCCTGCGCGACGCTGCCGACGAGGCGGACGATCCTGCCCCTGGCGTAGATGGCTAGGGCGGTTGTAACGCCAAGGGCCATAGTCAGTTGCGCCATCACAAATAGTTCTGTCGGCCGGTCGATATAAATCAGCACGGCCTGCAGCATGATCGCCGTCGCCGCCGCCGCATATGTTTGCCACACCTCGAGCGAGAGCGACGCCAGGAAGATCAGCATGGCGTAGAAGACGGTGACTTGCAGCGGAACGCGACTCGCGTCGCCATGGATTCCTGCATCATGCAGGCGCTGCATGGCCAGATACATCAGAAGGAACACCATTGGCATGTCGACGAGCGGAATGGTCAGACCATCGAGCCGGCTGATGCGTGTGGCGCGCCGTCGTGCCCACAAGATTCCGGCCGCGCCGAGGGTGTACACGAACAGCGCGCCGTTGGGGGCACCGACGAAGCCTGGCGAAAGGATCGAGAACCCTAGCGACAGCACGAGAGCAGACGCGGTTGCCGCCAGACGCAGCAGCGCGATCTGCCGGCTGTTGACGAGCCGCTCCGCCGCAAGAACGCGGTCGAACTCACCCGAGGTGGTTGGCGTAGGTGCCATCAGCAAGGTGAGTTCTGCCCCGTCACCCGTCAACCAACCGCAGACTGGGAATGTCGTCGCGCTTCCATTCCTCGTGGAAGATGTGCGTGTAGCCGATGGATTGGAACTTCCAGACCCCCTGCTTCACGTAGCGGTCATGGTAGTACGCACCAATGCGGATGCCGCGGTTCTGCCGCACGTTGTACATGTAGTTGTAGAGCGCCCAGGTACCGGTCGCCGTGTTCGCGCTTAGGAAGTCGATCTCCGGATGGTGCCCTTGATGGATGGTCACCGCACCGGTCTCACGGCCGAGGGACTCGCGGAAGAAACGCATGACCGCGTCGACGCCCTGAAACTCGTACTTGCCGGTGCCGTAGTTCACCGAGGCGTCTGCCGCGAACAGCATCGCGAGCTCGTCCCATTCCTTCATGTCGAGGTACCGCCAATAGCGGTACTTCAGCCGCTTGATCGCCTCGGTATCCTCAATGATGCCGAGGCGCCGTGCCAGGTCACTCAGGTCCGCCATTGCATTCCTCCACGCTGGTGCTGCACGCAGCTTGCTGTACGCAGCTTGCTGCACGCAGCTGTAGCCGATGCGTAGCCCGACTGTCGAGGCGTCTGGACATTGTCGCCGTGCAACGGAATGCGCTAGGGTCAGCTATCGAACCCCGAGGAGTAAGTCGCATGCCGGAATGGAATCTCGCCGATTGTCTCGACCGCATCGCCGCCATCCGTGGCGACGAGGAAGCCATCGTCCAAGGCACGCGACACATTTCGTGGCGTCACGTCGAACGCCGTGCCCGCAACCTGGCCGCGTGGATGTTGGAGCGCGGCCCATCGCATCAGGGCAAGGTGGCGATCTACACCTACAACCATCCGGCGTTCATGGAAGCCGTCTATGGCGCCTTCAAGGCCGCACTGGTCCCGGTAAACGTCAACTACCGCTATCGCGAGGAGGAGCTGCGCTACCTGCTCGACAACGCCGATGCCGAGATCGTCGTTGTGCATGCCGACTTCGTCCCGCTGCTGGTCTCAGTGCTGAGCGCGTTGCCGAAGATCAAGGGCGTCCTGGTAGTG
This sequence comes from Binatia bacterium, assembly GCA_041497995.1. Lineage (GTDB taxonomy): Bacteria > Desulfobacterota > Binatia > HRBIN30 > HRBIN30 > DATKMS01. The sequence continues at coordinate 23,740 of JBGQHM010000034.1, read as the reverse complement.
AGCGAGGGAGACGGCGGCCAGCTGCCACGCATCGCGCAGGACTACGAAACAGTGGCGGAGACCGACCGGCCGGCGCCGACGGTGCGCCGCAGCGGCGCCGATATGATGTTTCTGTACACCGGCGGCACCACCGGCATGCCCAAGGGCGTCATGTGGCGGCAGGACGATCTCTACTACCGCTTCGCGGGCGGCGGCCTCGGACCTGCGCCCGCAGACATGGCCGCACTGGAAGAGTTCGTCAAAGCGCCACCGATACGGCTGCGGACGCTGATCGGTCCGCCGCTCATGCACGGCACCGGCTGGTTCACGGCGATGATCGCGTGGATGGGCGGCGGTACAGTGATCCTCCTGGATGACCCGAAGACGTTCGACGCTCGCCAGCTGCTGGAGGTCGTCGACCGCACCAAACCCACCGCGATCACCATCGTCGGCGACCCCTTCTGCAAGCCGATGCTGCACGCCCTCGAAGAAGCGCAGGGCCGCTATGACCTGTCGTCGGTGGCCATGATCGCCTCATCGGGCGTGATGTGGAGCCAGGAGGTCAAGCACGGATTGCTCAAGCACAACCCCACCATGATGCTCGTCGACGCCTTCAGCTCGTCGGAAGCAGTCGGCATGGCGATGTCGATCACGACCAAAGATGGTGAGAGTACCACCGCGAAGTTCCAGCTCACCGAGAAGACCAAGCTGTTCGACGAGAACCTGCAGCTGCTCGAGACCAAACCCGGCGTGAAGGGGCTCGTCGGCGTCGGCGGGTGTCAGCCAGTCGGCTACTACAAGGATCCCGAGAAGAGCGCGCGAACGTTCGTAACCACGACGAGCGGCCGCTACGCGGTACCGGGAGACTGGGCGGTGGTCAACGACGATGGCTTCACGCTCACCGTGCTTGGCCGCGGCTCCGTCTGCATCAACACCGGCGGCGAGAAGGTCTTCCCCGAAGAGGTGGAGGAAATCCTCAAGCGACATCCTGCGGTGATGGATGCCGTGGTCGTCGGTGTCCCCGACGAGAAGTGGGGCGAGGCGATCACCGCCGTGGTGTCGACCAACAGTCGCGTTGAACCTGACGCGCTGAAGCAACTCGTGAAGGAACACCTCGCCGGCTACAAGGCGCCCAAGCACGTGGTGTTCGTGGACGAGGTGTACCGCTCGCCGTCGGGCAAAGCAGACTTCAGGCGGACGAAGCAGGTGGCAATGGAGGCGCTCGGGATCAGCAGCACATGAAGGCGGCACTTGCGGCGTTGTTACTTGCGGGCACCCTGATCGGCTGCGGGGGTGACGGCGTGTTCATCATCAGCTTCAACTCCGGCATCATCGCCGGTGACCCGGCCTGCCGAAACAATGGGGGGCAGTTCGATCTCCGCAACCAAGGCGGCCTCGTGTTGCTGGTGATCCTCAACAACAATAGCACCGTGATCCTCGCCAACGGCAGCCGCGGAGCGTGCAGGGATCTCTCTGCCAACGCGGCGGTGCAAGTCCGTGGGCCGCAGGATGGCAACCGCATCACGGCCCAGTCGGTGACCCTGGAGTGAGCAGCGGCGCCACGTCCTCACGCGCTACCGGCGGCAACGCACGCCACGCCTCCTTGATGTCCCGCCACACCCGCACTTGAAAAGTCTTCACCACGCTGCGGAACGGCCGCCCGAGTAGCTCGCCCTCGTAGAGGGCCCGGCCCTGATCGAAGGCGGCTTCGTTGAAGACGGTCTCGCCGCCCTCGCGTGCGGCTTCGTACGCCACCTCATTCTGGCGCATGAGGCGGACGAACGTCCGCCCGATGATGTCGAGCAACGGCTGCAGCTCGTCTGAGAGGTACAGTGCATCGCCACCTTCCACGTGGGTGCCGTCCCGGATGGCGCAGAGCCAACGGTACGTCGTCGGTGCGCGGCTGAGGATCAGCTCGGCAGCCGTCGGGTCCTTCAAGTTCATCCCGAGCTCCCCGTAGACGCTCGCGTCGGCGACCGTGAAGCGGTCCCCGAGCAGATACGGCTGATGCGCAAGCGCCGTTTCCACCGCGGCGAGGTACGCGTCCCACGCTTCCGTGAGCAACGTGTGCGTTTCCGGAAACCCGTCGCGCGACGGTGGTCGCAGCTCGGGCGACAGGCCCGGCACCGCGAACGCCGCGGGCGCGACGCTGAAGAGGTACGGCAGACGCCGCACCTGCCGCCGCGAAAAGCGGCGCGCAAAGCGCCCGCCGGTGCCCGGCAGCAACACGCGCGCGAACTCCTGCGCCAAGCGGGCGCCGGCATCGTTCGTCGTTGCCGACACGACCCAGCGGTTGTGGTGCACCATGTAGAGCCCGAACTCGTCGAACGCCTCGTCGATGAGCTGCGCCACGAAGCCCACCGCTGGCTCGTCCGGAAACAGCGGCCCGCGCCGCGGGCGGTGCTGGTCGTCCATCCAGTGGGCGAGCGCGGAGGAATCATAGAACACCTGGCGTCGGTCTTCGATGAAGAACGGCACCAGCGGGTACTCGTCGAGCTCGCTGAGCTGCGGATAGCGTATCGCCGTGCGCCGGTGGGTGGCGCGATTGACCAGCCACGCAACCCGGTAGTTCTGCAGACGCCCGCCATCTGCGGGCAGCCAGGTGTAGGGCAGCTCGGCGTAGTCGCAGAGAGCACGCAGCTTCAGCGAGAACGGCGAGAGCTCGGACCCCCAGATGCAGTAGCGGGCGCGGTCCATCAGCCAGACACGCGGTGCCGCGGCAGCCAACGCGGCACCTTCAGGCAGTAGGCCTCGTAGTCGGCGCCGAACTGCCGTCGTAACGTCGGCTCCTCGTAAAGCAGTACGAAGAAATGAAACGCGAGAGCCACGAGGAGCGCATAGACGAGGACGGTGCGACTACCGAGCACCAACGCTTGCCCGAGGATAAGCGACACGACAGCGATGTAGCCCGGGTTGCGCACATACTGGAAGCTGCCTCCCACAACGAGGTGTACCGTCGGTGCAATCGGCGCCGGCGTGCCGTGGCCCTCGCGCACGAAGCGGATGACGAAGTCGAAGAAGATGGGCAGCGCGCAGACGATGAGTACGAGGCCGATCCAGCGCGTGGCGACGATACCAAAGAACGGTTGCTGAGCACTCCAGCCGGACAAGTAGTACGGCACCAGTACCACTACGCTGCCCGGCACGCAGAGGACGAAGAGCGCCGTGCCAATCGTCGGCCATAGCGGTGGGGCATCCTCAGCCATGCCGTGGTCACGCATTCGGCGCCGGTCACCGGCTGCTGTACACGCCGCGGCGCGGCTCGTCGGAGTACACCGGCTGGCGGCCTTCGTCGAACGCCGTGATCGCCTCGGGGAGGTTGTCGGTCATGCCCAGCATGATCTGGTTGCGATCCTCCAGCTCGATCGCCGCCGCCAAGCTCGTGTTCTCCAGGTTGGCCCAGATAACCTGCTTGGTCATCTGCACGCCGTATGGGCTGTACTGGCACATGCCTTCCGCGATATCCAACGCGCAGTCGAGGATCTCATTGTCCGGGACGACACGCGACACCAGCCCCATGCGCAACGCCTCGGCGGCGTCGATGCGGCGTCCGGTGTAGAGGATGTCGTTGGAGTGCGCCGCACCGATGAGCCGGGGCAGCAGCCAGCTGGCGCCGAGCTCGGTGCTCGTCAGGCCATTCACGATGCCGGTAGCGTTGAACACTGCCGACTCGGATGCGATGCGCAGGTCGGCGCCAAGGGTCAGGCACATCCCGCCGCCATACGCCGCACCGTTGACGGCGGCGATGATCGGCTGTGGCAGGTGGCGCATGATCGGGATGAGCTGCGAGTAGATGCGGATGGCACGCGGTCCGATGCGCGGAATGGTGAGGCCATCGACGTTGGGAATCAGCGAATGGTCTTTGAGATCGAGGCCAGAGCAGAAGGCGCGGCCGGCGCCGGTGAGCACGACGATGCGGCAGTCGTTATCGTGTGCAATCTGTTCGAGGGTACCTTTCAACTCGAGGCAGAGATCGATCGACATGGCATTGAGGCGCTCGGGCCGGTTGAGGCGGATCACCGTGACGTGTGGCCGCGGTTTTTCGAGTATGACGGTTGCCATCATGGTCCTCCCACGGAATGTCGTCGCCTTCTATACTCAACTCCCACACCGCCTGCCATCGGCGAAATGAGATGACGTCCTACGACCCCGAAGCCTACTGGAACGCGCGCGCTCGCGAGCACGCCAGCGATCCGGTACGCGCCGCATGTCTGGACGACGCCGACGACAACCGGTGCATCGATCGTGTCCAGCGACACCTGCTGCGCGCCGCGTTGCGCCGCTTGCAAGAGCGGACGACGCTGCAGGGAAAGACCGTCTTGGACTATGGCTGCGGCAGCGGCCGCTGGATCTCGTTCCTGCGCGCGTACGGACTGGTCTACAGTGGCGCCGATATCGCCGAGGAAATGTTGGCGATCGCGCACCGGCTGCATCCTGACGCGGATCTTCGGCGGATCGACAGCGACAGACTCTCGTACCCGGACGGCAGCTTCGACGTCGTGTCGGCCGTCGCGGTGCTCCATCACAACCCGTACGAAGCCCAAGACAGCATCATCGCGGAGATGGCGCGAGTGCTGCGGCCGGACGGGACCTTGCTGCTCTTCGAAGGTCTGGGACCTGCGGTCAGCGTCATTTCTATGGCCCGCTCCCGTTGGTCGCTGTTGAGTGCCAAGTCCGACCGGCTGCTAGGCAGGCGGGAGGTGACCGGCACGAACTATTTTCCGCGGCCGCTCCACGATTGGATGGAGCTGGTGGCCCACCACGGCCTGCCGTGTACATGGCATCGCGGCGCGACGTACATGCTGCTGCGCCCGCTCGCCAGACGTGCCGGAGCCTGGCGACGAGCGGTGACGCGCATCGATGCGGTCGTCAATCCATACGTGGTTCCGCTGTTGCCGCAGCGCTACCACACCCGTGCCGTGATGCTGTTCGCGCGCACACTCCGCTGAGCCGGATCTTGACTCAGCGCCGCGTGACTGACAGGAGCGCTGGTATGGCCACTACGCTACGACCCGGTACGCCGGCCGACGCGCAAGTCTGCGGCCGCATCTGTTACGACGCCTTCGGCGCCATCAACAAGGCGCACAACTTCCCACCGGACTTCCCGAATCCGGAGGTGAGCATCGGTTTGCTCTCGATGATGCTGGCGCACCCCGGCTTCTACTTGGTGGTCGCCGAGCGCGACGGCGTTGTCCTCGGCAGTAACGGAGTCGACGAGCGCTGTACGATCGCGGGCATCGGGCCGATCACGGTGAACCCGAACGTGCAGAACGGTGGCGTCGGACGCCAGCTGATGATGCACGTCATCGAGCGCTCGCTGGCGCGTGGGTGTCCGGGCGTGCGGCTCGTGCAAGCGGCGTTTCACAACCGCTCGCTGTCGCTCTACACCAAGCTCGGCTTCGATCCGCGCGAGCCGCTGTCCTGCATGCAAGGTGCGCCCCTAGGCATCACGATTCCCGGCCACGCCGTGCGTGCCACCACGGCCGCTGATCTCGCTGCATGCAGCGAGCTATGCCTGCGTGTCCACGGGCACACGCGCGAGGGCGAAGTACGCGATGCGATTGAACAGGGCATGGCCACGGTCGTCGAGCACGGCGGCCGCATCACCGGCTATGCCACGGGGGTCGCGTTCTTCGCGCACGCCGTCGGCGAGAGCAACACGGATTTGAAAGCACTCATCGGCGCCGCGCCGATGTTTGGCGGACCCGGCTTTCTTGTGCCCACGCGCAACGCCGACTTGCTGCGCTGGTGCTTGCAGCGCGGCCTGCGCATCACGCAGCCGATGACCCTGATGAGCATCGGCTTGTACAACGAACCGCAGGGCGCGTTTCTTCCGTCGATTGCCTACTGACCTGGGAACAGCATCGAGAGAGGTGTCTCGGAACGCGCGGCCGTTCGTGGCGCCGCGTCGCCGTGGAATCAAATTCCACGGCTGAGTCGTCGAAAGCCCACCAAAGGGGCTGGATGCAGCTCTCTTGCTTGTTTGCGGAGCCCCCTTGGTGGGCTTTGTCGCGACTCAGCCGGACGATTTGATCGTCCGGACGCCTGCCGCGTGAACTGTGAGACCTCTTTACTCCGCCGCGGCGCGGGTGCACGACACGTCGCTGCAGTTCAACCGGACGGTCACACTCAGGCAACCGGCTGACGCCTCTTGCGAGTCGCCCGGCGTCACGCGCCTCGCGGGCCGCCGCGCGCGACTTCCTGCGCCCACGGGTAGTCCGGCTTGCCGCTCGGTGAGCGGCGCAGCTGCTCGACCACGTGCATCTCGCGCGGCACCTTGTAGCTGGCGATGTGATGGCGGCAGTGTGCGGCGAGCTCGTCGAGCGTTACGTGCTGGCCGACACGCAGTTGGACGACCGCCGCCACGCGGCTGCCCCAACGCTCGTCGGGGACACCGACCACCAGCGCATCGTGACACCCTTGGGCTTGCCGGTCGTGCCGCCGGTGTAGAGGACGTAGAGGTCATCACCCGAGCGTGCCGGGAAGTCGCGCGCCGGCGAGCCTTGCGCCACCGCTTGCTCGTATGCGACGGAGCCGATGGCAGAACAGTCCTGCCCGCTACCGTCGTCGATAGCGATGCAATGCCGCAGCTTCGGAACCTTCGGCAGCACGTTGGCGATGCGCGGTGCAAACTGCGCATCGTGCACCAGCGCCGAACAAGCAGCTGGCGCGACGTCGGTGCTCCCGCCATCTACATACTCATGCGCACACTCCTTATGGCAATGGTCCGAACCATCAGCCATACGCCATCAGCCATCGGCGTGCACTTGAAGCCAACGCCGATTTCCGTAACGTTCAATACTCTTGATCGAGCCGGCTACAGCAAAGGAGTGAACGGATGCGAACTCTCGATGGCAAGGTCGCAGTGGTCACCGGGGCCGCCTCCGGCAACGGGCGTGGGATTGCACGCCGCTTCGCGCAGGACGGAGCGGACATCGTGATCGCCGACGTCGACGCGAACGGCATGGAGGAGACGGCCCGCCTGGTGCGTGAGCAGGGGCGCCGGGCGGTGACGCGTCAGTGCGACGTCTCTAGCAAGGACGCGATCGATCAACTCGTTGCTGCGGCAGTAGCCGAGCTCGGGCACGTGGACATCGCCGTTGCCAACGCCGGAGTCGTGGAGAAGGAAACCGACTGTCTGCGCCTGACCGAGGCGCAGTGGGACCGGACCGTCGACACCAACCTGAAGGGCGTCTTCTTCACGCTACAGGCCGCCGCGAATCAGATGGTCGCGCAGGGTGTCGGCGGACGGCTCATTGCCATCGCCAGCGTCATGGCCGAGTGGGGCAGCGCCGCCGCACCGGCGTACAGCGCCAGCAAGGGCGGCGTGAAGCAGTTAGTGAAATCCTTCGCCATGGCTTGCGGCCGTCACGGCATCACCTGCAATGCTATCGGCCCGGGCTTCATCGAGACTGCCATGACCCGGATGATCACCGACAATCCACTCTTCACGAACATTCTCGTCGACCGCACACCTGTCGGACGCATCGGCGCACCCGCCGACGTCGCCAACGTCGCCGCCTTCCTGGCGAGCGACGCTGCGAGCTTCATGACCGGCACCATCCTCTTCCCCGACGGCGGCATCACCGCCGGCATGTACAGCGCCGCCGCTGCCGCGCAGCTGGCGCAGCGATAGGGCCTGCGGCCAGCGTCCCTTCTATGGCCCGCTCCCCGTTGGGTCGCTCCGGGCTGCCAAGTCCGACAGGTTGCTAGTGACGGACACCCTCATGCACCGTTGGACGACGATCTTCAGCGTCAGCCTCGTGCTGCTGCTGTTCGCTGTGCCGGCGGGTGCGCGCTCTTCCCACCACAAGCGCGCGCGGACCGGCGCACCCGGCGTCTTCGACTACTACGTACTCAGCCTCTCATGGTCGCCGCAGCACTGCGCGACGCAGTTTCCTGGTCCCAAGGACCCGCAGTGTGCGCCGTACAGGCAGTACAGCTTCGTCGTGCATGGCTTGTGGCCGCAATATGAGAACGGTTTCCCGCAATCATGTGCGAAGGGCGGCGGGCTCGACCAAGCGATCGTCAACAACGTGCTCGACATCATGCCGAGCCCGACGCTCGTGCGCCATGAGTGGGCCACGCACGGCACGTGCAGCGGGATGGATCCGGCCACCTACTTCACGAAGGTGCGGGCGGCATACTCGGGACTGAAGATTCCGGCTCCGTACCAGCGTCCGAGCAGCGCAGTCCGGGTTCCACCACAGCAGATCAAGCAGGAGTTCGAGCACGAGAATCCCGGCCTCCGCAGCGACGACCTCGCCGTGCTGTGCTCCGGCAAGTACCTGCAAGAGGTGCGCGTGTGCCTCGACAAGAACTTGCGCGCGCGCGGTTGTGGCCGTGATGTGCGCGACGGCTGTCGTGACGACATGATCACCGTCCGACCAGTCCGCTGACAGCCACCGCTCGCGGGCAGGGAGGCCCGCGCCACCAGAGCTGGCTTCTCCCCGCGCATGAGTCGGTGGCGCGGACGTCCCTGCCCGCGTGTTCGCGAGGTGCGAGGAGCCCCCCGGTCCTGCTCATTGCGCACCGGTGTGCTACGAGGAGTGCAACCTTCCTCCGAGTGGAGCTCGCATGAATGACGACACCCAGCTTCAAGCACCCAACGGCCGGCGCGTACTGATCGTCGGCGGCGTTGCCGGCGGCGCCTCCTGCGCCGCACGGTTGCGGCGGCTCGATGAATCGTTCGAGATCGTCCTGATCGACCGCGGCCCGTACGTTTCGTTCGCCAACTGCGGACTGCCGTATTACGTCGGCAACGTCATTGCCGATGAGCGGAAGCTGTTGGTCGCGTCGAGTCAAACCTTCCGCGAGCGCTTCAACATCGCCGTGCACACCGACACCGAAGTCACCCACATCGACCGCAACGGGCACACGATCACGCTGCGCGATCTCCGGGCCGGCACGACACGACAGGAACCCTACGACATACTGGTGCTCTCACCCGGAGCCGCGCCGATCCGACCGCCGCTGCCCGGCGTCGACTTGTCCGGCGTATTCGCGGTGCGCAGCATCCCCGACTCGCGCCGCATCCGCGCGTGGATTACCGAGCGCGACGCGCATACCGCGGTCGTTGTCGGGGGCGGGTTCATCGGCTTGGAAATGGTGGAGAACCTGATCCATCGCGAGCTCTCAGTCACCGTACTCGAGAAGCTGCCGCAAGTGATGCCGCCGCTCGATCCCGAAATGGCGGCACCGGTCACGCAACACCTTGCGGCCAAAGGCGTGCACCTGCACCTCGGGGACGGCCTCGCGCGGATCGAGCAACGGGATGACACCCGACTTGTCGTGGTGTCGGAAAGCGGGGCGCAGCTTCCGGCCGATCTGGTCATTCTCGCCATCGGCGTACGTCCCGAGACAGGGCTGGCACAAACGGCCGGCGTGCGCATCGGCCCGCGTGGCGGCATCGTCGTCGACGCGCAGATGCGCACCTCTGATCCGCACATCTGGGCGGTCGGCGATGTGGTTGAAGTCCAAGACGTGCTCACTGGACAGGAGACCGTGCTACCGCTTGCGGGGCCGGCGAATCGTCAGGGCCGCGTGGCGGCGGAGTCGATCGCGGGGCGGACCACGCAGTTCCGCGGCGTGCAGGCCACCGCCGTGGTGGGCGTCTTGGGGATGACCGTAGCGTCCACCGGCGCCAGCGAGAAGGGGCTGCGGCGCGCTGGTGTCACCAGCTTCGAGAAGGTGTACCTGCATCCGGGGCACCACGCGGGTTACTACCCCGGCGCGCAGCCCATCCATCTGAAGCTGCTGTTCTCCGTGCCCGATGGACGCATTCTCGGCGCACAGGCCGTCGGCATGGAGGGCGTGGAAAAACGCATCGACGTCATCGCCACCGCCATCCAGTTCCACGGCACCGTGCATGACCTCGCTGAGGCCGAGCTGTGCTACGCCCCGCAGTTCGGCGCCGCGAAAGATCCGGTGAACCTCGCGGGCATGCTCGCCGAGAATGTACTCAACGGCGACATGCCGGTCGCGGAGTGGCTGGCGCTGGCGCACACCGGCGCGCTGCTGGTGGACGTGCGCGAGGCCGAGGAGTTTGCTGCGGGGCATATCCCCGGCACCCTCAACCTGCCGCTCTCACAGATGCGCCAGCGCTACCGAGAGCTCCCGAAGGACCGCGACATATGGCTCTCCTGCGGTGTCGGCCAGCGTGCCTACTATGCGACGCGCTTCCTCGCGCAGCACGGCTACCGGCCGCACAATCTCTCCGGCGGTTACGCGACGTACTGCGCGCTCAAAGTGGCGGGGGTCGTCGCGTAAGGCGGTCAGCTGCTCGGTGCGGTACCCTGCGCCGGTGCGCCGCCGCCACGGCCGCGCCGGCGGCGCCCGCCGCGCCGGCGCTTGCGGCCGCGCGGGCCCTGTGGTCGCGCGATCGGTTGCCAGAAGGTCGAGGGACGTTGCGGCGCGCCGCGGCAGATGTCGCACAGCCCGCACGGTGCGCCGGCCTCTTCGCCGAAGTAGCGTTGCAAGAAATTGGCGCGGCATTCGGACGTATGGACGTATTCAGCAAGCCGGTCGAGCCGCCGGCCATCTTGTGTGCGCAGCGTGAGGAACCGGCCCGCAAGGCTCCGCGCCTGCTCCTGGAACTCCGATGGGGCAACAGCGATATGAATGCCGTCATCTTCGATCGTCACAAGTCCTGCTTCCTCGAGGACAGCGAGCAAGGCTTTTGCGGGACGCTCACCGAGCTGTGCGGAGAGCGCCAGCGCATCCGAACTCGGTACGCGGCCCTCGCCAGCCCAGGCGACGAGGGCCGCGGCAATCCGATACAGCTGATCGGGCCGGACACGACTGCCTTGTAGTAGGGCCTCGTGAATCTCCCGGTCCTTCGGGTCATAGAGGAGGACACAGTCGGCGCGCCGCCCGTCGCGACCGGCACGCCCCGCTTCCTGGACGTATTGTTCGAGCGACGCCGGCGCCTGATAGTGCACGATGTAGCGGATATCCGGTTTGTCGATGCCGAGCCCGAAAGCGCTGGTCGCCACCATCACCGTGCGCCGGCCGGGCCGCATGTACAGCTCCTGCTCCGCGTTGCGTTCCTTGGCGGCCATGCGCCCATGGTAGCGATGCGCCGGCAAGCGCATGAGTCGCAGCGCGCCGTACAAATCGTCGACCGCTTTCGTCGTCGCACAGTAGACGATGCCCGGGCGGTGCAGTCGTTTGACGAATCGGGCCAGCGCGCGCAGCCGGTCAGCGCCGGAGATCTCCATGACCTCGAATGCGAGGTTGGCGCGGTGCGGCGAGCCGGCAACCACCTCGGGATCGCGCATGCCGAGATGCTTCACGATATCGTCGCGCACGCTTTGCGTGGCGGTAGCAGTCAGCGCCAAGACCGGTGGGGCACCCAGCTCGCGCAGTCGTTCGCCCAGACGCAGATACGCGGGACGGAAGTCGTGGCCCCATTCCGAGATACAGTGCGCCTCGTCGACCGCCGCCAGGGACAGGCCGGCACTCCGCAAGGCCTCTCCCAGCTCTTTGCCCGCCAGCGTTTCCGGCGTAGTCATCACCAGCAGCGATCCGCCGGCCGCAATGCGCTGCAACGCAGCGCGCCGCGCCGGACCGCGGATGGTTCCGTCGAGGCGCTCCACCGGAATGTTGCGCGCCAGCAGCTTCTCGTGTTGGTCGCGGATGAGCGCCAGCAGCGGCGACACGAGCACCACCGGACGCGGCAAGACCATCGAGGGCACTTGGTAGCAGGCCGACTTCCCAAAACCGGTCGGCAGTACCACGAGCACATCGTGGCCGGCCAACGACGCCGTGACGGTGCGTTCCTGCTCCGGGTAGAGCTGGCGAATGCCGAGCCGCGCTGCCGCCGCCCGCGAGCCGCGCAGATCCATTGCGCCATCGGACGACGCCGTTTCCACGGCGGCGCCGGCTGGCACCTGCCCGATTAGTTCTGCCGTCTTCTTGCGACGACGGCCGCCACGTCTTCGTCCCATACCACTGCCAATAGGGGCGCTGGTATCCAGCGCGTTTACGCACTCGTCAAACCGGCGCGCGGAGGTCAGCGACGAACCGGCAAACGACTGGCGCGGTCACTATCACCCGCGCCACGGAAATGGAAACGCAAGGAAAGCTGTCAGCCATCAACACTCAGCTTTCAGCTCAGGAGGTTGCGTATTCTCCGGCTTCCTTCTGGCTGACCGCTGATGGCTGACAGCTTCCTCTCACACATCTCCGAGGGGCCGGTCGAGACCGACCTCCCGGAGTGTGGTTAGTGCGAAGACGGCCAACGTCTCCTCGGGATCGAAGAAGCACGTCTCCACGAAGTTGGTCCGTCCCCGCTTCTTGATCAACCGGCTCTCCATGACGAACTGCGGCCCAACGATCGGCTCGAAGTAGTCGACCCGCATGTTGGTGGTTGCGAGCCACGTGCGGAAGCGCTGTGCGACTCGTTGCTCGCTGGCGCGCACCGTGAACAAGGCGACCAGATCGACGTACGTGGGGGTGAAGCCCCCGAACAGTTGACCGCGCGGATTCTTCACGTGCGCCGGTACGTGCGCGCGAATGCGCAAGAAGCCCTCGTCCTCCGATAGCACCTTCCAGTCGTACGCCTCGAGGAAGTCGCCCGCCGGATGTCCTCTGCCGATCAGCTGGCCCGGTTGACGTACCAGCCACGCGCGCACGAACGGTGGGGTCTGTGGCGGCGGCGGATCGCTCATACAAGGGGCTGCATACGAGCCTGCGCGCGTGCGGTCAACCGCACCTTGACGTTGGCGCACAGTTGTGCGCAATCAGGGGGCTGCAATTCACTCACATGATCGGGAGGGATACCACCGACCGGGATGTGTTCGCGGATCTGCTGATCACCCGAACCCGCACGATCCTGTGGATCGCTCTGCTCGCCGGTCTGGCATTCACCACCGTCGAGCTAGTGGGGCCGTCGCGGCTGGCGGGACCGTTCGTCGTCAAGTGTATCGGCGTCTCGGTCACCATCGCCGCGCTCCTGCTCCTGCGCGGGCCGTGGACCGCGCGCCACGCGCGCGCGCTGTCGGTCGCGGTCGTGGGTGCCGCCTATTTGCTCACCGCGCTTTCGGGCATGGTCAGTCCCAGCCGCGAGTATGCAACAACTGCCGTCTGCTTCGTCGCTGCTGCCCTCACGACAGCCACCCTGCTGCCATGGGGACTGGGACTGCAGGCTGCGACGGTGTTGGGCGCGACGGCCTTGCTGGCCACCGCCGTGGACCGCGGGGGCGGCGACATGCGTGTGTTGAGTGACGATCCTGCAGTAGCCGATCCGATCGTAGCCGTAGTCTTCGGGCTGGGTCTCTCGCTCGTCACCGCTTTCGAGATGCAGCGCCACCGGCTGATGTTGAAGCGCGAGCTCGCCGCACGCGAACGCGCCGAGCACGACCTGCGCATCCTGAACGCGAACCTCGAACAGCGCGTCGCCGTACGCACCCGCGAGCTGCAAGACGCGAACGCTCGCCTGCAGGCACTGTCAGCTCATCTGGAGTCTGTCCGTGAGGAAGAGCGCTTGCGCATCGCACGCGAGGTTCACGACGAGCTCGGCCAACTGCTCACGGCGCTGAAGATCGACCTGGATCTGTTTCCGCAGCGGATCGCCGCCGTCGCCGGTGCGAGTGCCGTGCAGCAGTTGGGGCAGAAGCTGAGTGCTATGTCTGAGCTAGCGCTCGCCATGATCCACTCCGTGCGTCGGATCGCGGCAGAGCTACGCCCCAGCATGCTCGACGACCTGGGCCTCGCTGCGGCGCTCCAATGGCAACTGCGGAAGTTTGAGAATCGCAACCACGTGCGCTGCAAGTTCGCGTGCGAGCCGCACGCTGCCCCAATCGATCCGGCACGTTCCACGGCCCTGTACCGCATCGTGCAGGAAGCGCTGACCAATGTCGCGCGACACGCACAGGCCACGGAGGTCACCATCACCCTCCGCACACACATCGGCCAAACAGTCTTGGAAGTACAGGATGACGGCCGGGGCATCACCGACGCTGAGATTTTCAGTCCGGAATCGCTGGGCCTGCTCGGTATCCGCGAGCGCGCCCGCATTGTGGGCGGGACCGTCGACATCGACGGCGTTCCAGGGCATGGCACGACCGTACGCGTCCACATGCCGCAGCCCGCACCGACAGCATCCCAGACCGCGTCCATATGACGACGACGATTCACGGCACATGGGACCCACGGTTTGCGGCGGTCCGCGACGCGTTTGCAGCGAACTTCGAGGCCGGACGAGAGGTCGGCGCATCCTTCGCTGCAACCGTTGACGGTGCGTTCGTCATCGACCTGTGGGCCGGAGACGCCGATGCGGCGCGCACGCGGCCGTGGCAGCGTGACACCATCGTCAACGTGTTCTCGACCACCAAGGCGATGACCGCGATCTGTGCGCACGTGCTCGTCGAGCGCGGGCTCCTCGACATGAACGCGCCAGTGGCGCACTATTGGCCGGAGTTCACGCAGGCGGGCAAAGCTACGTTGCCCGTGCGCTACCTGCTGAGCCACACCGCCGGCCTCGCCGCCATCCGCCAGCCCCTCGCTGACGGCGCATTCTACGATTGGCAGCAGATGGTGGACGCGCTCGCGGCCGAGCGCCCGTGGTGGGAGCCGGGCAGTGCCAGCGGCTATCACGCGCTGACCTTCGGCTACCTCGTCGGTGAGGTCGTGCGGCGGATCAGCGGCAAGACGCTCGGCACGTTCTTCCGCGACGAGGTCGCTGGCCCGCTCGGCGCCGACTTCCACATTGGTCTGGCCGCGACCGAGGACGGTCGAGTCGCCGAGTTGGTTCCGCCGACGCCCGATGAGAACGCCGCGGCGGGCGCAGCCGCACGGGTCGATCCCGAGTCGCTACTCGGCAAGGCCACGCGCAACCCGCCGCTCACGCCGGAGATGGCCAACACCCGCGCCTGGCGGGCGGCGGAAATTCCGGCGGCCAACGGGCACGGCAATGCGCGGTCGATTGCGCGCGTGCTAGCGGCATTGGCGTGTGGTGGGACATTGGAAGGTGTGCGCCTGCTCAGCGAGACGACGCTGGCGCGCGCCATCGAAGAGCAGTGTTATGGGAAAGATTTGGTCCTCGGCTTCCCCATCCGCTGGGGCTTGGGGTTCATGATGGCGAGCCCAGACCTGCCGCTCGGCCCCAACCCGCGCACCTTCGGTCACGGCGGCTGGGGCGGCTCACTGGGATTCGCCGACCTCGACGCGCGCGTCAGCTGGGCCTACGTGATGAACAAGATGTCCCCGGGCACCACCGGTGACACACGCGTGGCCGGCCCATTGATGGCATTGTATGGCGCGCTGTAGTCAAGTGACATGGAACTCAACTCCTTGCCTCTTGTATCTCGCAAGATCATCCGTCGAGATACGCTTCACGAGCAACGAGACACGAGCGTTTCGCGTTCAGTCCCAAATTGGCGGCCGACGATCGCGCCACGGGCGCGCCTGTTCGAGCTGAGCGGCCAGGCGGAAGAGCGTCGCTTCGTCGCCGCAGCGCGCGGTGAACATCAGGCCCACGGGCAAGCCGTCGCTGGTCCAGTGCAGCGGCAGCGAGATCGATGGTTGGCCGGTGGCGTTCTGGATCGGCGTGAACGGCACGTAGTCGAGGATCGGCGCCATCCCCTTCATCGGGTCGGGCTCGTTGATGTCGATGACGCCGTTCTTGATCGGCGGCGTGCCGAGCGTCGGGGTGAGCCAGCAGTCGTACGTCTCGTGGAAGCGCGCGATGCGGCGCGCCGCGATCTGCAACATCATCGTGGAGAGCACATAGTGCGTGGCCGGGATCTGCTTACCCTGCTGGTACAAGCCCCATGTCAGCCCCTCGAAGTCCTTCTCGCTCGGGACCCGGCCGTGCATCATTCCAAAGCCATCAATGACCGCGGCATGCGCCGCGACGAACACGGCGAGAAACGCGCTCGTCAGCGCATTGTTGTCCACGTCGGGGGCGGCATCTTCTACCGTATGTCCTAATTCTTCGAGCAGCTTCGCGGTGCTTTCCACGGCCGCGACACACTCGGGGTGTAGCGGCTTGCCACTGAGGTTCTTGGTTGTGAACGCGATGCGCAGGCGACCCGGCGGCATCTGCACCTCATCGAGATACGGGCGGAGCACCGGCGGCGCGGCATACGGGTCGCCGGGCTCCGGGCCATGCGTGCCATCGAGCGCGGCGGCGCTATCGCGCACGGTGCGACTCACGACGTGGTCGACCGCAAGGCCGCCGGCGAAGTCGCCGATGTCCGGACCCATCGGGTTACGCCCGCGGGTCGGCTTGAGACCGACGAGCCCGCAACAGGCGGCCGGGATGCGAATTGATCCGCCGCCGTCGTTGGCATGCGCGAGCGGTACGATACCGGCCGCCACAGCAGCCGCAGACCCGCCGCTTGAACCGCCGGTGGAATACGCCACGTTCCACGGATTGCGGCACGCGCCGTACAGCGCCGGCTCAGTCGTCGGCAAGATGCCGCACTCTGGCGCGTTCGTCTTGCCGAGCACGTTGAGGCCGGCGGCTTTGTAACGAACAACCAACGTGTCGTCACGCGTCGCGGGTGCACCCGTCATGAACCGGCAGCCGGCAGTCGTGGGAACGCCGGCGTAGTTGCCGAGAATGTCCTTCAGGAGAAATGGCACTCCGTAGAACGCACCCGCGGCGCTGTTCGGCCGGCGCGCTGCCGTGGCGCGCGCCTGCTCGTACATCTTGTAGATGATGGCATTGAGCTGCGGGTTGTGTCGCTCGATGCGGGTGATCGACTCTTCGACCAGCTCGGCAGGCGTCACCGCACCAGTCCGCACCAGCTCCGCGAGCCCCAGACCATCATAGGTTGCATACTCCGCAATCGGCATCGTCGTCTCCTCGGAAAGCACTCAGAAGAAAGCTGTCAGCCATCAGCTATCAGCTATCAGCCTCTGAAAATACCCTTCCAATGAGCTGAGTGCCGACAGCTGATGGCTGATAGCTTCCTTTCTCACCCCCGCTTCGCCGGGCGCCCGAACATGATGCCGGCGACGCGGCGGATCTGGATTTCGTCGGAACCTTCGGTGATGCGGTAGCGCCGGTGGTGGCGATAGATGTGCTCGAACGGTTTGTGGCGTGTGTAACCGATGCCACCGTGCACCTGGATGGCACGGTCGGCGGCATCGCACACCAGACGGTTCGCCCGGTAGTTGCACATCGACACCTTGTCCGTCACGTCCATGCGGTGCTGCTGATCCAACTGCCAGGCGGTCTTGTAGACGAAGTTGCGCACCATCTCGCACTCGGTCTGCAGCTCGGCGAGTGGGAATTGGATTGCTTGGTTCAGCCACAGCGGCTTGCCGAAGACCAGACGCTCCTTGGCGTACGCGACGCTCTCGTTGATGCAGTATTGCGCGGCGCCGACGCCCGAAGCCGCCTGACGGATGCGGTTCTCGTGGACGAAGTGCTGCGCCAGGGCCAGCCCCTTGCCTTCTGCGCCGAAGATCGTGCGATGCGGAACGCGCACGTCCTTGAGTGAGACCTCGGCGTGGTCGCTCGGCATGTTGAACGTCCACCACATGAACTCGACGGTCAGCCCCAACGTCTCGGTGGGCACGATGAAGCAGGTGATCCCTTCGGCGTCGCCGGGTTTGCCGGCGCTGCGTGCGAAGACCATATCGTGCGTGGCGTTGTGCAGGCCGGAGTTGAAGCGTTTGGCGCCGTTGATGATCCAGTCGTCACCGTTGCGCACCGCCGTGGTCTCCAGCCAGGTGGCGTCGCTGCCGTGGTTGGGTTCGGTCAGGCCAAACCCAAGGCGATGCGTGCCGGTGATCAAGCCCGGCAGAAACTCTTTCTGCTGCTCGGCGGTGCCGAACTCCGACATCATCTGCACGCTAGGAAAGTTGCCGACGATGGACGACTCGTTTTGCAGATCGTTGTGCAGTCCCAAGCCCTTCGCTGCCAGGTGCTCGCGCACGATGGCCATGGCAAGGTTCGACGCCTCTTGCCCACCGAGCGCCTTCGGCAGCGAGTAGCGCAGGTGACCGGCGGCATCCGCCCGCCGCCGCATCTCGTGCAGCAGCTCCTCCCACTCGCGCCGCGGCCGGCCGCCGTTCTCCCAGTCGGTACGGGCGTACTCGCGCCGATGATCGAAGAACTGCATGTGCTCGCGTTCGAGCGGCTTGATGTCACGCTCAATAAACGCGTCGAGCTCTTCGAGCTTGCGCTGGATGTCGGCGGGAATCGTGAAGTCCATGCGGCCCTCCTTCTCAGCGCGGCCGATGGCCGCAACCAAATGAGAATCACGAAAACATGAAAGAGGGAACGGCCTTCTCCCTTTTCGTGCTTTCGAAATTTCGTGCTTTCTTGATTCTCTTGTCAAAATCCTCGCGTCCTACAAAGAAACCGAACGCTACTAGTTCAGAGCGGCGTCTTCCGCGTCTCGGCGTCGTCCTCGGCACACTCACCGCTGTGCACCTCCGCCGACAGGAACTCGCGGATCTGCTGTTTGGTTGGTACAGCCGCCTCTGCCGTTCGCTTGCGGCGCCGTGCTTCAATCGTCCTTAGGCGGGGCATGGCCGACGCCAACTGCTCCCACGCGGCTGGGGCATCGCGCTGCACTTGGCGGATGTACTCTTGGCTAGCGAACCAATAGTTGGCCATCGGCCAGTAGAGCTCGTAGCACACCATTTCCTCGTCGAGCGCGCCACGGTTCAACAGCAGGGCGATCTGGTCGAAGAAATCCAACACGTCGTCGATGTCGTGGCTCGGGCGCCCGTCGAGCAAGGCAGCCGCTGCCGCGTTGCGCGCATCGAGCATCCCGTCCGAGTTCCATTGAGCGTCGAAGTGCCACAATGAATCGAGGCCCGTATTGAACAACACCCGCGCCGTCTCGTGGCGCACCTGCGAGACGACGGCGACCGCTACGACCATGGCGGCGATCGCCGTCGCACACGCCGCCAATGCCACGACCGCACTCCAGTTGACGCTCCCTCTTTGATGCCGGTGCACGTGCAGCGCGTACCATGACGGTTCGTCACCCAGCAAGCACCCGACAGGATCGACGGCCGAAGCCACCTCTTGCTCGCCGAGCGCCGTGGCGTTAACTGAGCAGGCGGGAGGGGTGCGTTATGAAGACAAGAGAGACAGCCGTTGCAATCGGGGCGTTGGTCGCATGCCTGTCGGCGCAGGCGGACGCGGGAGCGGTGAAGTGTTCGCTCAGGTTCGATCTCCAAGGCTGGTCGGCGTTCTACAAGAGCGCGACTGGCACCGGGACAGTCACCTGCGACAACGGCCAGTCCGCACGCGTCACGATCCGCTCAAAGGGCGGCGGGTTGACGGTTGGAAGGTCGAAGATCTCTAACGGCCACGGCACGTTCTCCGACGTGTCCAGCATCAACGAGGTCTTCGGCACCTACGCGGCCGGCGAGGCCGGCGCGGGGGCAGTCAAGGCGGCGCAGGCGCAGGTGATGACCAAAGGCGAAGTGTCGCTGGCCGTCTCCGGAACCGGCAAAGGCTGGGATCTCGGTATCTCGTTCGGTGAGTTCGTCCTCAAGAGACGGAAGTAGAGACGCCGAGTTTGTGAAAAAATCGACCTCAGGCCTCGGACCTCAGACCTCGGGTTCGGAATTCCTGGGTTTTTCCTGAAGCCAGAGGCCTGATGTCTGAGGCCGCCTCACTCGGACTGCTACTTCACCTGCTTGCGGAACGTGAGCGTCGCGAGTCCGAGAATCACGATGCCATAGACGAAGAGAATCGCCGCTTCGTTCCGCAACGCCGACCAGCCGACGCCTTTTAGGAAGATCCCGCGGACGATCGTGATGTAGTAGCGCAGCGGCACGATGTACGTCAGCTTCTGCACCACCGGCGGCATGCTGGCGATGGGGAACATGAAGCCCGAGAAGAACATGTTCGGCAGCAGCAGGAACTGCCCGGCCATCGAGGCCTGCTGCTGGGTGTTGGAGATCGTCGAGACCAGCAGGCCCATCCCGAGACACGTCATGATGAACAGGCCCGTGAACGCCAGCAGCAGCGGCAGGCTACCGCTGATGTGC
This sequence comes from Binatia bacterium, assembly GCA_041497995.1. Lineage (GTDB taxonomy): Bacteria > Desulfobacterota > Binatia > HRBIN30 > HRBIN30 > DATKMS01. Next base: position 3,793 of record JBGQHM010000034.1, on the reverse strand, counting down.
ACGTCGAACCAGTAGGTGCCGGCGAGAATCACGACGCATATGTTTATGTAGCCGATGCCGATAAAGGGAATCGCTTTTCCCAGGATGAGCTCGTAGGGACGAATCGGCGTCACGATCAACTGCTCCATCGTGCCCTGTTCCTTCTCGCGCACCAGCGCAATGGCCGTGAGGATTACCAGCGACTCCATCAGCAAGACGCAGATGATGCCCGGCACCATGAAGCGGACACTACGCAGCTCGGGGTTGAACCACACGCGCGGTTCCAGGCTGACCATCGGGTGCTGCACGACGCGCACGACCTGACCGTGATCGGCAAACTGTACATCCACCGCTTGCGTTAGGGTGATCTGGTCCAGGTAAGCCCCGGCGATCTGCGCAGTGTTCGAGTTGCTCCCGTCGATGGCCGCCATGACCTCGGCGGGTTGGTGGCGCTTCACCTTGGCGGAGAAGTCGGGAGGAATGGTCAACGCCACGCGGATGCTGCCGCGATCGAGGAGGCGGTTGACGTCCGCCATGCTGTGACACTGCGCGGCGATACGGAAGTAGCCGCTGCGCACGATCTGGTCGATGTAGGTGCGGCTCTCCGCGGACTGGTCGTAGTCGCACACCGCCAAGTCGATGTTGGTGATGTCTGTGGCGACGACGTAGCCGAAGATGATCAGCTCCATGAGCGGCATCATCAGGATCATGCTGAACATGCGCCGGTCGCGGCTGAGCTGAATCGCTTCCTTCCAGACGACGTGGAAGATGCGGGAGAGGGACGCCCCCATCAGCCGGCCCCCACCGCAAGCATATCGCTCATGGCGTATGGCCTATGGCAAGACGGAGCCGCGGCGATTGCGTACACGACCCGACTCTCTTGCGATCCGCCATCAGCCATATGCCATATGCCATTCATCATCCCAGCTTCTCCTGAAACCGGCTCGCGCTCAGCCACATGATGCCGACGCTGAAACACACCAGCAGCACCGCCTCCGGCCACAGCACCGTGATGCCGACACCCTTGAGGTAGATGCCGCGAATTGCAGTGACAAAATAGCGGCCGGGAAAGAAATACGAGATCAGCCGGATGGGCGCTGGCATGTTCTCAAGCGGAAAGACGAATCCCGACAGCAGAATCGACGGCATCAGCGAGATGAAGATCGCGGCGAGCATGGCGGTCTGCATGGTGTCGGCGATCGTCGACACGAACACGCCGGTACCGAGTGAAGCGATCAAATACAGCACCGCGAAGATCCCCAGCTGGAACAGGCTGCCCTTGATGGGCACCGCGAAGATCACGTAGCCGGCGATGACGACGATGACCAGATCGATGAAGGCGATGATCACGTAGGGAATGATCTTGCCGATCATCATCTCCAGCGGCCGGATCGGCGAGACTAAGATCTGCTCGATGGTGCCACGCTCCTTCTCCTTGACGATGCTGAGCGCGGTGAGCATGGCGCCGACGATCATCATGATGACCGCGATGACTCCCGGCACGATGAAGTTGACGCTCTTGAGCTCCGGGTTGTACCAAATCCGGCTCTTCAGCTCGACCCCTGCGGGGGGCGTCTTCAAAGCCCCAGTGCGTGCAGCGAGCTCAGCGCCGTAGCGGGACATCATGCCCAGCAAGTAGCCTTGGGCAATGGTCGCGGTATTCGAATCGGAGCCGTCGATGACCGCCTGTACGGTGACCGGCTCGCCGGCGCGAATGCGGGCGGCGAACTGCACCGGAATGATCACCGCGGCCTTGCTCTTGTCCGTGGTGAGATCGCGGTCGACCTCGTGTTGGTTGCGCGCCCAGCGCACCAGTTGGAAGTACCCCGAGCGGATCATCTGTTGACTGAGGTCACGGCTCTCGGGGGTCTCGTCGTAGTCGAGGATGGTGAGCGGGACGTTGTCCACGTCGTAGCGGATGCCGTAACCGTACATGATGAGCATGCTAATCGGGTACAAGAACGTGAGGATGAGGCTGCGCCGGTCGCGCAACACGTCGATGAACTCGCGCCGCATGATGGCGCGGATGGTGCGCCACGAGAAGCCGCGGCGACGCGTGCGAACGCTGGCAGACGGAAGCAAATCTTTGCTCATAGAAGTCACCGCGCCGCCGCGTGAGGCGGCAACGCGGGTGGCAATCTAGCTTGGCAACGGCGCCCGTGGAAGGTGACGTGGGCTAGCATGCTAGCGTTGTATTCCTTCTGCGCAGGCAGGGCCGCGAGCAACCCCGGTCGCTGGTGCAGTGCTGCGCCGCCGCCGACACCCTCGTCCGTGAACACGCCGACAAGCGAGACTTCTGGTAGCGCAGCAGTTATCGAGTGCCGCACGTTGCACGTCTGGGCCAAGCCTCTGCTCGTCGGTCCTGACGCGGACGTAGCCTATGACCGTTTTGCTGTCCCGCCTTTGGTGCGGCTGCTGATTTCTTCCCACGTTGGGGGAGGTCGTTAGCACGAAGCTCGAATGGACTCCCAACGTTTGATAACGCTGTCATGCGTAGTCAAGGATGAGCGACTCACGGCATTGGTGATCGGCTGAACCCTGGTCGTGGCTACGAAATCGGGCAGCCTGTGAGGGCGTTGTTGACCGCGCGCACGATGAGAGACAAGTCGACGGTGACGCCTGTGGGAATGCCCCGTGCGCAGGCAGACGCGTCTGCATTGCCGAGAGCGATGTTCACTAGTGTGATCAGCTCGTTCACGGCAACGTCTCCACCGGCGTCGCAATCACCAACACAGGTGCTGGCCGTGAGTATTGCGGTGGGAGTCGGAGAGAGCGCGTTGGTGAAAGTTGGCGTCGATGTAGGGAGGGTGTTCGTTGGTGTGAGGGTCGAGGTGGCGGTTGGTGTCTGAGTCGGCGTCGCACTCGCCGTGTCGGTTGCTGTCGGGGGTGCAGTCGTCGGTGTTGGGGTAGGGGTGAGTGGCGGGGACGGGAGCCCGATCGGACCAAGATCGAAACGTGCGAAAATGGAGGAGTCTACGCCGCTGCGGTTGTATGAGTGGAGGGCAACCAAGAGTTTGGATGGGGGTATCGGAAAGATCGCTATCGGGGATTCATTGCAGTCGCCGCAGAATGGAGTGAAGTCGATCTGGGTGTGTCCAATGACGCCAAATGAGGGATCGTACGATCCATCGGCCAATAGACGAGAGAGCCCAAACACGCGACTTGATCGACCGGGCCGCCGAGGCGGTTGGCAAGAACCGTTCTGATTTCATGCTGGAAGCCGCCTGTGAGCGGGCGCGCAACGTCATGCTCGATCAAACGTTCTTCGGGCTCGATGCCAAGACGTTCGAGCGCTTCCGAGCGCTCGTGGACCGGCCGTTGCCGCCAAGGAGCCGCGCGTCCTTGAAGCGCCTGCTCGCCCGTAAGACGCCGTGGAAGAGCTGACGGCGCTGTCCACGCCGGAGCCCTTGGCGTCGCACCACAACGTTGAGCACTTCCATTGCGGCGAACCTCCGCTTGATGAGTGGCTCAAACGCCGCGCCTTGCCGAACCAAGCCTCCGGCGCATCGCCCACCTTCGTGGTCCATGCGCAAGGTCGAGTCGTCGGGTACTACGCACTTGCGCCGGGCAGTGTCGCTCGCATTGATGCACCCCGGACACTGAGGCGAAACATGCCCGACCCTGTTCCGGTGGTCGTGCTTGGACGATTGGCAATCGATTCGCGCTGCCAGCGTCGAGGGCTTGGTGCTGGCTTGCTGAAGGATGCACTCCTGCGCTGCCACGCGGCGGCAGCCGGCGTCGGAATCGCCGCAGTCCTGGTGCATGCACTGTCTGACGATGCCCGAGCATTCTATCAACGCGCGGGCTTCGTGCC
>JBGQHM010000033.1:0-30987 GCA_041497995.1 Binatia bacterium | reverse complement strand
GCACACGGCCGGGAACTTTCCGCTCTGGCTCGCACCGGTGCAGGCCCGTGTGCTGACGCTGACGGAACGGCAGGAGACTTACGGCCGGCACGTCACCGACCGTCTCATCCACGCTGGGCTGCGTGCCGAGTTGGATGATCGGAACGAGAAGCTGGGCTACAAAATCCGCGAGGCGCAGTTGCAGAAGGTACCGTACATTCTCGTGGTGGGAGACAAGGAATCCGAGAGTCAGACGATTGCGCCGCGCCGTCGGGGCGAGACCTTGCCTGCGCTGCCTATTGATGCGTTAATCGCCCAACTGACCGCAGAAGCCGTGCCCGGTTCAGCGAGCTGAGCGAACACGATTCTCAAACGGAGGAACTCGAGATGCCCAAGATCAAAACTAGCCGCGGCGCCGCGAAGCGGTTCAAGATCACCGGAACCGGCAAGCTCAAGCGCCACAAGGCTTACCGACGGCACATTCTGACCACCAAGACCCGCAAGCAGAAGCGCCATTTGCGGCACGCGCCGACGGTCGACGCTACCAATAAGAAGGCCATGGAGCGCTTGCTACCCTACTTGTAGGCGCCCTCCAGCCGGCCAGGCGTGAACCTTGTTCCGCTGGGGCCGGAATGCTAGACGAGTGCACTTCGCAGGAGAGTAGAGATGCCACGAGTAAAGAGGGGCACGAAAGCCCGTCGCCGCCACAAGAAGATCCTCAAGCTGGCCAAGGGCTACGTTGGCGGTCGCCGCAAACAGTATCGGCAGGCGCGCGAAACGGTCGAACGGGGCCTCACGTATGCGTATCGCGACCGCAAGGTTCGCAAGCGCGAGTTTCGTGGCTTGTGGATCGTCCGCATCAATGCCGCCGCCCGCTTGAACGGGTTGAGCTACAGCCAGCTCATGCATGGCTTGAAGCAGGGCGGGGTAGGCGTCGATCGCAAAGTCTTGGCGGACATCGCGGTGCGTGACCCTGCGGGCTTCCAGCAGGTCGCCGAAGTTGCCAAGGCGCACCTCGCCGCCTGACCCTTTCCGCGCGTCGCCAGTCGATGGCTTGCCGGCACGGCTGAATCCCAGCCCGCCGAAGATCTCTCAGGGCTGCGCAGGCGCGCCGCTTGGGAGGCGGGTAACTGCTGGGACCGGCCATGATGATAGAGACCCTTGAGCATATCCGTCAGCAAGCGTTAGCGGCGTTGTCGAGCGCGACGACTGACACTGACGTCGAGCACGTGCGCGTCCGTTTCCTCGGTCGCAAGGGCGAGCTCACTGCTGCGGTGCGCGGCCTGCGCGACGTTGACCCTGCCGAGCGCCCGGCTATTGGCGTGTTGCTCAACGACGTCAAGGACGAGGTTGAACGGCGCATCGAGAACGCCCTGACCGAGCTGCGCGCCGCGGCACTCGCGGAGGCTCTGGCGCATGAGCGGGTTGATGTCACCTTGCCCGGTCGCCGCCCGATTCAGGGCCGCTTGCATCCGATCACGCAAACGATGGAGCAGATCGTCGACATCTTCGTCGGCATGGGCTTTAGCGTGGCACAGGGCCCCGACATCGAGGACGACTACCACAACTTCACCGCTCTCAACGTGCCGGCCGACCATCCGGCGCGTGATATGCAAGACACGCTGTTCGTCGCCGGTGGCCGGCTGCTCCGCACGCACACGTCGCCGGTGCAGATCCGTGTGATGGAGCAGCAGAAACCACCGCTGCGCGTCATCGCGCCCGGAGCCGCCTATCGCCACGACAACGACATGACCCACTCGCCGATGTTCCATCAGGTCGAGGGTTTGATGGTCGACCGCCACATCACCTTTGGCGACCTGAAGGGTGTGCTGACACTGGCGCTGCGCCGGATCTTCGGCGAGGCGAGAGCGCTGCGCTTTCGGGCCAGCTTCTTCCCATTCACTGAACCCAGCGCCGAGATCGACATCGGCTGCCTGCAGTGCGGCGGCAAGGATCCGCAGTGCCGGGTCTGCAAGGGTAGCGGATGGTTGGAGATCCTTGGCGCCGGGCTTGTTGATCCCAACGTGTTCGAGGCGGTCGGGTACGATCCCGAAGCCGTGTCGGGTTTCGCTTTCGGCTTGGGCGTGGAGCGCGTCGCGATGCTCAAGCACCAGATCAACGACATCCGACTGTTCTTCGCGAACGACGTACGCTTCCTGCAGCAATTCTAAGAGGACGTCAGAGTTCGTCACATGAAGGTTACTTGGAATTGGCTGCGCGAGTTCGTCGACCTCGACCTGCCCGTGCCGCAGCTGGCAGAGCGCCTGACCATGGCGGGCCTCGAAGTGGAGTCGATCGAGGACACCGGACGCGACTTGGCAGGCGTCGTCTGTGCCGAGCTTGTCCGCGTGCATCCGCACCCGCAGGCGGACCGCCTGAGTGTGTGTGAGGTCCGACCGGGTGGCGATACCACGGTCACAGTGGTGTGTGGCGCGACCAACCTGCGTGCTGGTGAACGCGTGGCGTATGCGGCACCCGGATCGTCATTGCCGGGTGGAAAGACGATCACCACCGCAGAGGTGCGCGGCGTGTCGTCGGCGGGAATGTTGTGCTCCGAGGTCGAACTGGGAATCGGATCTGACGCGTCGGGCATACTGATCTTGCCGAACGAGGCGGCGATCGGCGAGCGTGTCGCGGCGCTCCTGGGACTGGAAGACACGGTCCTTGAGATTGCCATCACACCCAACCGCGGCGATTGCTTGAGCATCATGGGCATTGCGCGCGAGATCGCGGCGTTGACCGGGCAGCGCCTGCGTCGGCAGCGGCTGACGGTGCGTGAGGCGGACGACGCGGCGGCGAACCTCATCGCGATCCGCATTGCCGACGCGGATCTGTGCAGCCGTTACGTCGGTCGGGTGCTGACCGACATCAAGATCGCGCCGTCCCCGACCTGGATGCAGAACCGCCTGCGGGCCGTCGGCATGCGACCCCTCAACAACGTAGTCGATGTGACCAACTACGTAATGCTTGAACGCGGGCAGCCGCTGCACGCGTTCGATTTTGATCGGTTGCCGAACCAGGAGATCGTCGTACGGCGTGCCGGGAACGATGCGCGCTTCGTGACGCTCGACGGCCAGGTTCGCGACCTGGCCCCCGACGACTTGTTGATCACCAGTGGGAACCTGCCGGTTGCCATTGCCGGGATCATGGGTGGCGCGGACACCGAGGTCATTGACACCACACGCCGGGTGCTCTTGGAGAGTGCGTGGTTCGCGCCTAGCGCCGTACGCCGGACCGCGCGCCGACTGGGGCTGCGTTCGGAAGCCTCGTACCGTTTTGAACGCGTGACGGACATTGACGGCGTAGCGCCGGCTGCGGATCGCGCCGCGGCGCTGATGGTGCGGCAGTGTGGTGCGAGCGTCGCTCGCGGGCGGGTGGATGTCTACCCATCCGCGCAGCCACCGGCGCCGATCTCGCTGCGTCTCAAGCGCGTGAATGAATTGTTGGGTATGAGCATCGGCCGGGCTGAAGTGGCGTCGCGCCTGAAGTCCTTGGGCCTCAGTGTGTCACCAGCTACCGGAGGCACCTTGACGGTCGTGCCGCCAACGTACCGCTCAGATCTGACCCGCGAGGTCGATATCATCGAGGAGATCGTGCGCCTCGGCGGCTATGAGAACCTCCCGACCACGTTGCCTGAATGCGTGCTGTCAGGCGGCGCAGAGCGGCCGGACGAGCGCCGCCTGCGGGATCTGAAGCGCTTGCTGACAGCGCTAGGTCTCAATGAGGCCGTGCTGCTCAGCTTCTGCTCTCGTCGTCTGAATGCGCTGTTTCCCGGCCTCGGCGGTAGCGGCCAACCAGTCGCCATCATCAACCCAGTCACCCAGGACGAGCCCGAGATGCGGCGCAGCTTGTGCCCCGGCTTGATCCGCGCGGTGCGCGACAACGTCGACCAGGGTGGATCCGCGGCCGCGCTGTTCTGCCTTGGCAAGGTGTTCTGGCAGGACGACAGTTTCAAGGAAGGACTGCGACTGGCGGTGGCGATCGCCCGCAAGGTTCCCACCAGTGGTTTGGCCGGGGCAGCAGTGCACGACTTCACCGACGTGAAAGGTCTCGTTGAATCCGTGCTCGACGCCCTCGGCGTACGGGAGGCCAGCTGGTTACCAGCCACCGGTCTGACCGCGTTCCATCCTGGCAAGACTGCTCGTATTGAGATCGACGGTCACTTCGTGGGCATCGTGGGTAGCTTGCATCCCGCGGTTGAAGAAGAGCTCAGAGTCACCGGACCTTGCTGGACATTTGAGCTTGACTTGGATCAGTTGCTTGAGTATTGTCCGCGCCGAGTCATCTTCAAAGATCTTCCGCGATTTCCCATGGTTGTGCGAGATCTTGCGGTTGTGACTGAGGAGAGTTTTGCGTCCGACCAAGTGATTCGTTTCGTCAGGGCATGGACTAGGGGGGAACAGTTGATCGCGGATGTGTTCTTGTTCGATCAGTACATCGGGCCGCCCATCCCTCCGGGGCGGAAGAGCCTGGCGTACTCCATCTGTTATCGCGCTCCGGATCGGACCCTGACCGATGCCGAGGTGAACGAGATGCACGCCCGATTGATTACCGCCGTGCAGAGCACCTTGCACGTTGAGCCGCGCTAAGGCACTTGCCACCGGGAGGGTCCGGCGTGACGATGACCAAAGGCGACATTGTCGAACGTATCTACGAGAAGGTCGGATTCTCGAAGAAAGAGGCGAGCGATGTTGTCGAGTCGATCTTCGAGATCATCAAGAGCCGCCTGGATCACGGCGAGAAAGTGAAGATCTCGGGGTTCGGTAATTTCGTCGTCAACCGCAAGCGCCCGCGCAAGGGGCGCAATCCCCAGACCGGTGATGAGATCACCATCTCGGGGCGCACCGTCCTGACGTTCAAAGCCAGTCAAGTTCTGAAGAAAAGCATGAACCCCGGAACCTAGCGGTCGAGCGTGTCTGACGCGAAAACTCAGCTGCCGGACAAACTGTACTTCAAGATCGGCGAGGTGGCTTCGATCGTCGGTGTCCAACCATACGTGCTGCGGTACTGGGAGAGCGAGTTCACCGTCGTCCGTCCGAGCAAGACGCGTTCGAAGCATCGTCTCTATCGACGGCGTGATGTCGAGACACTATTGCACATCAAACGCCTCCTGCACGACGAGCGCTTCACCATCGAGGGAGCGCGTAAGCGTCTCAAGACGCTCCAAAAGGAAGAGCGCCGTCAAGCCGAACTACCACCAGGTGATCGGATCTATCGCACCGTTCTCAGTCAGCTTCGCAAGGAAGTCGAATCTCTGCACCGCATGCTGACCTGATCGGGTTGCGCATGGGCGCTGCCGTCAGGAATGTAGCGAACGGACACCAAAAGCGTGCGCCCGTGGCTAGCAAGTCGGTCAGCACGCTCGCGATTCGTGGCATGGCCGTTGCTGAAAGCGTCAACGGAGATTGAGCAGGCATGACGCTGGGAACGGTACGCGAACGCTCGGGAAGTGAGTTGGTATTCGGTCTGTTGCGCACCCTGATGATTGGCTACCAACTGTGGGGAGTGGGAAGTGGTGTGGAGCTCGCGCAGCTGCCGGACGCGCTGGGTACGACCGGCAGCAGCATTGCCACCGCGTTGCGATTTTTGTCCGGCGAGGGCCTGATCTGGGTCGACGAGGATGCCGGCACCGTGCGCTTGAGCGACTCCGGTGCTCGTCACCTTCTCCGTTCCTCCAGCGCTTGAGTCACACGGCTCCGTTCGCGGTTGTGTTTCCGCTAGTAACGTGGCACTAGAAACACCACAAGCCCGCACGGCGGGCGTACCCACCGATTCGGGGCGTGGCGCAGACTGGTAGCGCACTCGCTTGGGGTGCGAGTGGTCGTGGGTTCAAATCCCGCCGCCCCGACTCTCTCCTTCACGGCTGACGCAGGTTTGCCTCACTCGGACGCGGGTGGTAGCGTGGCCGCGTGGCGATTCTGCTGAGCAACGACGACGGCGTCGCCTCGGAAGGTCTCAGGGCCTTACAGGTAACGCTGGCGTCGTTGGATGAGGTGTGGGTGGTGGCGCCGGACCGCGATCAAAGCGCGGTCAGTCATTCTCTGACGTTGCAGCGTCCACTGCGTATCGAGGAGGTCGGGCCGCGTACGTTTGCCGTAGACGGTACGCCCACCGACTGCGTGAACGTGGCGCTCAACGGGATTTTGCGTGAGCGACCACGCTTGGTGATCTCCGGAATCAACCTCGGGGCGAACCTCGGTGACGACATCACCTATTCGGGTACCGTGTCTGCCGCAATGGAAGGAACCCTCCTCGGCGTACCCGGGATCGCGGTGTCGCTGGTGGGAACAGGACGCTTCGACTTCGCCCCGGCAGCCGACTTCACCTGCCGGCTGGCTGCCCGTCTGCTACGGGACCCGTTGCCGCCCGATACGCTGCTCAACGTGAACGTTCCAGCGCTGCCCGCCGCCGAGATCAAGGGCTTCGCATTCACCCGACAGGGAAAGCGACGCTATGGCGACGCCATCGTCGAGAAAGTCGATCCGCGCGGCAAGAAGTACTATTGGATCGGTGGCGGCCAACTCGACTTCGTCGATGCCGAGGGCACCGACTTCAGCGCCGTGCAGCGCGGCTTGATATCGGTCACGCCCTTGCATCTGGACCTGACCAACTACCGGTCGCTCGAGCAACTGCAGCATCTGACCGTACAGTGGCCATGATCTACGAAGACGCCCGCAACCAGATGGTGGAGACGCAGCTGCGCGCGCGCGGCATCCACGATCCCCGGGTGTTGGCAGCGATGCGGGCGGTTCCGCGCCACCTGTTTGTGGATCCTGCGCTGCAGTCGCGTGCATACGACGACTCGCCGCTCCCTATTGATGCCGAGCAAACCATTTCTCAGCCGTACATGGTGGCGCTGATGACTCAGGTGCTCGAGCTGACGGGCTTTGATCGGGTCTTGGAGATCGGCACAGGCTCTGGTTATCAGGCTGCTGTGCTGGCCGAGTGCGTCGCGGAGGTCTTCAGTATCGAACGGATCGAGCTCCTCGCGGAGCAGGCACGCGGCCTCTTAGCGCGCTTGGGATACGCGGACCAGATCCATGTGCGCCGCAGCGATGGGGTTACCGGCTGGTGCGAAGCGGCGCCCTTCGACGCGATCATCGTAACCGCAGCCGTGCAGCAGGTGCCGCGGCCGCTGATTCAGCAACTGGCAGACGGCGGTTGCTTGGTGCTGCCGCTCGGCGAGGCGGAGCTCCAGGGCCTGGCGCGCATCCGCAAGGAATCGGGCGGACTGCAGGTGGACTACTTCGGTGAGTGTCGCTTTGTGAAGCTCATCGGCGAATACGGGTGGGAGGGGTAAGCGCGGGCTACAGAGCCCGCGCCGACTGAAGGCGTGGGCGCACTGGGAGGTAGGTTGCGGAGGCGGGCGGCGACGCAGCGGGTGACGCCGGTGGTGGCCGTGGCGTTGCTTGCCGCGATCGCAGGGTGCAGTCGCGCCGTGTATCACGAGGTCCGGCCCGGCGAGACCCTCTACCGGATCAGCAAGGCCTACGGCGTCCCTGTCGACACGCTTGCCCAAGCTAATCACTTGTCTGACGCGTCGCGCTTGGAGGTTGGGCAACGACTCAAGATCCCCGGTGCACGGCGCACCGTGCCGGTGAATCTTGTTACGCCCCGAGGGGTTGATGCGCGCCCGTCCCACCAACAAGGGCCACCGCGCGTCAGCAAGAAGTTCCTGTGGCCAGTGACCGGTGGCACAGTGACCTCGGGTTTCGGACAGCGCGGCCGTAGCTTTCACGATGGCATTGACATCAGCGCCCCGGCCGGCAGCGAAGTGTTGGCCGCCGAGGACGGTGAGGTGATCTATAGCGATTTCCTCCGCGGCTATGGCAACTGTATCATCGTCCGCCACACCGAGGGCTTGGCTACGGTATACGCGCACAACCAGAGCAACGGCGTGCACGAGGGGCAGCGTGTGCGACGCGGAGACGTGATTGGCAAGGTCGGCGACAGCGGCCGCACGACGGGGACGAATCTGCACTTCGAAGTGCGCGAAGACAACGTCGCCCACGACCCACTCTACTTCCTCCCTCCCGTGCAAACCGCCCGGCGCGGTGGCTGACGGCGCTGTCCCTCGTCGCCGGGATTTGGTACACCGCTCCCCGACTGTCAAAGGGACGGAGCAGACCGTGAAGGACTTCAAGGCGTACATCCGCGACATTCCCAACTTCCCCAAACCCGGGATCATCTTCAAAGACATTACCCCGCTGCTGGCTGATGGCGAGGCATTCCGTGCGGTCGTCGACCGCATCGCCGAACCGTATCGCGGGCGCGTCGATCAGGTGCTCGGCATTGAGTCGCGCGGCTTCATCATCGGGGCTGCCGTTGCCTACGTACTGCAGGCGGGCCTCGCCGTGGTGCGCAAACCCGGTAAGTTGCCATCCCTCACCTTCGCTGCGCAGTACGCGTTGGAGTATGGCAATGATACCTTGGAGATTCATCGCGATGCGTTTGGTCGCCCGTGTCGTGTGCTGATCGTCGACGATTTGCTGGCCACCGGCGGGACGGCGCACGCTGCCGTGGAGCTCGTCGATCGTCTGGGCGGCGACGTGGTCGCGTGCGCATTCGTCATCGAGCTCACAACGCTCAAAGGGCGCGAGCGTTTGCACCCCCATCCCATCTCATCGCTCATCCAGTACGCCGGACAGTGATTGCAAGGAGAGGAACATGTCAGACTACCGTATCGAAAAGGATTCGATGGGCGAGATGCGCGTTCCGGCGAACGCCTACTATGGTGCCCAGACGGCACGCGCGGTGGACAACTTCCCCATTTCGGGGCTGCGCTTCTCGCGCCGCTTCATTCAGGCCCTCGGTTTCATCAAGGCCGCGGCGGCCCGCGCTAACGTACAACTGAAGCTGCTGGACCCAAAGGTCGGGAAGGCGATCGAGGCCGCTGCACTCGAGGTGGCAGAGGGGAAGCTCGATGCCGAGTTCGTCGTCGATATTTTCCAAACCGGCTCGGGCACATCGACGAACATGAACGCCAACGAGGTAATCGCCACCCGAGCGGCCGAGCTACTCGGCGGCGCGCGCGGCGCCAAGAGCCTCGTACACCCGAACGATCACGTCAACATGGGGCAGAGCACCAACGACGTGTTTCCCACTGCGATCCACGTCGCCGCGATGGGTGCAGTCGAGACCCACGCGCTGCCAGCCATGCGTCAGCTGGCTGAAGCGTTGCACTCCAAAGCGAACGAGTTTGATGAAGTGGTCAAGGCTGGCCGGACGCATCTGCAGGACGCCGTACCGGTAACCCTGGGCCAAGAGTTCTCGGGCTATGCGAGCGTGATTCGCCACGGCGTGGCGCGCATCGAGGCGACACGGTCCCACCTCGCCGAGTTGGCGATCGGGGGTACTGCCCTAGGTACCGGGCTGAACGCCCATCCAGAATTTGCGGCCCGCGTGATCACGGAGCTACGCACCCTCACCGGGCACCTCTTCCGCCGCGCCGAGAACGCCTTCGAAGCCATGCAAAATCGCGATGCGTGCGTCGAGCTGTCCGGGGCACTCAAAACGGTCGCGGTTGGTCTGATGAAAATTGCCAATGATCTGCGCCTGCTGACTTCCGGCCCCCGTACGGGTCTCAATGAGATCGAGCTGCCGGCGACGCAGCCGGGGTCGAGTATCATGCCGGGCAAAGTGAACCCGGTGATTCCGGAAGCGGTCAACATGGTCGCGGCGCAGATCATCGGCAACGACGGAACCATCTGCGTTGCGGGCATGAACGGTAACCTCGACCTCAACGTGATGATGCCGGTGATCGCGCATAACCTGTTGGAGAGCGTCGACCTGCTCGGCAGCACGGCCAAGGTGTTCGCCGAGAAATGTGTCGTTGGCATTACCGCCAACGTTGCCCAGTGTCTGGAATACGCAGAGCACACGGCGTCGCTGGTCACCGCGGTGGCGCCGATTCTCGGGTACGATGTTGCCGCCAAGATCTACAAGAAGGCGCTGAACGAGAACAAGCCGATGCGGCAAGTGATCCTGGAGGAAGGTCTCATTCCGAAGGAGCGGCTCGACGAGATCCTCCACCTCAAGAAGCTCACGGAAGGTGGCCGCGCTTGACCGCATCGCGGGTCGACGCTTGCCGATGAGGCCGTGAAGCGCAGGAGCTGATGATCCGGCCGCGCCTGACGCCGTTCCGTATTGCACTGCTGCTCGGGCTCGTGCTCTCCGTGCTCCGCTTCAACGGCTGTCACTACCTCGAGTTGGTGGACGTCCGGGCGGTCGACTACCGCTTCTTGCAGCGCGGTTTGCAGTCGGCATCGCCCGACGTTGTGATCGTCGCCATTGACGATGCGAGCCTCGAGCGGCTGGGCCGGTGGCCGTGGTCGCGCGTGGTCATTGCCCGCTTGCTGGATCGATTGGTCACGGCGGATGCCGCGGTCATCGGGTTCGACGTCGTGCAATCCGAGGCCACGGCGCAAACCGACATCGATGCCCTCCGCGAGCGTGTTGAGGGCGTCGATGACCGCACATGGAGCGCTATTCGTCAGGCCCTGAGCAGCGGCGCGGCGGAGGACGAGATGCTGGTCGCCGCCGTAAAAGCGTCGGGGCGTACCGTGCTCGGGTACTTCTTCGACTTCAGTGGCCAGCAGCCCGATCCCGATGCAGTGCGAGTCTCGACGTACAACGTCGTGCAGAACACCGGCAAGGGGAAGGGAGAGGCGCGGGTGCCGTTGGCCCCCATGGCACAGGCGAACCTCCCCGCACTCAGTAGCGTGGCACGGGAGGTTGGCTACTTCAACTTCTTGCCCGATGCGGACGGTTCGTATCGCCGCGTGCCGTTAGCCATCCGCTTCGGATCACGAATTACCGTGCCGCTCTCGTTAGCCATGTTGCGCGTCTACAATCCACAGGCGACGCTTGCCATTCGCTTCGCCGACTTCGGCGTTGAGTCGGTCCGCGCGGGGGCGGTATCGGTGCCCGTTGCTGAAGATGGGGAGATGCTCGTCAACTATCGTGGACCCGGCAAGACGTTCCGGCACGTGCCGGCGGCGGATGTGTTGGAGGGCACGGTTCCCCCCGAAACGTTCCGCGGCAAGCTGGTGCTGGTCGGAGTCACGGCGACGGCGTTGGCCGACGTGCGCGTCACGCCCTTCGATGGGATTTTCCCGGGCGTCGAGATCCACGCCACCGTGATCGACAACATCCTGCGCCACGATTTCATCCTACAGCCGCGCTGGATTGTACTGGTGGAAGTCGTCGTCATTCTGGCTGCGGTGATGATCCTGGGCGTGGTGCTGCATTTCGCGCGCGGGCTCAGCGGGGCCGCGGTCGCCGTGCTGTTGGTGGCTGCGTATCTGGTGGGGAGCCAGTGGCTGTTTATGTCATTCGGCATGCCGCTCGGCTTGGTGTATCCGCTGTTGGCGATCGGTCTGACGTACTCCGCGATCAGCGTCCAGCACTACGTGGTCGAAGAGGGGGAGAAGCGCAAGATCCGGGACGCCTTTGGCCTGTACCTGAGCCCGGATCTCGCGCGGTTGGTCAGTGAGCGTCCCGAAATGTTGGCGTTGGGTGGTGAGAAGCGCGAGCTCACGGTCCTGTTCTCGGATATCCGCGGCTTCACGACGATGTCCGAACAGCTCGAGCCCGAGGCGCTGGTCGAGTTGCTCAACGAGTATTTCGGCAAGATGACCGACGTGATCTTCCAGCAGGACGGCACGCTCGACAAGTACATCGGCGATGCGATCATGGCCGTGTGGGGGGCGCCGGTGCCGCAATCCGACCACGCGGTGCGAGCCTGCCGCGCCGCGCTCGGAATGGTGAGCGGTCTGGAAGCGCTGGTAGCCGATTGGCGGCAGCGTGGCCTTCCCGATTTGGACATCGGTATTGGGATCAACACGGGTCCGATGGTCGTCGGGAACATGGGATCGGCGCGCCGGCTGAGTTACACGGTCATCGGCGACAACGTCAACTTAGGGTCGCGCCTCGAGGGCTTAAATAAGATGTACGGCAGCCACGTCATTGCCAGCGAGGCAACAGTGCAAGCGGCGCGCGGCGTGCTAGTGGTCCGCGAGCTCGATCTCGTCCGCGTGAAAGGCAAACGATTGCCAGTGCGCATCTATGAGGTTCTGGGGATCGTTGACGACCGCGAACGGTGGGCACCGCTGCTGCGGGACTTCAATACGGCCCTTGCCGCGTATCGGGAACAGCGATGGGATGACGCAGTGTTTGCTTTTGCCGCCGTCTTGGAGAAATACCCGGAGGACGGCCCGGCGCAGTTGTATATCGAGCGATGCCGCGACATGCTCGCCGCGCCGCCCGAGTCGGATTGGGATGGGGTGACGATCATGGAGACCAAATGAAGGCGGCGGCGTTACGGATTCACTTCTGGGGGGTGCGCGGCAGCTATCCGGCGCCGGGACCGAGGACGGCAGGCATTGGCGGCAATTCGTCCTGCGTGGAGATGGTTGCCGATGACAACGTGATGGTGTTCGATGCGGGCACCGGCATCATCCAACTCGGACGCGATATGGTGCAACGCCCCGGCAAACCCGTTGTGCACATTTTCCTCAGCCACTTGCATCATGATCATATCGAGGGGTTGCGCTTCTTTGCTCCAGCCTACAGTCCGGAGTGGGAATGCTACGTCTACGGTGCCAACAGCGCGGCCCCGTCGTTGAAGGCACTGCTGGCGCAGACCATGTCGCCCCGCTTCTTCCCGGTCTCCCTGTCGCAGTTGCCGGCACGGCTGTCCATCCGTAGCCTCGGGAAGCACGCCCGCGTACGCCTCCCGGGGTCGCAGCCCACCATTGTTCAGGCGCGGTTCAGCTCTGCGCATCCCAAGGTTGGGGTGATGCTCTATCGGATCACTCATGCCGGCCGTTCTGTCGTGTATGCGACGGATGTCGAGTCGCCGAAGGGAGGGTACGAGGATGTCGTTGCCTTCGCGCGGGGGGCGGACCTGCTGATTCACGACGCTCAATACACCGACGAGGAATACCACGGTGGACACCTCAACAAGGCCGGCTGGGGGCACAGCACCGTGCGCATGGCCGCCGAAGCGGCCCGCGCCGCCGGTGTTGGACAACTCCTCCTCTATCATCACGACCCCGAACACGATGATGCCGAGGTCCGGCAGCTCGAGCGTGTGGCTCGTACAATCTTTCCGCACAGCCGTGCGGCCACGGAAGGAATGGAGGTGCGCCTGACACCGGCGTGAGCCGCAGTCCTCTGAGGGATGCTTGCTGTCTCCGCAGCGAGTCGGTCCAGTGCGCGGCGTACGTGCTCACCCGTCTCTGTCGCGACGGAACGAGCCTTGCTCGCCAAGTCGCTGAGCCCGCCGACTAACCAGGCGCTTCGTTGACGGGCGGGACGGAGTTGATATGGTACACACCAAGCCGAGTGACGGCGGGTTTCAACGACCGAATGATGAGGGGCAGGAATGAGCCAACAAGCGGTGGAAGGGACTCTCGGACGGTTGATAACCGACAGCGAGTTTCGACGCGGCTTCTACGCAGATCCGGCCGCGACGTGTCTACGCGAGTCACTGGATCTGACGACGCGCGAGCTCGAGGCGCTCATGGCGTTGGGCCAAACGCGCTTGCAGGCATTCGCCAAGGGGATCGACGCGCGGATTGTCCGCGCCGCTCTGGGCGGCGGCGCCCACTATTGGAGCTCATGGGCCGGGGCCTCGCGTGAACGCGGCAAACTGGGATTGGGTACGAACAAGCAAAGGATTGCGCGCGTAGCGAAGTAGACTCGCGTCGGGGAATCCGCCTCGGCACCCGACTCGCAGCTGTACCGATTCAGTACGACAAACTAAACCTCAATGTCCCACCGTTGCTCGAATACGCGGTGGCGAGGAAGTAGTAGGTGGTCCCGGCGGATGCCTGGAACGGTACGCGCGACTGCACGCCGCTGGTGTCATCGTTGCAGCCCCCGGCCAGCTGCGTGAACGCGCCGCAGGATCCAGTGAAGACCGCTAGGATCGTATCGTACGAGCTGCCGAACGTGTTCGCCGTCAGCGTGCCGCTGCTCGGTGCGGTGAAGCGATACCAGACGCTCTTGCCGCGACTGTGGTTCCCGCAGCTGGGCGCCGGATCGTTGGCCTCTGTCGTGGCCGCCGTTGTCACAATCGTTCCAGAGTAGGGAGCGGCGGCAATTGTCAGAGCACTCGCGCAGGCGTCGTTGGCGAGGCCGCCTGGACTGGTCGGGGATGGCGGCGGAATCTGCGTGAACGTCGGCGTTGTGGTGAAAGTCGCTGTCGGCGGTGCGGGAGTAAAGGTTGCCGTCGGTGGCCCGGGCGTGAATGTGTCTGTCGGTGACGGCGTCTGTGTGCGAGTTGCCGAAGGTACGGCCGGAGTGAACGTTGCGGTTGGTCCTGATCCCTGGAAGGTCAGCTGGAACACCAGTGCCCCGCCGTTGCTGCTGTAGGCACTGACGAGAAAGTAGTACGTGGTGCCAGCGCTGGCGACGAACGAGAGGCGCGATTGCGCCCCGCTCGTGTCGTCATTGCATGCGCCGGCGACTGGCGTGTAGCTCCCGCACGTCCCCGTGTAGGCGGACAGGATTGTGTCGTAGTTGCTGCCAAACGTATTGGCTGTGAGGGTGCCGGCACTGGGCGCGGTGAAGCGGTACCAGACGCTCTTGGCACGGCTGTGGTTGCCGCAGGCAGGCGCTGGATCCGTGCTATCAGATGTTGCCGCGCCCGTGGCCATGCTGTTGGAGAATGGTGCGACGGCAATGACCATCGCGTTGCCGCACGCGTCGTTGAACTGCCCACTTGGGCTGGTGGGTGACGCCGGCGGTGCCGTCGTGAATGTCGGCGTTGCCGTCACGGTGGCGGTCGGCGGACCGGGGGTAGACGTCTGCGTCGGCGGACCCGGCGTGAACGTCCGGCTCGGTGATGGCGTCGGTGTCCGCGTGAGCGTGGGTGGAGCCGGAGTGGACGTCGGGGTCGGGGGTGCCGTTGCGCCGACGCCTTGGAAGGTGAGTTGCAACACCAGCGATCCACCGTTGTTACTGTAGGCCGAGACCAGGAAGGAGTACGTAGTCCCGCCGCTGGCAGTGAACGACACGCGCGATTGGGCGCCGGCGTTGTCGTCGTTGCACGCACCGGGCACCGCTGCGAAGGCCCCGCACGACCCGGTGTAGGCGGCGAGGATCGTATCGTAGTTGCTGCCGAACGTGTTCACTGTCAGCGCGCCGTTGCTGGGCGCCGTGTAGCGGTACCAGACACTCTTGGCGCGGCTGCCGTTGCCGCATCCAACGGTGGGGTCGGCGGCATCGATCGTTGCAGCGGTCGTGACAGCCGTGCTCGAATAAGGGGCCGCGCTGATGACCACCGCATTGCTGCAGGTGTCGTTTGAATTCCCGCTCGGGCTGGTGGCGGTGGGTATCGCCGTCGGAATCGCGCTCGGAGGCGACGTGGCCGCCGGCGGCGGGGCGCCAATCTGCGGGTAGATGAAGGTGGCGGCGGCGATGTCGTCACTGCGCAAGCCGGCACAGCGCCCGTCGAAGTGCGCGGTGGCGGCCATGGTTGCGGTGCCGTCACTGGAGTGGCCGAGGCCGATCGTGTGGCCAATCTCGTGCGTGGCTACTTCCGACATGTTGCACTGGTTCCAGAAGGAACAGGCTCCCCACCCGTTGTTGAAAGTCACTTTGCCGACCGTGATCCGGTTGAACGCTGTGCCGTTCACCACCGTACTGCCGCCTCCCGAGCAGAAGCCGCCGATGGCCAAGATGCCGCTGCATCCGGACGGGTCTGTGATTTCATTGAATGGGTCGTTGAAGGTGATGCGATTGGCGTCGCACGGGCTGAACGACGCCGGTGAGGTCGTACCAGCATCCGCGAGAACCAGGCTCGACGTCGGGATGTTTGTCCACGCTGCGAATGCTGAGTCCAGCGCGGCCCGCGAGGTCGTGAATCCCAAGAGACTGTCACCCGTGGAATCGATGAGGTAGTTCACGGGTAGGTTACTGTCTGGCTCGAACCAGCGCGATGGCGGGCTACCCAAGAACGTATACGACTCGTGCGTTTCGGTGGCGGTTGCGGTCGTCTCCGGCACGGTGACCTGTAACGATGGTCGTGGCGCGGTGCCGCCCGGCCCGTTCGCTATCTGGCGCAAGCGATTCAGCAGCGGAGCGAAGGGCTGCGTTTCCGGCTGCGCGTTCGCGATCTGGCCGGTATCGGGGACAAACACGGACGCCCCCTCGCCGAAGTCGCGCACCGCTGTCGTGTGGCCTGCGCGATCGACCGCCAATGTAAACTTACCCATGGCCAGGCTGTTGGTCTGCAGTGAGCCGTCAGGATTGCGCGAGAGGAAGAGCAACGTCCGTTCGCCGACCCAGAACTCCGGTGCGCCGAATATCCACTGGCGCCGCTCACCGACCGAGCCGCCGGGTTCACGCGCGACTACGGTGTCGCTGTCGACCCGCCCCTTGATGACGCGCCCCACGTGCACTTGCACGTAGGTGTAGATCGGGCCGGCCGATCCCGAGGTGGCGGAGGTGATCGAGGTCACCGTACCCGTAATGACGAGATCGGAGCTCTCCATGAGCGACTGCTCGTCCATCATGACAAAGGTCGTACCGTGGGCTGGCCCCGCCGCAAACCACATGACACTGAGAAGGACGACTGTGATGGTCCGCGCGCCGCGAATGTTGAGCATGGGGTCCGCCAATCCTAGTGCGAGATGAGAAGGAAGCAAGCAGATTGCGTACCATTCGCGCCGAATTTGTCGACGGGCGTAGCCTAGCGGACGTCGGCGGCTGAGGTTGCCAACGGAGCGTCTAATCCGCCTCGAACGAGGCGCGGAGTGACGCTCAACGGCGACGTCCCGCAGTTTCTCGGTCGCAGGAGCTTCTGGTATGAGAGGCTCGAAGCTGCGCGACGAAGGTAGGACGAGATGGCGAAGCCAGTGCGAACGGGTGGCGGGCTAGCTGCCGTGCGGTACACGCTGCAGAGGGCCCGTGAAGCCGGTGGCGTGGTGCGCCTGACGCGTCGCATGCAGACTCACAACGCTTGCAAAACGTGCGCAGTCGGTATGGGTGGCCAGCGTGGGGGCATGCGCAACGAGGCGGGGAGCTTCCCGGAGGTCTGCAAGAAGTCGATTCAAGCGCAGACCGCAGACATGCAGCCGCCGATCCCCGACGGCTTCTTCTCCGCGCACTCGGTCGCCGATCTAGAGGGCTGGACGGCGCGCCGCATCGAGGCCGCCGGCCGCCTCGGCTTCCCGATCATGTGGCGCATCGGTGAGACCCATTTTCGGCGCATCGCTTGGGCCGACGCCTATCGTTGCGCTGCCGACGCGCTCCGTGCCGCCGCTCCGGCGCGCACATTCTTCTACTCATCCGGGCGCAGCAGCAACGAGGCGGCGTTCCTGCTGCAGTGCTTTGCGCGCGTCTTCGGTACGAACAACGTGAACAACTGCTCCTACTACTGCCATCAGGCATCGAGCGTGGCATTGCAACATGCCATTGGCAGCGGCACGGCCACGGTCGTCCTCGACGATCTCGAACGCGCCGACCTGGCGGTCGTCATCGGTGCCAACCCGGCGTCGAACCACCCGCGCCTGATCACGCAGCTCATCAATTTGCGGCGCCGCGGCGGCCACGTGATTGTCATCAATCCTCTCAAGGAGATCGGATTGGTCCGCTTCCGCGTCCCCTCCGACTGGCGCAGCATGCTGTTCGGCTCGGAGGTGTCCAGCCTGTACCTTCAGCCCCACGTTGGTGCCGACATCCCGTTGTTGAAGCTTCTCCTGAAGGGCCTCGTCGAAGGCGACGCACTGGACCGCGATTTTCTGGCGGCGCACGTCGAGGCCTGGGATGCCGTGGAAGCGGATGTCCGTTCGGCGTCGCGCGACGACCTGCTGCGCGCGTGTGGCGTGCCCCCGCCGGGCGTCGACGCGGCGGTACAACTGCTGGCCCGATCGCAACGCACGATCTTCTGCTGGGCGATGGGCATCACCCAGCACGCTCACGGCGTCGACAACGTGCAGGCGATCGTCAACCTCGCGTTGAGCCGCGGCATGGTCTCCAAGCCCGGCACCGGCCTGCTCCCCATCCGCGGTCACAGCAACGTGCAAGGCGTGGGTTCGGTGGGCGTCAGCCCCGTGATGAAGGCGGAGTTCGCTCGACGCCTCGAGCAGCTCTACGGCATCGAGATGCCGAGTGAGCCAGGGTTGCACACGCTGGCCTCGGTCGAGGCAGCGGACCGCGGCTACATTGATTGCGCCGTGCTTCTCGGTGGCAACCTCTTTGCCGCCACACCCGACCGGGTCTGGGCGGGCGATGCCATGCGGAAGATCGGCACGACGCTGTACATCACCACGAAGCTGAATGAAGGGCACATCCATGGCCGCGGGCGAACCTGCTTGGTGCTTCCGGCGCTCGCACGCGATGAGGAACACCAATGCACCACCCAGGAGAGCATGTTCAACGTCGTTCGCCTCTCCGACGGGGGTGCACCGGCGATGTCGCACGAAATGCGTCCCGAGGTCGAGATCATCGCGACGCTCGCGGGCATGGTCGTGCCACCGGGGCCGGTTGACTTCAGCAGCCTCCGTGATCACCGCGCCATCCGCGCGGCCATCGCCGCCGTCGTCCCCGGCTACGAAGCCATCGGTGCCATTGACGAGAGCAAGCAGGAATTTCAGGTCCACGGACGTACGCTGCACGCGCCGACGTTTGCCACCGCGTCGGGGAAGGCGCATGCGGCGGTGACCCCGGTGCCGGAGATGCCGCTCGCTGATGGCGAGTTTCGTCTCATGACTTTACGCTCCGAAGGGCAGTTCAACACAGTCGTCTATGAGGACGAGGACATCTACCGCGGCAACGAACGGCGGGACGTGGTGATGATGAACGAGGCGGATGCGCAGGCGCTCGGTTTGCACCGCGACGAGCAGGTGGTGGTCCAGAACGCTACCGGTCGAATGACGGTTGTCGTCCGCTTCGCACCGCTGCCGCGCGGTAACCTGGCGATGTACTACCCCGAGGCAAACGTCCTGATCCCGCGGCGCATCGACCCGTCGTCGGGCACACCAGCCTTCAAGTCGACGACTGCACGCGTTGTCGCCTATACCACGGGCTTGTCGGCGACGAGTATCGCCACCGAATAGGCAAAGCGAATCTGCTCGCCGACGCGGTGGGTGCCGAGCCCCATGCCGTCATCGTCTACCGAGCGAGCGAACATGTCGCGGATTGTGTCGACGTCGGTAGGATTGGGAAACGATCGCTGCAGAAGACCTTCCACCTCGACCGCCAGTTGGTAGAAGGCCGTCCGCGGTGCCGGCAGCGCGCTGTGCGCAAAGAGGTCCTGCAGCTCAGCCAGCGTCAAGGCACGCACATGGGACGGGTCGCGCAGCACCTCCATGCGATGGAACGCCGCCGCCTTCTGCGGGTCGGGTGAGGCAGTGAGGTCGACCAGAACGACCTTGCCGCCCGGTGCGCACACACGAGTCATCTCGCGCAGCACCGCCAGTGGGTCCGGCAGGTGATGGAACGCGAAGCGTGAGCTAGCGATCGAGAAGGACGCGTCGGGGTAGGGGAGGGGTAGCACATCGCCGATCTGCCACGACACGTTGGTGAGTCTCTGCTCCGCCTGCAGCGCGCGAGCCCGGTCGATCATCGCCGGTGTAAGATCGATACCGGTCGCGTGGCGCACGACGCGCGCGAACGCGCAGACGACGAGGCCGGGACCACAGGCGACATCGAGCACGGTATCGTTTGGGCCGGCGCCGCTGAAGTCGACCACGAGTTGCAAGGCGGCGGCGTCCTTGATGCCCGGTGCGGTCGAGAACGGCATTGCCTGCTTGGTGAACTGATCAACGATTGTATCGTGGTGCGTGGACAAGATGACCTCCTAGGTATCGGCTGGGTCCGCGGCAGACTCAACTCGGTCAGTGTGCCGCAGCGATCAGTTCAGCGGCGGGCGCGGCGCCAGGTTGCACGCGAATCAGTTTCGGTCCCGGGCCTTCGATCTGCCAGGTCGGGAAGTTCGAGTTCGAGGTCCACACACCGCCCTGTGCGTCGAAGTCGATCTCACGCGTGTAGGTCACGCGCGTGGGCAGCGGATAGACCGTGAAGCGCTCGGTTGCAGGTTCGAAGCTCACGAGGCTGTCCGAATTGGTGCCGCAGATCCACACCGTGTCGGTGCGCCGGTCGACGTTGAGGGCATACGGCGTCTCGACGCCGTCCGTCGGCAGCTTCCACGTCTTGAACGCGCCACTGCTCGGAGTGTATCGCGCCACGAGGTCGGCGCTGAAGCCGGGGATCCACAAGTTTCCTTTCGAGTCGAAGCGCAGCCGGCGCGGCCCAGTGAAGGGCGTGTCGACGAGGTTGATCGATCCAGTGTCCGGATCGATGCGGCCGATGCGCTGAATGTTCAGCTGGCTGAACCACACGCCCCCATCGGGTGCGATGTCGATTCCGTAGGGCACCGGGAGGTTGACGCCTTCGCTGCCGGCGTTGTCGGTGAGATTGACGAACTTACCGGCCCACAAGACGATCGGCAGGGTGCGCACGATGATTGCCTGTGCCCACGTGCGCCCGGGCAAGCGGATCGAGCGCTGCTCGCCGGTCTTCGGGTCGATCATGCCGACTTGATTGCTGACCGCGAGCGTGTACCACGCGCGCCCCTTTTGATCGAAACGCAACGTGTGCGGGTAGAGCCCGTCCTTTTGCTCGAAAATAGTCCACTGCTCCGATTTCGGATCGAAGCGTCCCACCTTGTTGCCCAGACACAGGGTGATCCAGATGGCGCCGTCGGGCGCGACTTGCAGGCTATGCGGCGCAACGTGTGCGTTGCTGTTCGGCGCCAGCACCGTGCCGGTGGTGTTGAACACACCACCGAGCGGCGAGTCGCCCGGGGGGATCGCCCACGACTTGCGCTCGTTGGTGCGCGGATCGAGCCGATAGAGTTGGTCTTGATTGGTGTCGACCGAGTAGATCGTGCCGTCGGGATGGACGGTGAGGTCGTGTTGCATCGATGCGGGATGGCCGATGTCCCACTCGGTGATCACCGCGGTGGCCGCGGCACCCTGCGGGCGCGGCGGTGGGATGAACTGCGGCTGTGTCAGCTTGGCCAGATACGCTTGCTCCTCGTACGCCGAGTTGAACGCATCGGGCAGCTCGGCGCGCAGGTCGGCGGAGATGATGCCGCCCATGCGCCCCATCAGCTTGAAGATCTTCTCCCAGTCCTCATGACTGCGCTGCACGCGCGTCGCCCAGCTGCCTTGCTGATGACAGAAGGTGCACTGGCGCGTGAACTCTTCGCGCTTCTCGTCGCTCGACAGCTTGGCGAGCAGCAACGGCATCCACCGGCTGGCAGGGAGCTGCCACGCCAGCTCGTTCGGATCGGTCTCGACGTCGACGTGCAAGTCGAGGCGCGTCGTCCCGTCTTGCAGCGGTAATCCGGGCTGCAGCAGATCCTTGTAGCCGATGCGGCGGATGCGCAGGTCATAGATGCCGGCGTCGAGCGCGGGCAGACGGAAGCGGCCGTCGGCGTCGGTGAACACCGTCGTGCCGCGTTGCAGCCCGCGGTGCGTCGCAGTGACGAAGGCACCGGCGACCGCCGCGCCGCTGTGATCGTGGACCGCGCCGGTGAAGACACCGGTCTCAACCGCCGATGCCGTGGCAACGCCAGCGAACACGAGAGCTGCCACGGCCCCGAGTTTCCTCGCCCCAGCCGTCGATTGCGATCGGTTCATCTAATGTCCCTCCTGCACCAAAATGAGCGTCCCGTCAGGACCGGTTCGGCGCAGCTCGAATTCTACGACAATTGGCTGAAACTCTTCCAGTCGAATGGTTCCGGTCGTTTCCCGGCGCATTCCGCCGTAGTCGGCCACAATGCGAAAGCTCACCGGCTCGTGTGGTCCATTGCAGGCGTCGATGAAGTCGACGCCAACGCGGTAGCGGCCGGGTTGGGGCGCCCCGATACTGGCAAGCTCGACAAAGGCGTTCCCACGCGATGCGACGTCGCGACAGCGCGTATCGCGCATGAGCCGCGCACCCGTGCGGCTCGGGTTGTTGGCGAAGTAGACGGTCTCCCACGTCGGGTCGGTGAGGTAGAGGTCGAGGTCGACCGGGGCATTCCACGTCAGCGCCACTTGCAAGCCGGAGGTGGGGGACAGTGCCGGAGCCGGCGGGGGTGGGGGTGGAATAGCAGGCGAGTGCGCCGCGCATGCCGCGAGGATGATGCTGAGCGGAAGTTGCATCAGACGATGCACGCGCATGGCAGGGTCATGGCACTGCCGCATGCATTCTTCAATCGCTTGGGCTGGGCGTGCTCTGGTGGCGCGGGCCTCCGTGCCCGCGAGAGCTTCACTCCTGCCGCACTCGCCCTGCCATACACATGCGCCCCAATCCTGTTATTCTTGACGTCGAAGCTCAGGAGGCTTGCCATGGCGAAGGAGTTCTTCAACAGCGATATGCAGCTCTTCCTCGACCACCGCGTCGATTGGGAGCGATATTTCCGCTTGCGCCGAGCTGAGGCCGTGGACGTTGCCGAGGAGATCGAGACGTACAAGACGATCCTCCGTACGCTGGGTGAGGTTTGCGAAGACATCGAGGCCGGTGCACGTGATCACTGGCACGAAGAGGTCACGCTCGTCGATGGCCACGTCGTCGTGCCGCCGCACATCGCGGCCGGGTACGAAAAGCTGCGCGCGGCGGGGTTGGTGTGTCTCTCACTGAGCCCGGCGGTAGGCGGCTATGGCCTGCCGATGCTGATCAACACTTTCTACTTGGAAATGGTTGCCCGCGCCGATTCCAGCTTGATGACCATCGTCGGACTTCAGGCGGGCGTCGGCACCGACATCGAGAAATACGGCAGCGACGAGGTCAAGCAGCAGTACTTGCCGCGCTTCGCGAGCGGCGAGCTGCAAGGCTCTATGGATCTGACCGAGCCACAAGCAGGTTCCGACCTCGGCGGTATCCTCACGCGGGTCACCGAGGAGAACGGCCGCTACTTCCTTGATGGCGAGAAGATCTACATCACCAACGGCGGGTCGCCGATTCACCTCGTTCTGGCGCGCGATGCCAAGACGTTCGACCGGACGAAAGGGACCACGGGCGGGCTGAGCCTGATGCTGTGTCCAGCGACGTTACCGGACGGCACCGCGAACGGCATGCGGGTGTCGCGTGTGGAATCCAAGATGGGCATTCACGGCTCACCGACCTGCGTGATCGAGTTCGATCACGCCGAAGCGTTTCTGCTGGGCCGCGCCGGCGGCGGCTTCCGGGCCATGCTGGATCTCATGAACAACGCGCGCCTCGGTGTCGCTGCGCAGGCGATCGGCGTTGCCGAGGCGGCCTATCGTGAGGCGCGCGCGTATGCGACCCAACGTGTCCAGTTCGACAAGCCGATCATCGAGCAGCCGCTGGTGAAGTCGATGCTCACGCATATGGCCATCAACCTTCAGGCGGCGCGGGCGCTGCTCTACCGTACGTGTGCGCTAATCGACCTCACCGAGGCGCTGCGCGTCTATCTGGAATCGGATCGCGGCAAGGCCGATCCGAACCGCAGTACGCTCGCAGACGATCTGAAGCACAACGCGCAGCTCATCCGCTTCTTCACCCCGCTCTGCAAGTTCTACGCGACGGAGATCAGCAACGACGTCACGCGCAAGGGCATCCAGGCGCACGGCGGTATCGGCTACATGGCCGAGACGCCGGCCGGGCACTACCACTCTGATTCAATCATCACGACGATCTACGAAGGCACATCGGAGATCCAGGCAAGCTTTGCGCTCAGCGAGATGAGCCGCGGCGCCTTGTTCACCACGTTGGAAAAGCTACGCGACGAGCTGGCGCCGCTGCGTGCGCAGTATCCAGATCTCGTCGACCTCGTGTGCGAGGCGATCAACAAATGGATCACGGAGTCGATCCCCGCGCTCATGGGTGATCCACAATACGCGTTGCTCAATGCCAAGCGCGTGTCCGAGATGGTGATCGACGTGGTCGTCGCCGCCGAGCTGCTCATGCAAGCCAGCCTGTCGGAGGCGAAGCGCGCGTTGGCCACGTCGTTCGTGCACCGCCGCATGCCGGCGGTCGAGATGAATGCGCGCCGCATCAGCAGTGGCGACGCGTCGCGCATCAAGCGCTACGACTGCATCTTGGGGCTCTGATCGAATCCGCGGACCCAAGGAGGGCGGGTGAGCGCGGGGCGTCGACGCGGCCGAGACACGGTTCCTCTTCTCTGTCTCGCCGTCTTCTTGGTGATCTGGGTCGCCCTCGCCATCCGGCCGCGCTTCCGTCAAGACTGGCTGCTGGAGAACCTGCTGACCTTTGTAGCCGTGCCAGCGGCTGTCCTGACCTATCGGCGCTTCCGTTTCTCGGACCAGGCCTACATCCAGGCGGCGATCTTCCTCGTCCTGCACACCGTCGGCAGCCATTACACCTACTCCGAAGTCCCGATAGGCAACTGGGCGAGAGACGCCTTGGGCCTGGGGCGCAACCACTACGATCGGCTGGTGCACTTTCTCTTCGGCCTGCTCATGCTGCGGCCGGCGCGCGAGCTCACCTTGCGACGGCCGCGCTCGCTCGCCGCGTGGAGGCTCTTCTACCTCAGCTTCGCCTCGGTGGCCTGGTGGAGCGTCGCCTACGAGATCGTCGAGTGGCTCGTCGCGCGCGTCGCCGATCCGGCCGCGGGAACCGCCTATCTCGGTACCCAAGGCGACGCGTGGGATGCGCAGAAGGATATGGGTCTTGCATGTCTCGGCGCGCTCATCGCGGCGGCCATCGACGGCTGGCAACTGTGGCACGAGCCGCGGACCCGCGGCTGACCTCGATAGAAGAATGCCCTTCCGCCGTGTGCTCGGCGGCCGAGCGGTGATCAGAAGTCCGCATCTTGACGGCTCGATCTGCGCACATCATGATGCCTGCATGCGTACGACTCTGACACTGGAAGACGACCTCGCAGCGAAGTTGAAGGAGTTCGCCCGCCGGAGGCGACTGTCGTTCAAGGATGCGGTGAACTCCATTCTCCGCCGCGGGCTGACGACTCAGGATGCAGGGCGGCGAGTACCGAAGCGCTTCCGGGTCCGCACCTTTCGGAGTCCACTGCGTCCCGGAGTCGATCCACTCAAGCTCAATCAGCTCGCAGATGAGCTCGAGACGCAGCGTGTCGGTCCCGCGCGATGATTCTGCCCGACATCAACTTGCTCCTCTATGCACACAATGAAGCGCTGCCCTACCATGTGGCGGCCCGTGCTTGGTGGGAGGAACTGCTAACCAGTGAGCGCGCCGTCGCCATTCCGTGGGCGGTCTCGTTCGGTTTCATCCGCCTAGCCTCGCATCCTGCGGTGTTTCGCGATCCGTTGCCTCCCCTGGAAGCACTCGGGCGTGTACAGGGCTGGCTCGCGCGCCCGCACGTGCAGGTCCTCGAACCCGGAGGACGCCACTTGTCGATTGTGGAAGACCTGTTCACCGCCACAGGTGTCGCTGGCAACTTGACGACCGACACACATCTTGCGGCGTTGGCGATCGAGCATCAGTGCGAGCTGCATTCCAACGACAGCGACTTCGCCCGCTTCCCCGGGTTGCGGTGGCACAATCCGCTGGGTTGATGGCCGGGAGAGTCGAGAGCCGAGAATCGAATGACCAGATGTGAGCCCTGGTTTGCTTCGCTCCCTCTCTTTGGCGGAGAGAAGGAGACCCCCTGGTGCGCGGAATGAGATCACTCGTCGAGATTGCAGGCGACTACGCCCGGGCGGAGGTGACCGCCGTCTGGATTCACGATCGCCCGTCAGACGAGCGCAAGATCGCTTTTGCCGTCGCCGAACTTTGTCCAGCGGACCAGCCGATGTCGGCTCCGATCGTCGCTACCGGTGCGGCGCCTGTTGTGCCCAGAGAACTTCTTGAACGGAAGGTCAGTAGCGACCGGAAGGCGTACGCCAGTCGTTGGTTCGTTGGTGACCCCCTCAAAGCGCTGGAGTTCTTCCGAGGCGCCGGAAACTGCCGGGTACTCGAGAATCATGGAGTATTGCTTCGCTCATTCGGCTCGCTCACCGACGAGCCGCCGAATGAGGTGCCGCTGCTGCTTGGCAGTGGGGACAACGCGTGTGGACTCTACGAGCAGATGCTCCCGTATCGCCATTCATCCCTTCGTGTTGTTTCCAAGTTCTCCTCTGCTGACGCAGTCGACCTATCGCAACAGGAGAGGAACAAGTTGAGCGCATTCGCGCGCGAGGTGATCGGCGTCGACTTTGCGAAGTTTCCGGAACACTTGGGCGCGATTCATCTGTGCTTTTCGAACCCGATCATCCGTTCAATGAGCCCTGCACTCTCCAAGGAGAAGCGCCATCTGCTTGTTGAGTTCTTCGAAAGAACCGGAGCATCGATCGCCGGCTGCACGTTGCACTTGGTTGACCATCGCCTGGCCGGAATCGGCTTTGATTTCTCCGTTCCTGTCACTTCGGCTCGCATGGTCGTAGCGCTTCCGAATTCGCCAGAGCGGTTTCAATGCAGTCTCATGAGCAAGCATGGTGAGTGCGTCGAGGATGGCTGTGCTCCGTTCCTGCACGGAGTGCAAATCAACATGGCCGTGGTCGCGGAGACGCGGGTACTGAGTGTCGCGTCGGGGCACCATGTCATTCCCACGCACGACTGGCAAATCAGCAGCGTTGGTTCGGAGGCATCGTCCGACCTGCTGTCCCGACTCCGGTCGGCTCAAGAAAGGCGTGCGCTAGATGACCTCGAGAAGAGCAGGCAGTTCTTCTACTTCCCCGGCGGAGCCGACTCGCGGCAGAAGGCAAGGGGTATCATCCGGGAGATCCTGAGCGGCGCAAGGGAGAGATGTCTCCTCTGTGACACCTACCTCTCTGCGGCGGACGTGATCGAGTATGTCCCGTTCGTCCAGACGCGGCGTCTCCGCATACGAATGCTCGGGTCTAACTATTTTCTGAAGAAACGACCCGACCAGACGATGTCGCGTGGGGAACAGCTCCTGAAGCAAATTCAGGGTCTTGCCACCCAAGATCCGTCCCTCATTCTGGAATGTCGTGTACTGAAGGGGAAGAAGAGCCCGATCCACGATCGATTCCTCGTAGTGGACCGCTATGCCTACCTTCCGGGCAGCTCACTGAACGCGATCGGATTGCGGGCGACAACCCTCTTTCGAGTTCCAGACCCCGAGCGAATAGCAGCGGAGCTCGAAGGGTGGTGGAACGACAACCGGCGCACGGTGGCGCTGGAGGATTGGGTCGCGAACCCAGAGGGTGATGATGACGGAGCCGAGTAGCGGGTCGAACGTTGATGTGACGCTGCCGGAGCCGCCACAGTCGCGAATCGGTTTACCCGGCGTGTGCGAACACTGCAACTGCCACGCCTCCGATTCGGTCTGGTACTACGATATGGCCCTCGCTCCCAACGCTCCACCCGGCATTTACTCCTTCTTAGTCTCGCAGGCGAAAAGTTCGGTATGGTGCTGGGACCCGTGTCGTAAACAGCCGAACCGGGCCGACGCAGGCCTCTTCGCAGCGATCCAAGAAGGGGTCTCGCTACGGATGTTGACAGCGAAGGGCTTGAAGAACGGCATGCCACCGGTAGAGCTGATTCTCTTCAAGACCGAGCTTCAACGACTCTGCAATCGCGTGACGATCGATGTACGTTGCTTCGACTATGCTGCGGCTGACCTATTCTTTCACGATCGCTACCTGTTCGTCGATGGGGACGTATTCATCGTCGGTACTTCCCTCACGTCGCACTTTCAGCGTGAATACTGCACGGCCGTGGTCCGTATCGATGATCACAACGGACGCGCGCTATTGAGGAACCGGTTTCTTGACTGTTGGAACAAGGCGAGACCGGTCTGACGCGCTACGATGCAAGCTGATCCACGCCTAACTCTTGATCCCTCTTCCGTCGCGTATCACCTCGCTCGGCAAGCTCGGGAGAATCAAGTCCGGCAGCTACACGATGCGGAAGCGTGGGTTGCTCTTGTCGACCCGCTGGCGGATTTTTTTCTGGCACACGCAGAAGGGCACGTAGTGCCGGTTCCTTCTCCGCCTGTGGAGTTTGACGAATCTCTTGTTGCCAGCTGGAACGTCCTCGGTCTGTCCCTCGTTAGCCATGCCGCACCAACACCTGCCAACCCAGAGGCCTACGCGGTGCTGAGCCAGCAGCTCGGTACCCGTATCGCTGCGCGGGTTGGGGAACAACCCGCGCGTTGGGATGCGATTCTGGAGGTGCTCAGCAACAGCGGCCAAGCTTGGGATGCTTTCTGTGACAACCTGGATCCAGACGCCATTCGCTCCAATCTCACCGAACTGACTGCGCTGCCCGCCCAAGTCAACGCGCTTGATCTCTTCGAAAGCTTCGATCGTCCCCGGGGTGACGAGACTCTTCGTTATCGGGCAGATCGGCTTGCCGACCTGCGGGCGCAGAGCAGCGACCTTTGGTCATACGTCGAAGAGACGACACGCGGTGCTGAAGATATCATCCTGATCGCACGCCTCCGCGGCCGAAGCCGCCTGCTGTTTCGCGCCGGTGAGGAGCACCTGGTTGCTTGGCTCGCCGCGCTTCCGCTTCCGGTGCTCTCTGCATCGGCATTGCGTGAAGTTGCTGACCTGAACGTCATAGAGAACCTAATCTCCAGCCGACTCGCGAAAGCGAGTTCCGGTGAAGATTGGCTCTTGGTGCTCCTCCTGCGGTACGCATTTGACCGCTGGAGGAGGATCGAAAGCCAGCTGTGCTGGGCAGGCGACCGAGATCGGTGGGCCTCGCCGTGGTCCGCCGATCCCAACGAGCTGGCGGCGTACGAGTTGCAACTCGCACAATGGCGCGACACCGAGCTTCCGGAGCGTGCTCGGCACGTGGCAGCCATGCTCGTGGGGACGGCCGCGGGACGTACGGTGGCCATCTTGGCTTTACGACACCTGTTCGAATGGACCTGGCAGCCCCGGGAGCCGCGCGCCGCGCTCCAGATCGTTGGTCGCGTTCGAGCCGCGCTCGTTGCTGCGCTGCTTGATAGCTGCTCGGATTTGCCGGCCCTAGTGAGTGCCATCATCGACGGTCTGAAGGTGCCCGCCGCACTTCTTGGCGCTGCGACGTTGGTCGTAGCGGCGGACCAGTTCCCAACAGACCAACGCAACCAGGCTCGACGCCAAGTACTCGATGGTTACCGAGACTGGCTGCTGGCTGGCGATTGCACTTGGTCACAGGATCTCCGGGAGGACGAGTTCAATCTTGCGTGGACGCTCGCTAGGCTCCTGGCCGCCGGGGAAGGGCCCGCGCTCGATTTCCATCGACTTCTGACCTCGTGCTGTGCGCCGACGGAGGGGTGGTTGTTCGACTTGGATCGCGTCGCATCGTCGATTCCGAAGCTCGCACACGTGTTGACGGTTGGAGCACTGGCAACAGAATGGTTGGCCAGAGTTCAACTCGTCGACCAGGCTCGATGCCTGTTTGCGCTAGTATGGGAGTGCCTCCATCGGCTCATGCGCAGCACCGCGGAATACGAGTTCATGTCGGCTCTCGCGACGCCGCTCGCCCACACCTGGGCGCGACTCTGGCTTGTCTGGCAGCACGCGGGAGACGCTGCCGCAATGGAGCAATTCCGGACGATTGACCGAATTGAGTGGTTGCTCGCGGCGGCGCAGAACTTTTCTCGCAATCGTGCAGTGAACACCTCGGACGAAAGGGCCCTTCCAGTTGAGCTTCAGAGTGTTCTGCGTTGCCGCTTCGACGAACTGTTCCGAACTTGGCGCCTGTGTTCTCATGTCACCCAGCGTGACGTCGAGTCCTACTTGGCAGAAATGACGCGGCTTGCTGCCGATGCTCTGCCTTCAATTGGCCTGAGCGGCTAGACGCCACCAAGCCCTGACCTAGCGGTGCGCACGCCGGGCTATGGTAACCGCACAGGATCTGAGCGACAAGCGCAGGTCCTTGCCGGAGCTCCCGCCGGGAGCGCGCATTTTCCATTACACATACAGCGACGGGCTTGCTAGCTTTTCCGCATGGCCCTCGTCTCGCAATTGCGGTCCTCAATGCGGCGGCGGGTGGTGGGGGTGTTGCGGCGACATCTGACCAAGCCGCTGCGGTCGTACGAACAACGGATTCCAAACAGCCTCGCGAACCTGAAGGAGCAGCTCCGTCCAGGCGACGTCATCTTGGTCGAGGGCGACCAGCGGGTTAGCCAGGTCATCCGCTACCTGACGCAGAGCTCGTGGTCGCACTCGGCACTGTACATCGGCGACGAGCTGCGTCGTTTCAAGCCAGAGCTCGCCGATGCTCTGCTGGCCGAGCACGGTGCCGAGGCCCGGCACCTGGTGCTCGAGGCGACGGTCGAGAACGGCGTCTCGTGCGTCCCGGTCGCGAAGTACATCAACTACAATCTGCGTGTCTGCCGCGCGCGAAGCCTGCGGCGCCAGGACTTGGACCGCATCCTCGAAGAGGTCACCGGCCAGCTGGGTCGCGGCTACAACGTCCGCCATATCTTCGAGCTGGGTCGTTACTTCTTCCCCGTCAGTCTCATCCCGCGACGCTTTCGGCGCGCTGCACTGACCTACGGCGGTGAGGCTACGCGGCGGGTCATCTGCACGACCATGCTCGCGCGCGCTTTTGCGCACGTTGGCTACCCGATCGTACCGCGTGTGACGCTCGACGCGGTTGACGCACCGCACACCTGGTTCGGCCATATGATCGGCCGCAACGGTCACAGTGTACGCGCACTGTACCGCAAGGAAGATCCGGCCCTCGTCACGCCGCGCGATTTTGATCTGTCGCCGTACTTCGAAATCGTCAAGTTCAACCACCTCGCTGCCGGCAAGTTCGACTATCGCCGCATCGAATGGGCAACCGAGGAGGAGCGTCAACCGGCGCCGCGTCCATCGACCCCTGCCGCGACTGCCAGCCGGCCCAAGGTCTCCGCCGCTTGAGGGGAAGGGGGACGGTCCTCTATTCTAAGGACAGTCCCCCCCTTTTTTTGCCGACTTCTACGCACCTGTCGGACTTGGCAGCCCCGAGCGACCCAACGGGGAGCGGGCCATAGAAGTGACGCCGGCCGCAGGCCTTAGATTGACAGCGCGCCGGTGCGGATCAGGTAGGCGAGCCGCTCGCGCT
>JBGQHM010000032.1:0-31426 GCA_041497995.1 Binatia bacterium | reverse complement strand
GGACGGCCATCCTTCTCCACCACAAAAAATCGCCAGTGGGCTCAACTTCCCACTGGGGGTGACAGTTTGTGATGCCAGCACACAGGTCTGCCCTGTACCCATCTCCGAGGCGACGCCGGTGATACAACCTACACCTGGTAGCCCAGGGTGATGTGCCACCCGGTGACGACCCGACAGGAACGAACCACCACAGCCCCAGGGCGCCAAGTCCTGCCAGGAGCAATAAGCTCGAGGATCACCCAGAACACTCTGGGTGGGCATCGCAGTCGGCGCTGGCGCCGCCGTCCGTCGCCGCGGGAGCGATCTTCGTCAGCGTGAACACGCCGAGCCACTGGCGCACGGCGACGCAGTGATCTCGAAAGTCCCGCTCAGCTGGTTGCCGCTGACGGTCGCCGAAATTGGTATGGTGCTCGCCCCCGTGAACGACCCACTCAGCGTGCCCGAAAAGCTGAGCGATGAGAGGCAGGCGAACCCGCGGACGTTCAGTGTTCCAGTCACGGCTGTGCCGTTCTGGCTCAGCGTCACTGAGACCGTGCAGGAAATCCCCCCCCTTGAGCGTAGCGGGTCCTGTGCGCCCACGTCGGTGCGGTTGGCTCGACCAGTAGGGCTATTCGGATGCACGAGCGGCCGTGGTATCCGTGTGTGGATGCCCGCGCTTGATCGTGCTGTGCACGTATACAGTGGCGTACCCGTGTGTGCAGCGGCACCCTCGCGCGTCTCGCGCGCGTGGGTCTTGGCGTTCGTGCTGGTCATTGGTGCGACCTACTTCGGCACCATCGGGCTGTATGCTCTCGCTGAACCGGACGAGCCGCGCTATGCGGAGATCCCGCGCGAAATGATCGAGCTGGGGGACTGGGTCACACCCCATCTCAACTACGTCAAGTACTTCGAAAAGCCGCCGCTGGCCTACTGGTTGACGGCGATCAGCTTCGAAGCGTTCGGGATCCACGAGTGGACAGCGCGCCTCTGGCCAGCGCTCTTCGGCCTGGTCGGTATCGGGATGGCCTATGTGCTCGGGCGCACGATGTTCGACGCCTGGACCGGGTACGCGGCGGCAGCACTTTTGGCGGCCGCGCCACTCTATTTCGGGTTGAGTCAAATCGTGGTGCTGGACATGCCGGTGAGCGCGCTGATGACGGTGGCGCTTGGATGCGTGTGGCTGGCGTACACCGGCGTGCGCCGGCAGCTGTTCACGGTGCTGGCATACGCTGCGACGGCGTTGGCGGTATTGACCAAGGGGCCGGTGGCGTTGCTGCTGACGGGCGCGATCGTCATTCTGTTCGTCGTACTCCAGCGCGACTTCGGCGCGCTGCGTCGGATATGCTCACGGCTCGGCGTGCTGGCATTCGTTGCGATCGCGTTGCCGTGGTTCATTGTGGTCAGCGCGCGCAATCCGGAGTTTCTGAATTTCTTCGTCATCGAGCAGCACTTCGATCGCTTCCTGCGGCCGCATGAGCACCAGCAACCGCTCTGGTTTTTTGTGCCCATCGTCGTAGGGGGCTTCCTGCCTTGGTCGGCGTTTGTCCTATTGGCGCCGCGCGCAACAGCGCGGTTCTTTCGACGAGCAGCGCGTTTGCGGCTGTCACCCGCCGTGCTCTATTGCGTCATCTGGAGCGGCGTCGTCTTTGGTTTCTTCAGTCTCTCCGGATCGAAGCTCGGCACCTATATCTTGCCGATGTTCTGTCCGGTGGCGATTCTGCTGGCGCGCTTCTTTCGATCGGTCATCGACCACAACGACACGCTGATTCTGGTTCGTGGCAGCATCGCCATGCTGGTCCTCGCCGGCACTGCACTCATTGGGGCGGTGATCGCCCCGGCGGTGGTGGACGATCCAGCGGTGAGACAGGTCGTCCCGTCCATTTATGCGACTGCCGTCGTTTTGGCGCTGACGGCGGTGAGCGCGTTGCTCGCCGTCCGTCGTCGGAAGCTGCAGAGCGCGTTTGGGATTCTGCTCATGGGCGTTCTGGTGTTGCAAGGCGTCGCGTTCACGGCTCGTCGCGTCGCGACGCAGTACCGCAGCATGGGCATGACCATAGGCCGCCTCGCGCAACCACAGGATCTAGTAGTCCACTACCGGCAGTACGTGCTGGGGATTAACTTCTATGCGCGACGCCGGGTGGTTTTGATCGGCGGGCCTGGCGAGTTGACGCTCGGCAGCCTCCAGGGAGACCAGCACGAATTTTTCTGGGCCGGCGACGAGACACTGCTACAGGCCTGGAAATCGCCGCGCCACATCTTCCTGGTCATCGACCGGGTGGAACTCGATGCGCTGAAAACGCGCTTGCAGCCTGCGCCGCGGCAAATTGCGGCTCACGGCAAGAAAGTGGTGGTGGTCAATTTCAACTGATCTGATCCCATCCGTGGCACGTGCTGGCCGCCTTGCATTCCGGGGAGGGCACTCCGCTTGATGTCCCTCGCGCACCACCCACTAGCCCAGCGTGTGGGCAACGCCTTGGGCCACCGGGGCAAGCGCCTGCTCGGTCGCGTGCTCGACACCGTGCTTTCCACGCCGCCCAATATCTCCATCGATGCTGTGCGCGACGTTCGACGTGTCTTGATCGTGCGCCCGAACTTCCGCATCGGCAACATGTTGATTGCGGCGCCGCTGACTCTCGCCCTCCGCCAGCGCTTTCCGGGCGCTCGATTGGACTACTTGGCTGGCGACACGACGGCCGCACTTCTTGCCCACCTCCCTGTGGACACGGTGCACATCGTCTCCCGCCGGTTCGTCACCCAGCCGTGGCGGTTCGCAGCATTGTTCGCGCGCCTGCGGCGGGTGCACTACGACGTCGCGGTCGAAGCAGGAATGGGCTCCTTTTCAGGCGGGCTCTATACCTATCTGACCGGCGCACGCTATCGCATCGGGTGCGGTGGGAAGGCGGATCGCTTCCTCAACGTGCGTCTGCCAGAGGTGCATACCGCGCATGCATACGACACGCCGCCGGAGTTCGCGCGTCTGCTTGGAGTGAGTTGTCCTGACCACCCCGTGTACGCAGTCAGCGTCGAAGAGCAGACCGCCGCCCTGGCCTTGCTCGCGCGCTTGGAACTGGCCGCCGGAGCGGTTGCGTTGCCGTTCATCGCGGTGTTCGTCGGCGGTCATCAGGGTAAGCGGTGGCCGGCGGCACGGTGGATCGAGCTGGCGCGATCGTTGGGGACCTTGGGCGCACGCGTAATGATGTTTCTCGGTCCGGAGGAAGCGCAGAGCGAGCGCCAGTACCGGCGCGAGTTGCCGCCCAGTGTGCGCGTGCTCCCGCCGCAGCCGCTCCGACTCTTTGCCGCGTTGTGGGGCTCGGCACGGCTGATGGTCACCGCGGACTCCGGGCCGATGCACCTGGCGGCAGCGTTCGGTGTGCCAACGATCGCTGTCCTGCAGAGCGATGCGTCGCTCGTCTATGCGCCGCGCGCGCCGCTGGATCGGGTCTTGGTGCGGCCAACGGCGGCCGAGGTGGTCGCAGCTGTGGTGACCCATCCTGCGTGGACAGACACGGTCCCGGCGGCCCTAACGAACTGAGGCCATTGCGTGACGGCTTCATGATGCCGGTGCGTCGCACGTCATCAAACGGGTCTTTGGGCGCTGCACAATGGTGCCGGGCGACACCTCGCGTGGGGGTAGGCAACGGCCATGGTCCCGCCAAC
This sequence comes from Binatia bacterium, assembly GCA_041497995.1. Taxonomy (GTDB): domain Bacteria; phylum Desulfobacterota; class Binatia; order HRBIN30; family HRBIN30; genus DATKMS01. The sequence goes on along the minus strand of JBGQHM010000032.1, from coordinate 27,790 downwards.
TGGGTGCAGAACATCAGGTGCCTTCGGCTCGTCGAGCCTTGCGTCCTCTCCACCGCTTACCGCGCTGCCGCGGAGGATGCTACTTACGGCGTCAGTTGGCAATCTCAACGATGCCGTCGGGCCTTTCGAGACGACCGGGCTTGTCGGCGGCGCTCCTTACTGCAACAGCGTCACAGCTTGATCCAGCGACTTTGAATGACGATCGTGCAGTTGAACAATGGCGCGCAGGCGCCGGAGAACCTGAACCGGAGCGTCCCGACTGCGACGGTGGGAGAGTGACTTGCGTCAATCGACGCGTCGACCGATTCCGCGATCGTGCACCCCTCTTCGGTGTCCGTTTCCTCAGGTTGACTCAAGCGAATGGTCGCGGTTTCGTCCACCGTTCCGCTCACGGAATTGGCGTTGCAGTCGACCGCCGTGATGCTCGCGCCATTCTGAGAGATGCGATAGTCGCACACTGGTGGTTGCTGCACCGCGTCAACAACGAAGGCCGTGAAGTCGCCGTCGCACTCAGACGAAATCAAAACGTACTGATCTTCCCGCCAGGAACCGGAGACGTCAGGAAGGCCAGGCGTCGGGGTTGCGGTGGGTGTGAGGCTGGGCGTTGGTGGTGGCTCTGCCCCGCAGCCGCTGAGGGCGTTGTTCACCGCGGTGACGATTTCGTCGATCGTGATGCCGCCGTCGAGGTTGGCATCGCCGGCACTGCAGACCCCGGTATTACCCAAGGCGATGCTGACCATCGTGATGAGCTCGTCGACGGTGACGGAGTCGTCGTTGGTGCAGTCGCCGACACACACGGCATGCGGAGAGGAAGGGAACGCCCTGTCGGCGGTACTCGATGTGCCGCCCTGTGCGCTGGCGACACACAAGCAGATCAGTAAGCAGCCGGGCCATACACCAAGCGCCGGAGTAGACCACAGTCGGCCTTCTGACCGTGCCATGACGGTGCTCCTAGGCTTCGTGCTGCACCAAAGCAAGCGGATGATCGAGCAGGATCTGCAGCTCAGCCCTGGGCAACCGCATCACGCGTGTGGCGCGCCTCACGAATTGATTCTTGCAGCTTCTCGATCTGCGCGAGTTGCTGCTCGACAGCCCGCGCGGCCTTCTCGGCCGTTTGCGCCGCTCGCAAGGTGGGCTTGCTGACGCCCTTGCCACGTTGGGCGGCAGTGACCAGTTGATGGATCGCCTTGACTTCGTCGGCAACCGGTTGCGCCATGAGCTTGCGAGGCGGCAGGGGGCCGAAGGCACCGAACGGGTTGGCGAACGGCTGCCCGTCGCCGACCAACGCGCGCGCCAACGCGTCGACCGCCTCGTCCTGATCGGCATCCAACTCGCCGAGCCGTGTCTGCGCAGCCCCCAACTGCGCTTCCGCGGCAGTGAATCACGGCGCCGAAGGGCCTCACGGGCACGACCGAAGGTCTCGATGAGCCCCGAGAAGCCATGATGCACGCTACACGCCCCCGAACCATTCGTAGCCTTGATCCTCCCAGTATCCGCCGCTGCGCTCTGGGAGGAAGTTGACCTCGGTGAGGTACTTCACCATTTTGTAGCCGAGCTTCACGCCGGAGTAGAGGCGCAGCGGCGCGCCGTGATCTGGGCCGAGCGGCTCGCCGTTCATGCCGTAGGCGAGAATGGTCTGCTTGTGCAGCGCGCTGTCGCGGTCCCATGAAGACCAATAGCCGGCGTCGAATGATCGAAACTCGACGTAGCGTGCTCGGGGGTCCGCACCGACTGCCTCCGCGATCTCCCGAAGCCGTACACCGTGCCATGCAGCGACCGCCGACCACCCCTCAACGCAGTGGTGCCGTACACGCGTTTCCGTGCGCGTCATGCGCTGGAGCTGGTTCAGCGAGAACGTCGCAGGGCGAGCAACGAGCCCACCAACCTTCAACACCCAGTCGGCGGGTGCGAATGGCATGCTGTCGGAGATGAAGTAGCTCGGAAAGGCGGTTGCGGGCGTCGCATCCGCGAGGGCGAGCTCGGGTGCCAGCCGCTCCGGCGCGAAGAGGAAGCGATCGACCCGTTCGTTCCAACGGCCCATTCCAGCGAGGAATCGGGAGCTGACCGCCACCCGCTCACAAGCCGCGAGCACGGAGCTCGCGGCGACTGTCGCCAGCAACCGCCGGCGTGTCAGGCCTGCGGCCGGCGTCCGTTCTATGGCCCGCTCCCGTTGGTCGCTGTGGGCTTCCAAGTCCGACTGGCTGCTAGGCGATCCGCTAGGCACGTTTTCCTCCGGTGAACATCTCGACGATGGCGCGCGGGTGCAGGGCCACCATGACGAGGTGAACTGCTGTGAATAAGCCGAGCGCCACGAGCCCGAGCAGATGGACGGCACGCGCGCCGTCGTAGCCGCCAAACAGAACCCCGATCCACCACAGTTGCACCGGCTTGTAGATTGCCAGCCCCGACAGGACTTCGACCACCGCGACCAGGATGACGGCGCTGTACGCCTGCCGTTGAAGACCGTTGTAGAAGTCGATCGATGGTGGCGTCCTGCGCAGACGCAGGTAGTAGAGCATCATGAGCGCCGCGTTCTTGGCATCGCGCTGTGGCAGGAACACGCGCCGCCGCCACTCACCTTGGGCCAGCATGTCCGCCAGGTAGATGACGCCGTTCGCCACCAGGAACCAGCCAAGTGCGAAGTGCCAATGACGGCCACCGGCGAGCCAGCCGCCGAACCGCAGCCATTTCGGTGGCGCCGTGCCTTGCCACGGATACCAGCCGTAGAGCGCGCCGCGCGCTCCGAGCGACGGGTAGGCGGATAGGATTTGGAGGCCGCTGCCCACCATGATGATAAGCAGCGGTACGTTGAGCCAGTGCGCGAGGCGGATCAGGAAGGGCTGTGCGCGCCGTCCCTTCCACCTGCCATCAGTATCAGCTGTCTCCATACGGTCACCATGCTCTGTGAGCGCGCGCTGGCGGGGCGGAGTCACGCTGGCCTCCGCTGACCGCCAGTGCACAAATGCGTCGTCGTAGCGAGGATGCGGAAGGCCTCTCCTACTTTTGCATCTCCATTGCCTTACTGCCTTCCATCATCTTCCCGTCCATCATCATCATCATGCCGTCCTTCATGTGCATCTCTTTCCCGTCCTTCATCTTGACCATGCCGTCGGCCATGACCTTGGTGCCGTCAGACATCGACATCTCGTGGTCCATCGGCCCTGTCGGCTTGCCATCCTTCATCATCATCATCTTGCCGTCCTTCATCATCACGCCGTCCATGCCCGCGGCGGAAAGGCCCGAGGCAAGGAGAGAGAGGGACAAGAAGGCAATAGCGGTGAACGTGGCGACTCGGTGTGTTCTCATTGGCGTCCTCCATTTTCTCGTGGGTGTTTGAATCAAACGGTCCCGAAACCTCGAGTGTGAGTAATGCGGCGGGCCGCGCACACTGCGGGGCGCGGCGCTCACAATCTCCTTTGCGCCTTCGTGCGGTAGTGGTTCCAACGGGCCTGACCTCGCGTGCGGGTGGCTAGCGACGTTCTTTGGTCGTTGGATGCCGTCACGTACTGCAGGTTTCTCCAAGAGCGGCAAGGGCAGCGTTTACACCCGCAAGCGGCGGGTCAGTAGGAAGATCGGGCCATCGATCGGAGTTGGCGCGGGCATCTCACACATCAGTCCGCGATCTATGCGGACGTGACCAAGCGCAAGGTCATCTTCGTCGGATTCTCCGCCCGTGTGTTGCTGATCCGCTCGCCGTAACGTCGACCAACGCGGCCGTGAAGGGGTTTGCCTTGCTGCCAGCCTGCGAACGCGGCTGGCGCAGTGATCCGCGAAGTGACTGCATACAAAGGCCGCCGCAAAGCCTTTGATGAAACGATTCCAGCGTCCGGGCATCACAGCATTGAAGGAGCCTAGCGACTTATGATTCAGCACAAGACAGCAACCGTAAATGGCCTTTCGGTGTTCTACCGCGAAGCCGGAAACCCCAACTCCCCGAAGCTGGTGCTGCTGGGAGGCTTCCCGGCGTCCTCGCACCAGTTCCGCAACCTGATTCCGGCTCTGGCCGACAAGTTCCACATCATCTCCCCCGACTACCCGGGATTCGGCAACACCGACATGCCCGACCCGGGCACATTCGCATACACGTTCGACACGCTCACCGAAATTGTGGAAGGCCTGCTAGTGAAGATTGGCTTCGACCGCTTCGGCCTCTTCATGCAGGACTACGGAGGCCCCATCGGATTCCGTATCATCGGTCGCCATCCTGAATGGGCTGAGTGGCTGGTTCTGCAAAACACCAACGCCTACGAAGTCGGCTTCACGTCGGCGTGGGATGCGATCCGTCACGCCCTGTGGAAGAAACGCGGTCCCGAAACCGAAGAGCCGCTGATGCCGTTTCTCGCACTCGATGGCATCAAGATGGTGTACCTCCATGGACACAAGCGGCCTGAGCAGATCAGCCCCGACAACTGGAACATGGACTTCCGATTCATGGAGCGTCCGAACGCGCGCCGGGTCCAGCTCGATCTGTTCTACGACTACCGGACGAACGTCGATCTGTACCCAGCATGGCAGAAGTTCCTGCGCGACCGTCAGCCAAAGACGGTGATCTTCTGGGGACAGAACGACATCTTCTTCACCCCCGAAGGTGGGGATGCATACCTGAAAGACCTGCCCAACGCCGAAATGCACCGGCTCGACTCCGGACACTTCGCGGTTGAAGACAGCCTCGACGTGATCGCCAGCAACATCCGACGCTTCTACGACGAGAAGGTGTCACCAGCTTCCCGTCCTGTGGCGACGCGGAAGACAGCGTAGCGACACAATGCCCAGGTAGAGGCGGGCGCCCTCGCCTGCACGCGCCGACCTTACGCGACCGGCGCCTGGTTCAGGCGATTGATCAGCATGCGCAAGCGTCCAAAGTGGACGCGGTCAAATTGGAAGACCAGCCGCGGCAGATGGAGGATGTCAGTCTCTTCGCGCTCCGCGCGCAACGCGGCGCGCTGTGCGATGCCGCCGTCTGTGACGATGTCCTGAAACTCCGTGGCCAGTGCGTCAACGAAATCGGTAGGCAAAGCACGCGTGATGCGGATCACGAAGCGCTCGCGCACGTAGCGCGAGGAGTGGTAGACGCGATGGAAGCCGGTGATCTCCTCGACCGCCGCATCGACGTTGTCGGTCACCATGTACAGCGCCAAGTCCTCTTTCTCGATCAGGTGTCGCCGGAGGATCTGGTCCTCGACGTAGCGCTGCCACGTCTTCCAGTAGGTGCCGCGCGGGCGGTCGAGCAGTACGAGCGGTACCGGTCGGGTCTTGCCGGTTTGCAGGAGGGTCAGGGTCTCGAAGCCTTCATCGTGCGTCCCAAAGCCGCCCGGGAACAGGACGACGGCGTCGGCATCCTTGAGGAAGAAAATTTTGCGCGCGAAGAAGTAGCGGAACGACATCAGCTTCGGATCGCCGCTGATGATCGTGTTGGCCTGTTGCTCGAAGGGTAGACGAATGTTGACGCCGAAACTGCGATCGCGCCCGGCGCCGCGCTGACACGCCTCCATGATGCCCGGGCCCGCGCCGGTGATGACCATATAGCCGCAGTCGGCGATGCGCCGCGCGAATTCCTCGGCGAGCTTGAACACGGGGTCGCCTTCGCGCGTGCGCGCCGAGCCGAACGTGCTCACCTTGCGCACCCCGCGGTACGCCGCGAATACCCTGAACGCCTCGCGCATCTCCTGCAGCGCACCGGTGGCGATCTTCAGGTCGCCGACCGAGGTGCCGTCACTCAACAATTGCTGCGCAGTGGCCACGAGCTCGGCGACGTAGCGCTGCTGGGCGGTGGTCGAAGGGGGCGATTGCCCAGGAGGTGAAGTGCGTCCCATCGGAGTACAACCCGCTATGCAAGGATCGACTGCGATGAGGCTGCAATCGTGGAGTGCGCAGCCGCTCCAATCAGCCCGCCAATGTCGGTGACCTTCTTCGCGACTTCGTACTTCCAGCACCCGTAACTTCCGTCGGCGTTCACTGCGGCGACCCATCGCTGCGCCGCTTGGCGCTTCACTTCCTCCAGCGGATCGTACCCCTTGGTCTCAAGAATGAGATGTCCGGGCGGTTCGGTCTTGAGCCGAATGATGAAGTCCGGCACGTAGTCGTGCGGCTGGCCGTTGTGAAGATACGGGATCCCGAACCCGAGCCCAGCGTTCTTCACGAAGGCATCAACCAATTCGTGCGTGTCGATCACGTACGCGGCCGACTGCTCCCATTGCTTGGTGTCGGCGACCACGTAGTTCACGTGGCTACGAATGACCTCGCGCACGTCACGGCTGGTCCAGAAGTCGACTTCTGCCGTCGAGCCAGGTCCACGATTGGTCTCGTACCGTGGAACCTCCGGGGCTTCCCCTTGTGTCGTGTCCGGCTTGATCGCTTCGACCAGCCGTTCGATGACCCAGCCGTAGTAGGGCGACAGAAACACGTCGAGAAGCTTAGCGGGCGACACCGGATGCACGCTCTCGCGCAAGTAGCGCTCGGTGATGCGTACGATCTGCGGGAACAGCACGTGCGACGGGGCTTCGCAGCTCGGCTGCGAAACGTAGTCGCGCGTGAGATCGCGAGCCAGGTCGAACACCAACTCCTGGAATCGCCGCCCCGAGCGGTACGGGTTGAGGTCGACGCGCTCGAGTCTTCCGGGTCCAGTGAGTGACGGTCGGCCCTTGTTGTTCGGCAGCGCGCCTTTGACTTCCACCTCGGGCGGAATGCTCATCGGGTCCAATGTGACGGTAGCCACGGTCTCCCAATCGACCGTCACACGATTTCGGATTGCCTGCCGGTAGCCTTCAACGCGTGGATACTTGATCTCGAACCGTGCCTTCTCGGGCACGGCATGCACGTGGTAGCGCTTGGGCGCCGGCGCTTTCGGCCCCGTGTTCTCTTTGAACGGGATCACCTCGAAGGGCACGCCGAATACCTTGGCCACCTCTTCGGTCAGCTTGCCATCCGCGTCCACCTCGTAGTTTGTGCGCCGCAGGCCACGGCCGACGACCTGTTCGCACAGGAGCTGAGACATGAATGGACGCAACCCGACGATGTGAGTCACCGTGTTGCAGTCCCACCCTTCAGTGAGCATGCCGACACTGACGATGCAGCGTACATCGCGTCCCGGTGGATGCAACGGCTGGTCGCGCTTCTTCGCCAGCTCCTCGAATCCCTCTGGGTAAATCGGGCGTCCCAGGCGGTCCTTCGGCCAATCGCGTTTCCCTACGGTGTCGAGGGTCAAGCGCATCCACGCAGACTCATCGTTCTTCGGTTGTCCGGTATCGGTTTCGTGAACGACCTTCGAGTCGACGCGGATGGTGTTCACAAGTCCGTTGTTGCGGAACCCCTCAATATTCGCCGGTGGGATGCCGGTCGGCGGCTGGTTCTGCCCAAGCCACTCGTAGACGATCTTTGCGATCATCGTGTTCTTGCAAACGAGGATGAAAACCGGCGGCCGCGGATCATCTTTTGATTGGTCCCATTCGCGTCGCAGGTCTTCCCACAAGCCACCGAGCATCGCGATCGGTGCGTGTGCCCACTTCAGAATCGCCGCAACCGCGCTCCGCTGGCGTCAGTTTTGGGAGAATCCAGCGCCAGATATTGAAGTAGCCGGGGATCGCTGCGCCGGTCGTGTCGCGCACGGCTAGCTGCGGAATCTTCACCAGCCCCGACTCGATTGCGTCGGTCAATCCGAACTCGCTCACCACCCACGGGAAGGGTCGATTCGCCTCCTGCCCTACATGTCCGAGGAAGTAGGGCGTCGCGGACAGATCGACGCAGAAGTTTATTCCGCGCAGCTTGTGAATACGATCCAGACCATCGATCCACACGGTGGCTTCATTTCGATCGAGTAGCCAATCATCGCGCTCGTCCTCGTCCAGATCATCCCAATCTTCGGGACGATCGTGAACAATACGGTAGGCGTGGTGCGCCTCGTCGTTGAACACCAAGATGTTCTGCTTGCCGCCGACCTCGCGACCCACAATCCGGTTCACCAGCGCGGTGTCGCTCTCGACGTACTTCACCGACTCGATTTGTACGCGCTTGAGATTGCCCTGCTTGTCCTTCTCTTCGGCAACGACGGTGATCATGCCAACCGACACCTGGCGCGCCAACTCTTCCGGCGTGAGGTAGCGCCGGCCGCGTGCTGTCGTCGTCTTGGACCCAATCGTGATGTTCTCGCGCACCCGCACCGGCACGCCTACCTTGGCGACCTTGGCGCTCACGCCGCCGACCTGCACGACCTGCGGCTCGAAGACGTGCCAGTTGGTGACCAGCACGCGCCCGTCGGTAAGGCGTGGCATGAGATTCTCCGGGACCAGGTCACGTGTGCGGTACAGGCTTGCTTCACCTTCGTTCGGATTGAGCTCGCGCAGCCGGTTGCGAATCGTCACGTTCGGGCAGACGACCAGCACGACATCAGAAAACCGCGCATCGCTGCGATCGTTCACCTTGTTCAAGATGCTCCACGCCGCCAACATGCCCATGACGGTGGTTTTGCCCGAGCCCGTCGCCATCTTGCACCCGTAGCGGCGGAATGCGGCATAGCCCTCGGCTTTGCGTTCCTCACTCGGCTCGTCGGGTGGAATCTCGAGACCCTGCCGGAAGTCCGCACGTGCTTCGGCGAGGAAGATGATGGTCTCGGCAGCTTCGAGCTGCGCGAAGAACAGCCGCTGCTGTCGGCCGTCGCGCCGCCAGTAGTTGAGCAGCTCCAACGTTGTGCGCGTTACGCCCGGCCAGCCCTCCTCCCGCCACATCTTGAGGCGCTCGCGGATCCGGTTGACGAGCTTCAACTCGATCGCGGTGCCCGCACCTTCGCTTTGCTCAGTGTCGGAAGCTTTGCCAGGCGGCCGGTAGTAGTACATCGCCGGCCGGCGGCCCGGCATCGGCTTCGGCGTCTCGCCTTCAACGATGCGCCAGTATTCGCTCGGCTCCTCGAACGGCGAGCAGAGGATTGGCGTCGGAACTTCGAAGCCGGTCATACTGTCGAACCCGGTCCGCTCGATCCTTCTGGCGGCAGGCGCGACAAGATCGCAACCCTGATGCGCTGCATGGCGTCCACCATGTGGCGCCCATCATCTGCGTCAGGTTCGTACAACGTATCGGGATAGCGAGAACCGACGGCGTAGTACGTCAGCTTGCGGCAATCGCTCTCCAACTCCGCGAGGCCTGGATCGCTGGCCACGCACTGGGTCAGCAACGCGATCAGGTCGTGGGTACGTAAGAGGTCTTGTCCTTTCCACACGAGGAAGGCCTTCAGCATTTTCTCGGCGGCTTGTTGCGCGTGGAAACACACGGTGTCCCACGGCACGCTGGATGCCGCCAGGTTGTTGGCGATGTTGAGCAGATCGCTGTCCGCTTTGGCCACCCAGGTTCGGAACGGTGGGTCAAGAGGACTCATAGAGCACTCTGCCCTCCCGCTCGATGACCGACAGCAGTGTGCCGGCGACGCCGTGCAGTCGCTTCACTTCCTCCGGCGTGTACACCAGCACATCCAGCGACCAGGGCCGCAGACCAAACGCCGCGCTGACCTCGATGGCCCGTTCCGGCGGCGTCTGCGTGGTCTCCATCTCGATCAGGAGATCGATGTCGCTGTCCGGACGCGTCTCGCCGCGGGCGCGGCTTCCAAACAGGATGACGCGACGTGGGTGAAACCTCTCGACGATCGTCCGCGTCACGCGCTCCAGAAGATCCCGTTCTTCCATGTACACTCCTCTTACAGCGACCTCACCACCAGCAGCTCGTTGCCACGGTCATCGATCACCTTGACCGCGATCTGTCCGTGCTCGCCGGCTTCGAACGGCGCGCTGATGGTGCCGGCGAGATGATCCCACAGCGCATCATCGTATTCGCCCTTGAGCGCCTTCTTGAGATCGTCCCACGCCGCAGTCCGCGGGAAGAACGCCTGAGAGACATGGAAGCACAGGCTGTTGTAGTCGGTGTCCAGGAACCACGCCGGCACGTCGTTCCCGCTGCGGTGCACCGCCTCCATGTTCGCCGGATCGAACACATCGAGCCCGACTAGCTCGACCTGATACTCCGTCTTCCCACTTTGAACTTTGGACTTTTGACTTTGGACTCGTATCTCAGGCAACCCGCACACGCTGAAGATCTGACTCGAGCGCATGTTCTTCAGCAGGTCGCCCATCATTAGATCCGGAGTGGCTTGGACGTAGGTGGCTTGGACACCGACGACCTGATCGCACTTCTCCACCAGCTCGCGCGCGTTCGGTTGAATTGCGAAGCCGATGACATACAGGTGCGTATAGCTCTTCGCGTAGGCCTCACGCGCCGCCTCGTACACCAGCTTCTCGCTCACCGCGCCATTCTCGGGACCGAACACGATGGCGACGGGCTTGCCCTCACCCTGCCCTCTCCCAGAGGGCGAGGGTTCTGAAACGATCCCCTCTCCGCTCCTCTCTTCCCCCTCGCCCCTTGGGAGAGGGTCGGGGTGAGGGCTCTTCTCGGCGCTCTTCCCATTTGCGCCATTCACCACCACCGCCTCCGCCGACAGCGACAGCGTCTTCGCCGGCGGCCGCACGTTGCGCAGCGTCACCGTCTTCCCGCCGCCGACGTGCAGCACCGGCGACTTGCGCAGCACCTCGATCATGCGATCGACGAACGAGCCGTATGTCTCTACATCCGCGCCAGAGTCCTCAACGCCGTCGCCTTCCCAATCCACCGGCGTCGGAATCGTCGCCTCGACACAGAACGCACCAGTGACGCGCGTGATCTTGTTGTCGCTCTCCGGCCGATCGACGAGCACCTCCTCGTCTGGCGGCTCGCTGTTGGCAATGCTCTTCAACGTCACGTGCGGTACTATGCCGCCGACCTCTTCACCCTTGCTGTTCTGCTTGCGGACGTAGACGAAGCCGCCCGCCGGGCCGCGCTTCTCCTCCTTGAGCTGGTAGAAGGGGAAGGTTGCAGTCAGCAGGCGCTGCCGCGCCAACGCAAGCGGTACGCGACTCGTGTCGATGGTGATCCAACGCCTCCCCAATTGCTCAGCGACGTACGCCGTAGTGCCGCTACCGCACGTCGGATCGAGCATGAGATCGCCTGGGTCGGTGGTCATCTGGATACAGCGCTCGACAGCTTCGGGCTGGGTCTGAACGACGTACAGCTTCTCATCTCCGAATCCGCTTGAGCGAATGTCATCCCAGAGCGACACGATTTGGCGATATGGAAAATCGTCGTGGTAATTCTTGAAGTTCAGAGTGGTGCCAACGCCATACATCCGACCTACCTGCTTGATGGCATCCAGCCCCTCCTTGTTGGTCGACCACCCCCGGGTTCCCGGCGGGCGGTAGGTCTTCCCCTCGAACTCGTACGGGAACCGACTCGACTCGGAGCCGGTCTGCGAGGTCAGGGCCACCAGGCGCAGCCACCTGCCTTCTGGAACTGGTTCCTCGCCGAGCTTCTGCTTCAAGCTCAGATCAACAACCCGACCATCAGGTGTCTCGATGCAAATATATCTTCGTGTTGCCGTATCGACGGGAGGGCGAGGCTTGAAGAGTTGACGATATTTGACGTGATCCTTCGATTTCGCATACCAGAGGAGATAGTCGTTGACTGATGGAAGGAGGGCGCTGCTTTGGCTCGCTGCCTTTGTTAGGACGATGAGCCCGCACATATTGCCATCGCCAAAAACTTCATCCAGGAGTTCCTGGACGTGGTGCACGTTTTCGTGACCGATTTGGACGAAGACGCTCCCGCTCGGTCCGAGCAGCTCGCGGCACAACAGCAAGCGGTCGCGCAGATACGTCAGGTAAGAGTGCACCCCCAACTCCCACGTGTCGCGGTAAGCCTTCACCATCTCCGGCTCGCGAGTTACGTCGGCATCGTCGTTGTGCTTCACGTCGCGCTTGCGGACGAAGGGCTGGAAGTTGGAGCCGAACTTTACGCCGTAGGGCGGATCCATGTAGATCATCTGCACCTGGCCGCCGAGGCTCTCGTAGTGCAGCAGCGAGCTCATCACCACCAGCGAGTCACCGAGGATGAGGCGGTTCACCCAATCATCGGGGTACTCGTAGGCGCGCAGGACCTGATCGTGGATCGGGCGCTGCGGATCACCGAACAGATCGAGCATCGAGAGCTGCTTGTCGCGCTTGTGGCCCTTGAGCGTTTCGAGGATCGCCTTGGTCGACAGCCGTTCGTGCACGAACAGCGGCAGCGTCGGCACGTCGAACGACAGCCGCTCCGCTTTGCCCGCCCAGTTGAGGAACGGCTTACTCAACGACTTCAGCTCGGCGGCGGCCTGCTTCGCTGCATCGAGTGAGTCCGCTTCGAGGACCTGACGAATCAGCGCCTCGCCATGCTCCCGCGCGGGGTTCTGCCCATCCCAATCGAGCGCGGGCGAGAGCGAAGAGTCGTAGTGGTACTTCTGCGGCGGCTTCTTCTTGCGGAACTGGGCCTGCGTGCCGACATCTGGGCGGAGCAAGCTCGTCGCTTCGGGATGCTTATAGCTCTCCGCCCGTTTCGGCTTCACCGCTTTCAGTGATCGCGGCGCGCGCCCGCCTCGCGGCATCCTTCCGCCTCCTATCCTCAATCCGAAGAAAGAGAGGAAGCCGCCGATGGACGCCGATGAACGCTGATATGGAATTCGACGAAACTTATCGCTTCATCCAAATGCCCTTCAATGAGGCTCACAGATCGCTCCGACTTATTTCCAGAAGGCTCTGATCGGCGTATATCGGCGTCCATCGGCGGTTTCGTTTGCTCTCTCTTGCGCTCTAGAACGTGAAGCGCCGCATGCTGATGTTCATCAACAGGCCGATGGCAATCATGCAGGCGAGCAACGATGAGCCGCCGTAGCTGAAGAACGGGAGGGTGATACCGACGACCGGCAGCGAGCCCGTCGCCATGCCCATGTTGACCAGAACCTGACCGAAGATCGCCGCCGTCAGGCCAAAGGCGAGCAACAATCCAAAGGCATCGCGTGCACGGGTTGCCACCATAAAGCAGCGCAGCAGGAGCGCTGCGTAGAGGCACATGAGCACGCACCCGCCGACGAACCCCCACTCCTCGGCGAACACCGCGAAGATGAAGTCGGTGTGCTGCTCGGGTAGGAAGTTCAACCGGTTCTGCGTGCCGTTTAGAAAGCCCTTGCCCTGCAGCTCACCGGACCCGATGGCGATCTTCGATTGAATGATGTGATACCCCGCTCCCAGCGGGTCGGCTTGCGGATCGACGAAGGTGACGATGCGCCGCTGCTGATACGGCTTCAAGTGATGCCAGAGGTGCGGAACCACCGGCAACACAATCGCCGCAACGATAATCACTAGGCGCAGGCGGAGGCCGGCCACCAACAGCACGGTGCCGGCGGTGAGCGCGAGCACCACGACGGTGCCGAGATCCGGCTGCTTCAGAATCAACGCCGCGGGCGGGACGACCAAGAGAATGGGTATCACGAGGGACCGCACCGACAGCGTGCGCTCACCGACCTGGCGGTGCAGATAGCGGGCGAGGCCGATGACCAACGCCAGCTTGGCGAACTCGGAAGTCTGCAACGAGGCCGGCCCGATCGAGATCCAGCGCCGCGCTCCGCCACCCGACGAGCCCACTACGCCCGTGACGACCAGCAACATCACGGCCGCTGCGTAGATGAAGTAGCCGTAGCGTTCGAGCCAGTGGTAATCGAAGCTCAGCGCGGCCAGCATGCCGATGAGGCCAACGCCGGCCCACATCATCTGCCGGATCAGCAAGCCGCTGAGCAGCCGATCGTGCGTGTGCGTGGCGCTCAGAACGGTGAGCAAGCCGCCGGCGATGACCAGCAGCACGCAGACGAAGAGCGGCCAGTCAAAATGTGCGGCCAGTCGGCGATCGATTCTCAGCATAGTCGTTATTCTCACGTTGCCGTTTCAGTTCGAAGTAGCGCGCCATGACTTCGCGGGCGATCGGCGCCGCGATGGCACCGCCGCCGCCATCGGCGTGTTCGACCAACGCCACCACCGCGATCTCGGGCGCGTCCACCGGCGCATAGGCAACGAACCACGCGTGATCACGTTGCTGCCATGGGACCTGGCTCGCCTTGAGGCGCGTCTGGCCCAGCTTCACCACCTGCGACGTGCCCGTCTTGCCCGCAACCTCGACGCCGCTGAGTCGCGCCTTCTTGCCGGTGCCGCGCTCCGTGTTGACGACATCGCGCAACCCCTCACGCACCTGCATCAACGTGGTCGCACGCACCTTCAGCGCACCGGTCTCCTCCGGTTTTTCGGCGTGTACGATCTCGCCCTCCGGCGTCTCCACCTGGCGCACGAAGTGCGGGCGGAAGCGCTTGCCGACGGCGGCCGTGGCGATCATGTTCGCCATCTGCAAGGGCGTCGCCGTCACGTAGCCCTGCCCGATGGCCGCCGAGAGCGTCTCGCCGGCGAACCACGGCTGCTTGAAGCGCTTTCGTTTCCAGGCCGTGTCCGGGATGGTACCGCCCTTTTCATGCTCCAGATCGATGCCCGTCGGCATGCCGAGCCCGAAGTTCCGCGCGTACTGCGCGATCGCATCGATGCCGAGGCGCTGTGCCACCTGGTAGAAGAACACGTCGCACGACTGCACGATCGCTTCGTGTAAGTTCATCGATCCGTGCCCACCTTTTTTCCAGCAGCGGAAGTAGTGGTTGCCGAACTGCAATCCGCCCGGGCAATGGATGCGGGTGAAGGGGTTGATCACACCTTCCTCCAGTGCGGCCGTGGCCACGATGATCTTGAACGTCGATCCCGGAGGGTACTGGCCTTGGATGCTCCGGTTGTTGAGCGGATGGTGTTTGTCCGCCAGCAACCCGCGCCACTCGTCGGAATGCACGCCGCGCGCGAAGATGTTGGGATCGAAGCCCGGGTTGTTGACCATGGCGAGGATCTCGCCGGTGTTCGGGTCGAGGGCGACTACCGCGCCGTCGCGTTCCCCGAGCGCGTGCGACGCCGTCGTTTGCAGATCGAGATCGATCGTGAGCTTGACGATATCGCCCGGCACTTCCTCGACTTCGCGCAGCACGCGCAGCTTGCGACCAACGGCATCGACCTCGACTTGCTGCCCGCCGTTCACGCCGCGCAGATACTTCTCAAAGCGCTTCTCCAGGCCGGTTTTGCCGACGAGATCACCCATACGGTAGCGTGGATCTCCCGCCAGCTCCTGCGGGCTCGCGTCACCGACGTACCCCAACAGATGCGACATCTGGTGCCCGAGCGGATAGCTGCGGCGCGGTGTGATCCGCAGGCTGACGCCGGGGAGATCGAGCTGGTGCGTCTCCAACGCCACGACCTCGTCCCAGCTCAGATCGCGCTTGACGGTGATCTCCTCGAACGGTGGCCGCGAGTCCACCTGGTTCAGCAGGGCGTGCATTTCGGCGGCGCCTTGCTTGAGGAACTGCGACAAGTTCTCGACCGTGAGCTCTTCGTCCGGCGAGTCCTCGGGTACCATCACGGCGTCGAACGACGGCCGGCTATCGATCAGCACACGCCCGCCACGATCCACCACCGTCCCGCGCGTCGCCTGCGTGCGATGCAAGCGGATGCGGTTGCTCTCCGACAGGGTGCGCATCTCGTCGCCATGCAGGATCTGCAGATCCCACAACCGCGCCAACAGGGCCAGGAAGCAGACGAGAGCAAGCCCCAGCGCAATCGTGACGCGGCGGCGTAACACCACCGGAACGACCTCGCGCTGGTTGAGCGGCACCATGCTACTCTTCCTCCACTTCCTGCAGCCGCGTGCGGGCCAGCACAGCGAAAACGGCAGGGCTCAAGATGGCGGCGAGCACCGCCTCAATGAGCAAGTAGCTCAACATGGTGCGCCATAGTCCCTCGATCGACATGAACACAGCGACCAGAACGAGGATGGCGATGGTCTTGAGTAGGGACGCCAGAAACACGACGGCGATTTTGGAGATGGTGTTGTCCACCCACAGGCGGCGCGACGTGAGGTACACCACCGTGAACACCAGGCACATGCCGAAGGCGTTGAGACCGGCGACACTGCCCGAGAAGGCGTCTTGCAGGTAGCCGAGAGAGAAGGCGCCGATGGCGCCGCCGACGGTGTGCTGATGCAGGCCGAGGTAGACACACATAATGAGCAAGAGATCCGGCGTCGCACGGCCGACCGCCGCCAGCGGCAGCACCGTGGTCTGCAGGAGGAGCGCGGCGACGGCGGCGACGCCGAACAGGAGTGCCGGCCGTCCCCTCACGGCGTGCCCTCCTTCATTTGCGCCGGACCGCGCACGACCAGCACCTCCTCGATGCGATCCAACGGCGTGGTCGGCTTGACGTCGGCTACCTGTAGCAGGCCGCGGTTGCCACGGGTGACGTGGGTGACCTCGCCGATGATCACGCCGCGCGGAAAGATTCCGTCGAGGCCCGAGGTCACGATCCGATCGCCCACTTCCACGTCCTCCTCGCGCTTCACATACTTCATTACGCAGCCGCCATCGAGAGCGCCTTCGACTATACCGCGCGCCCGGCTGCGCTGCACCACTGCGTCGATGCCGCTGTTGTGGTCGGTGAGCAGCAGCACACGCGCAGAATGTGCGCCGGTCGTCATGGTCTGGCCAGCAACACCGAACGGCGAGAGCACCGCCATGTTCTTGCGCACGCCGTCCGCTTCCCCTTTGTTGATGGTCACCGTGCCGAACCAGGGGAGCGGATCGCGGCCAATGACCTGCGCGGCGACCGTGTCGCCTTCGAGGGCGGAGCGGAAGCTGAGCAGCTCCGCCAGGCGTTTGTCCGTTTCCTCAACCTCGGCAACGCGGACCGCTTGCTGCTCCAGCTCGAGGATTCGAAAACGGAGTCGCTCGTTCTCCTGCTTCACCCCGACCAGCGCGATGTAACCGCGCCACACCCCAGCGAGTGCGTCGATGCCTGCCGCCATCGTGGCCTGCAACGGCCGCATGCCGTCGAGCACGATGGCGGCGACCGGATCACTGCGCCGTCGCTCGCGCGATCCAGCGGACAGCAGCAGCAGCGAGATCAACAACAGCGAGCCGGAGGTGAGGACAACGCGATTTCTCCGGACAAACTCCAGCATGCGGAGCGACTACACAGAGTCCGAGGGGACCCAGGGGTTACTGAATTGTGACATCCTTCAACAGCGACAGCTCGTCCAACACCTTGCCCGCGCCCATCACCACCGCGGTCAGCGGGTCGTCAGCCAACATGATCGGCAGCCCGGTCTCCTCACGCAGCAGCACATCCAGATTGCGCAGGAGCGCGCCGCCACCGGCGAGGACGATGCCCTTGTCGACGATGTCCGACGCCAACTCGGGCGGTGTCCGTTCCAAGGCGATGCGCACCGCGTCGACGATCTGGTTGATCGGCTCGAGCAGCGAGTCACGAATCTCCTCGTCCGACACCTCGACGGTCTTAGGGACGCCGGCGACGAGATCGCGCCCCTTGATCTCCATCGTCTGAATCTCGTTGCCCGGATAGGCTGAGCCGATGGTGATCTTGATCAGCTCAGCGGTGCGCTCGCCGACCAACAGGTTGTACTTGCGCTTGATGTACTGGACGATGGCCTCGTCCATCTTATCGCCACCGACGCGGACGGACTTCGAGAAGACCACGCCCTTCAGCGAGATGACCGCCACCTCCGTGGTGCCGCCGCCGATGTCGACGATCATGTTGCCGGTCGGCTCGGTGATCGGCAAGCCGGCACCGATCGCCGCTGCCATCGGTTCCTCGATCAAGTACACTTCACGGGCGCCGGCCGACTCGGCCGACTCCTTCACCGCGCGTTTCTCCACTTCGGTGATACCGAAGGGCACACAGATTATGATGCGCGGGCGGACGAGTGCCTTGCGGTTGTGAATCTTTTGGATGAAATACCGGAGCATCGCCTCGGTGATTTCGAAGTCGGCGATCACGCCATCCTTCAGCGGGCGAATGGCGACGATCGAGCCCGGCGTCCGGCCCAGCATCTTCTTGGCCTCCGCGCCCACCGCCAAGACCCGGCGACCGCCGCGAGCGTCCTTCTGGACCGCCACCACTGACGGTTCGTTGCAGACGATGCCTTCGCTCTTGACGTAGATGAGGGTATTCGCCGTGCCCAAGTCGATCGCCAGATCGTTGGAAAACAGGCCAAGGAGGAAGTCGAGAACCATCGCCGTCGGTGTACAAGAATTCCCGCAGCAGGGCAAGGTAAGGTTCGCGGCTGGCGCACACCGCGCGTGCAATGTTGAGAGCGTCAGGCGCGGACAGGAAAGAGTCCTCCTAATCTGCCGCACTGTGATATCAATTCGCGGCGGCTTTCGCTTATAATCGCCGCTGTCGATATGCAGGTCGGAAGGCTGCGGGACGATCCCGCCACGATGCCGGCGCAGCAGTCAAGACGATGATTCGCGCCATTGGAACCGCGATGCTCTGCGCCGCCGCCATCCTCGGCGGCGATCTGCTGTTTCGCACCAGCCTGCTGCGCTCCGTCCGACCCGTCATCCTCGCGCCAGCCAGTCGCGCCGCGGTGGAGCCGCCGGTACAGGTGTATTGGGACGGGCCGCGGCGCATGCGCGTGCTGCTGACCGCGATGGGCGACGAGCAGCGTGACCTTGGCGTGCACGAATCGCCCCTCGTGCTCGACGCCAACCAGTTTCCACGTGAAGGCGGTTACCGGCTCGATCTCGAAGCGCTCAGCTTCGCCAGTTGGATTCGTGCGACACGCTGGTTCCAAGTGCACACGACAGAGCCGACAAAGGCGGCGCCGGAGACGCGCAAGGATACCCCGCCGCCGCAGAGTCACGACAAGCTGCGCGCTGTCGAAATGGCCCGCGCGGCGCGCGACAGAGCTCAGGAACACAGCAAGGCTTTGCGTGACGAGAACGCCGCGCTACGCAGCGAGACCGATCGGTTGTCCAAGCAGGTGGAAACACTGGCGCAAACGCAGGA
Source organism: Binatia bacterium (assembly GCA_041497995.1). Taxonomy (GTDB): domain Bacteria; phylum Desulfobacterota; class Binatia; order HRBIN30; family HRBIN30; genus DATKMS01. Next base: position 8,972 of record JBGQHM010000032.1, on the reverse strand, counting down.
GGAAGATGCCGCGCATGCAGCGGAGTTGGAACACCGCCTTGCCCAGTTGGCGGAGGAGAATCGCGCGCTGGCCGACGAGAGCGCCGCGATTCGGCAGCGCCTGGCTAGCGTTGTGCCGTGCACCGTGTGGGGGTATTACAGCTACCCGCGGCCGCAGACCATCCCGGTAACCCGGCGCGTCCTCATGGTCAGTGACACCCGTGGCCACGTGTTCCGCGGCCAGCTGGAGTGCGAGGTGGTGCGGCACGACGACGTCACCGCCGCGTCGGTGTGCATCTGTGTGGGAAACTCGTGGGGTGGGTGAGCGCTACTGCGCGCGCAGCGGCGCCGCCGGGGCTTGAACGTTGGCTTGGCGCGGCACACTTTCTTTTTCTGGCCGCAGCACCTCGTCTTTGACGTCCTCGCCTTCCAACACCGTCACATCCATCGGCACGCCCGCCTGTTCGACCACCGCGCGGCGCACACGGCCCATGTCCACACGGTTGCGCCAGCCGGACTTGTCGATCAAGCGTGCGGCCTCGCGGAACGGGCCAGGCAGTTGGTCATAGATGTCCTTGTGGACCTCAACGTAGACATGCCCGTCGCGTGCGCCCACCTTCACCGGCTGATAGACGAACTCGCCCGGCGTCCCAACCGGCACCATCGGGAAGAGGCGCGCGATGTCTTCGGGGTACAGGCGGACACATCCATGACTCACTTGCATCCCGACGCCCCAGGGAATGTCGGTGCCGTGGATGCCGTACAACGGGAGGCTGAGGCGCAAGCGATATTTCCCGAGCGGATTGTCCGAGGCCCCACCTTCAATGAAGTCGGGAGCCGGTTTGCCGTCGCGGATGTGCTCGGCCTTGATGGACTCGGGTAGCACCCACTTGGGGTTGACCGTTTTCTCGCGCACCACGAACTTGCCGACCGGCGTTTGCCAATCGTCGCGCCCCAGACCGACGGGATATGTGGTGACGATGGTCGTGCCCTCGGCTCCGGGCTTGAAGTAGTACAGCCGCATCTCGGGAAGATTCACGACGATCCCCCGATAGTCGGCGTCGGGAAGCACGAACTCGGTCGGCAGCAAGATCACTTGTCCGGGCGGTGGTATCCACGGGTCCACCCCGGGGTTGGCTTCCGCGAGCTCGTTGTAGCCGAGGTCGTAGTAGCGGGCGACATCGAGGAACGTGTCCTTGGGCTGCGCTTGGTAGAACCTAGTGGAGCCGACCACGCTGTGGGCCTGCGTGACGTCACGGCTGGCAAGCGCGACGAACGGTCGGCCGGCGCTGACCTTGGTGTCGAACATCTCGTCCGTCCACTCACGTGCGGACGCTGCTCTCACCACGGTGATGATGAGCAGCGCCAGCCCACTCAGTCGGGCACGCCGGTTCATGACAGGTGTCAAATCAGTAGTGACGCGGATGCGCTGGTGTCTGCGCCGTGCTTGCAGGTAGGGGTCATCGTCTCGACTTCTTATGAAAGCACAATGACAGGTTCAAACCAAGGTGGCCACGCGATCCCGCCGTCACCAACCCGCATCCTTCCTGGCTATCCGCGGCGATCCGCCTTATGATCCGCGCGCGGTGGAGGCTGTCATGGCGGATGGAGCATCGGTTCGGTCACTTGCAGTTGCCGGACAAGTACGGTCCGGCAACCGGACAGTGTTGGCGGCGGTGGCGGTAGCGGCGGTGCGCCCCAATCCGCAGCAGCCACGCCGGCACTTCGATGCGTCGGCGCTCGGGGAGCTGGCCGTATCGATCAAGGCGCGGGGCCTGTTGCAACCGATCGTGGTGAAGCGCGAAGGCAACGGCTACCTCCTGATGGCTGGCGAGCGCCGCTGGCGCGCCGCCCAGCTCGCCGGCCTGGAGACCATCCCTGCCCTGGTGCGTGACGACGACCCGCTCGAGATCGCCATGATCGAAAATCTCCAGCGCGAAGATCTCACGCCGCTCGAAGAGGCCGAGGGGCTCGGCCAACTCATCGACCAATTCGGTTACACGCATGACGCGGTTGCGGACCTGCTCGGCAAGAGCCGTCCATACGTCAGCAACACGTTAGCGATGCGGCGGCTACCGGACGACATCAAGGCGCAGTACCACGCCGATCCACACGTGTCGCGCGAGATCCTCATCGACATCGCGCGCGCGGAGTCGCCGGAACGGCAAGCCATGCTGTGGCGCTTGGCGCAGCTGCGCAAGCTGTCGGTGCGCACCTTCCGCGCCGAGGCGGAGGGGGTCAGTCCGGCCACCGACAGCATTCGCGACCTGTCACGGCTCGTGCGCCGGCTCGGACGCAAGCTCCGCACGATCGACCTCGCGACCGTCGCGGGCGACGATCGTCACCATCTGGAGCGGCTCCTCGTCCACACCCGTCGGCGACTGGATGCCGCGCTGAAGACGCTCACCGAGGCCGCAGACGGAGCGCCGACGCGGGCGTGAATTGCCCTCGCCCGTTCAGTCACTGCGGCGTTGTTGACAACCAGACCAAGGTAGGCAAGGTAAAGGCCGCCGTGGCCTCGCAGGGATGGGGCACCCTCCCGGGGCCGTTGATGGCAAGGAGACCACTGATGTCCCGACTCAGCGTCCGCTTGTGTGGGAGATTTTCGGTGCACCGCAACGATCAGGCGGTGCTGGACTTCATCGAGCCGAGCAACGCCGAGCCAACAGATACCGGGCTCCATGGCTACGGCAGTGGGCGTGGGTACATACTGCTCAATCGCGATGTCGAGCCCAGGCATCCACCGCCCTTGCTGTGTCTACTTCCCTGGACGAGACGCCCACTCCAGTGAACTCCTGAGGCAGCGCTGGCTAGACCGACCCTCAGCCGATGCCCTGCGTTGATTCCTCATCGCTGGCGCACAGGTTGCTTCCTGCGTTGCCCAAGAGGTCTCCCGCTATGAAACAGGGCGTCCGCGTTCCTTGCGCACCCTAACTGAGAAACACAATGTTCGGTGGCAACCGACGGTGACAAGCTCTGGCGCGCCACGGTAAGCCACGGCAACGACGTCTGACGCATCGACTGTATGATCCGAGCCCCGCCGCATCCGCGGACCAAGAATGTCATGGCCGCACACTTACGAGCGCGGTAACTACGACCGACGTCCAGTGAGGGATGTCAAACTCTCTCGTGACGCCGTTGTGTGTGACCGCGGCAAGCTCCGCCGCTGCGTCTTAGAACAGAACGGCGCTGACGCCGCTCATTTGCGACAAGGAGAACAGCATATGACGACCGCAAGACCCACATTCGGTGCATTCAACCAGGGAGTCATTCCAACCATCGCGTGCTTCAACAAGGCCGCGACTCCTCTTGGCGTGAATTTCGACAGTCTGATCGCGGCCATGCAGGCGTACGTGAACCAACACGTGGCGCCCGTGTGGGGCACGCCTGCCAAATTGATCAAGTCCAAGGATTTCGTGAAGAACGCTTGGGCAATGGTTTTCCTCGACGATGCCGATACGCCGGGCGCTCTCGCTTATCATGATCTCACCCCCGCAGGATTGCCACTCTCTAAGGTCTTCGTCCGCACAACGTTGCAAGATGGGGAGCTGGTGAGTGTGTCGGCATCGCACGAGCTTGTAGAGATGCTGGTGGACCCGGCCATCAACATGATGACGACCGGCCCCGACCTGAAGGCCATGTATGCGTACGAGAGCGCCGATCCAGTCGAGGCCCTGACCTTCAACGTCAATGGCGTTCCGATGAGCGACTTTGTCTACCCAGCCTACTTCGAGGTCTTTCGAAAAGCCGGCTCCGTGCACTTCGATCATCTCGACAAGGTGAAGAAGCCGTTCCAGATCCTTTCCGGCGGCTACCAGATCGTCTTCAAGAGCGGGAAATGGAGCCAGGTGACGACCTCGGCTGTAAAGAAGAAGCGCCTTGCGCGCGAAGATCGCCGTGGCCACCGGAGCGAAACACGCAGGAAGGGCAAGTTGAAAATCACCGTGGCGAAGGAGGTCTCTCGGGTGGCGTGAGGGCGCTAGGAAGTTCCACGAGCGGAATTACCCGACGACTGCGGACGATCCGGCGCGCACAACGATTCTCGTCCGTCGTAAGGAGGAGACCATGGCCCCAGTGCCGGGGGGCCATGGCGTGACAAACGACCCGCGCGGCCAATCGTGCCTGAACCCTTGCTGATCATGTCGGTGGAAGTCGGCACGCGTTCCTGAAGCAAGTCACCGCAAGAGACGACAGACCGGAAGAAGTGATCGCGGTGAGCCGGCTGGGGAGTAGGGGAGCCTCGGGTTAGTGAGAACCTTGTCTTTCCATCCCGGGTTATGAATACTCGCGTCGATGGCACTGACGCAGTTCAGCGTGGCGGTGGCGCAAGTCAGTCCCCGCCTGGGAGATGTCGACGCGAATCTTGCGCTGTACGAGGAGCGCGTCGCGGCAGCGCGCGGGCTCGGTGCGAACCTCCTCGTCTTTCCGGAGCTGTCACTCACCGGGTACTTCCTCAAGGACATGGTGTCGACCGTGGCGTTGCGGCTCGATGCGCCGGAGGTCGGGCGGCTCAAGGAGTTGAGCCGTACTGTCGCGCTGGTCGCCGGCTTGGTGGAGGAAACCAGCGACTTCCGCTTCTACAACAGCGCGGTCTACTTCGAGGACGGCGAGATCGTGCACGTGCATCGCAAGGTGTACTTGCCCACCTACGGCCTCTTCGACGAAGGGCGCTACTTCGGGCGCGGCGACCGCATCCGCAGCTTCGATACGAAGTTCGGCCGCAGCGCGATCCTCATCTGCGAAGACATGTGGCACCCGTCGACCGTGTACATCGCGGCACTGGATCATGCACTCACCGTCTTCTGCCCGTCGGTGAGCCCGCTGCGCGGCCTCAGCGATGGAACTGAGCAGGACAACAACGCGCGCTACTGGGAAATGCTGAACGCGATGTACGCGCAGACCTTCTCGCTGAACGTCATCTATGCCAACCGCGTCGGCTTCGAAGACGGCGTCGGCTTCTGGGGCGGCTCGGAAATCATCGATCCCAGCGGCGCCCGCCTGGCCAAGGCGCAGTACTACGAAGGGGACCTGATCGTCGCCGAGATCAACCTGCGCAGCGCACGGCGGCAGCGCGTGATGTCGCCGCTGCTGCGCGACGAGGATGTTGATCTGACCATCAACGAGCTGCTCCGCATCCGCGGCCGCGACGCCGAGAGGCCGACAGCATCGCCCACCAAGAGTGCGCGGCGCGTGCCGCGGGTAGCGAGGAGCCGCTGAATGAGCCTCGCTCCGGAACGGCAGGCGGCCCCTGCCCTCCCGACGACCCACCCTGCGATGCCCACCAACCCGCCGCTCGTGCGGCGGATCTTGAAGGCATTCATCGCGAACGAAGTGCGCAAAGTCGGGGTCGAACGCATCGTGGTTGGTCTGTCGGGTGGCGTCGACTCGGCCGTCAGCGCCATGCTCGCGGCCGAAGCACTCGGCCCCACGAATGTGCTGGCGATCAAGATGCCCTACCGTGCCTCGAGCGCCGAGAGCTTGGCCCACGCGGACCTGGTGATCGCACGCGCCGGCATCGGCGCACTGCAGGTAGAAATCACACCGCAGATCGACGCCTACTTCGAGCGCTTCCCGGATGCCGACAACATGCGGCGCGGGAACAAGATGGCCCGCGAGCGCATGACGATTTTGTACGACCACTCGGCGCGCTGGAAGGCCCTCGTGCTCGGCACCAGCAACAAGACGGAGCTGCTGCTCGGTTACGGCACGTTGTACGGAGACATGGCGTCGGCCTTGAATCCGATCGGTGACCTCTACAAGACGCAGGTGTGGGCGCTGGCGGCGCACATCGGCGTGCCCGACGAGATCGTGCACAAACAGCCGTCGGCCGATCTCTGGAAGGGGCAGACGGACGAGCAGGAGCTCGGCTTCGGCTACCACGAGGTCGACGCGTTGCTTTACCTCATGGTCGACCTGCGCTACGCGCGCGCCGAGCTATACGCCGCCGGGTTCGCCGAGGCGTTCGTGCAGCGCGTCAGCGACATGGTGCGCAACTCGCAATTCAAACGGCGGCTGCCGGTGGTTGCCAAGATCTCGAACCGTACCATCGATCGGGACTTCCGCTACGCCCGAGACTGGGGCAAGTGAGATTGCGGAATGCGGATTGCGGATTGCGGCGGTCCGCGCAGCCAGACGCTGCGAGGGCAGTGCTGATCAGAGCGTGGATTCCGCAATCCGAAATCCGCACTCCGCAATAGGCTGATGCACTGGCTGAACGAATTTCGATCCCACCCGCTGTGGGATGCCATGGTGTGGGTTGTCCTCGCCGGCTGCATGCTCACGGTGCGGCAACTGGTGCGCCGCAGCCGCCTGGCGTACCGCCTCGATGCCGCGCTCACCCTGATTGCCGCGGGCATCTTCATCGGCGGGATCGCCATCGTCGTGCGGCTCTTGGGCTTCCCCGGTGCCACGCCGTACTTCGACGCGGCGATCCTCGGCGCGCTGGCGCTGGGGGCAGTGCGCGCCGCGATCACACTGTTCGTCGATTTCTACATGCGCCAGAGCCGCGGTGCCGCGGTCTCGGCGATCGTGCGCGATGTGGGCAGCATCGTCGCGTACTTTGTGGTGGTTGTCTTCGTCTTGCGCACGACGCTGGACATCAATCTCACCTCGCTGGTCGCCACGTCGGCCGTACTCACGGTCATCATCGGATTGGCCCTGCAGGATATCCTGAGCAATCTGTTCGGCGGTCTCGTGCTCGAGCTCGAAGCGCCGTTCGGCCCCGGCGACTGGGTACGCATCGGCGCGTTCGAAGGCAAAGTCGAGGAAACCGGATGGCGCACGACCAAGCTGCGCACCCGGGTGAACGAGCTGGTGACGTTGCCCAACGCCATGCTGTCGAAGGAAGCGCTGGTAAACTACTCGCGTCCCGACCCGTCATTCGGTGATACGTTACACTTCGAGGCCGCATACGAAGCGCCACCGAACGGTGTCAAAGACGCGGTCTTGGTTGTGCTGGACGCCGACGCCGCGGTATTGCGGACGCCGCACCCCGAAGTGCGACTGACCAAGTATGGCGAGAGCAGCGTGGACTACGCCATCCGCTACTGGATCACCGACTACGACAACCTGGAGCGCATCCGCAGTCGCATCATGACCAACCTGTGGTACGCGTTCCAACGTGCCAACATCCGCATCCCGTTCCCGGCGCGCGATCTCTTCGTGTATCAGGGGACGGCCCCCCAGCTGGTTGCCGCCGCACCGACGGACGCGGTCGGTATGCTCCGGCGTGTTCCGCTCCTGGCGCCGCTCGATGACGCTGCGCTGGAACGGCTGGCGGTGCGCGCGCGGCGCATCACCTTCGGCGCAGGAGAATTGATCGTTCGCGAACACGAGCCGGGCGACTCGTTCTACGTTATTGTGCAAGGCACCGCGGAAGTCCTGCTCGGCTCGGACGGCGCGGTGCGAGTCGTGGGGCGCCTCACTCCCTCTGACGTCTTCGGGGAAATGTCACTGCTCATGGGCGAGCCGCGGACAGCGACGGTACGCGCCGCCACCGACATGGTCGTGCTGATCGTCGACCGCGACGCTTTCAAGGACATCATCACCGCCGACCCGGCCATCCTCGATCCGCTGAGCGAGATCGCGGCGCGCCGCCAGGCCGAGCAGCAGGAACACCGGCGTTCTCTGGCGGCGACGCCGGCGTCGGATCTCCATGACCAGCAAGCGCAGCGGCTGCGCGAACGAATCCGGGCGTTCTTTCGTCTCTGAGCGGACGGTGCGGCACAATTCACAGCCATGAGGTGCGGGGCGTGAGTCGTCGCATCGTTTTCATTGCAGGGGTGGTGTCCGCCATGCTGGTTCCCGCTGCTGCAATGGCGCGGGACGTTCCGGCAGCCGGGCACAGCGTCATCGCCAACATCGCCGTCTGCATGGTGACCGCGTGCGCCATGGGATTGCTGATGAAGGCCCTGCGCCAGCCGCTGATCCTCGGCTACATTCTCGCAGGTGTGTTGATCGGCCCCATCGGTGCGCGGGTGATCGTTGAGCACGCCGATATCGTCACGGTCTCCGAGATTGGCCTCATCTTGCTGCTGTTCATGATCGGGCTGGAGATCGATCTGCAGAAGATGTTGGCCGCGGGGCGGCTGGTCATCGTGACGGGGTTGCTGCAGTTCCCGATCTGCGCGGCGCTCTCCTACGGTGCGTTTGCGGCGCTGGAGGCCATTGGCATCAGCACCGGCAGTGGCTACGCGCGGCTGTACTGCGCCACAGCAGTGAGCCTCAGTAGCACGATGATCGTGGTGAAGCTGCTCTACGACAAGTTCGAGCTGGACACGTTGCCGGGACGCATCACCGTCGGGATTCTGGTCTTCCAAGACATCTGGGCGATCATTGCGCTCGCCGTCCAGCCGAACATCGCCGATCCGCGTGTGGCCAGTCTGCTGCAGACGTTCGCGTCGGGTGGGTTGATCGTCGCGGCGGCACTGCTGCTGAGCAAGTACGTCCTGCCCCGGATTTTCCACGCCGTCGCCAAGCTGCCCGAGCTGCTGTTGGTGGTCTCGCTCGGATGGTGCTTCCTCGTCTGTCTGGTTGCGGCGCACCCGCGCGTCGGGCTCTCGATGGAGATGGGAGCGCTGATCGCCGGCGTGTCGCTGGCCACCTTCCCATATAACCTGGATGTCATCGGTAAGGTGGTCACCATCCGCGACTTCTTCATCACTCTCTTCTTCGTCGCGCTCGGCATGCAGATACCGACCCCCGATCCGCGGATCATCCTCCTGGCGCTGCTGATTGCGCTAGTCGCAATTGTCGTACGCGTCGTTGGAGTGTTCGGGGTCCTGCACGCGCTGAGGGCGGGGCATCGAGCGTCGCTGCTGCCGACGATCAATCTGTGTCAGGTGAGTGAGTTCTCGCTGGTGATTCTCTCGCTCGGGGTGGCGCGCGGACACATCGAGAATGAAACGCTGACCGCGCTCGTGTGGGTCTTCTCGCTGCTCGCCGTGGGCTCGACGTACCTGGTGACCTACAGCCACACCCTGCAACGCCAGATG